>JBAPYK010000450.1:0-3838 GCA_049284695.1 Rhodoplanes sp. | reverse complement strand
GGCGCAATGCTGAGCTTTGCTGCTCGCAGTTCCTCGGTCACCAATCGCGCGAGGTCGCGTTCGCTATCGGCGTAGCAGGCGAGCGCAACCGCGCCTTTCGCCTGCTCGACCAGCGCGCGCAGCGGGGCGCCCTTGCGCAGATCGCCGGCCTCGATAACCACGCGGCAATCCTTCTGCGGCGGATCGGCAAGGAGCGCTTCGACGGCGGCGGCAATATTCGCACCGCCTGCCTTGACCCATAGTGCGCGGCGTCCGCCGAACAACGGGACCGTGTGGGCCTCCTCCAACAGGCGCTGGGGATGCGCGGTGAGCGTGTCGGCTTCGACGCGCACGAGCGCGAACGGGTCGTTCACGTCGTCGACCGACGCCGCGAGCAACGCCTCGACGCGTTCGCGCACCAGTCCCGCGTCCACGCCATAGACCAACGCGATCAGACGAGCGTCCGGCTGCGCAACATAGGCGTCGATCTCCGCGCCCTTGAGCGCCGCCATCGGTTTCGCCGTCCTCAGGTCCCGGCGACGAAATAGGAGGCAAGCCGCATCTTGATATTGGTGGCGATGACCTCCGCAGCGCGCGTCTCCGCTTCGCGCAACGCGCGTTGGCGCGCGAACCGCTGCGCCTGGCCCGGAATGTCATAGGAGACGCGGGTGAATGTCTGGTCGGTCACCACGGGTCGGCCGGTCTTCAGATCGATCAGATTGTAGGTCGCTATGAGCCCGTAATTTTCCACGTCCGGCCGCGCCGTCTTGGTGTCGACGATGATGGAGACGCGGGTCGAGGTGATCCGGATGCTGAGCCGGTGGGTCGGCGGCAGCGGGGCCGCGCCGGCCAGGCCGAACAACAGGTGATTTCGCAGCTCCATGGCGATGCGGGCTTCTGGCGTCCCGTTGGAGGCCGGGATCTGGGCGACCTCGACCTGCTGAAGCGCGGACTTGATCGACGGTCCGCCATCGAGCGTCCGCTCGCCATAGAGGGGCTGGAAGCAGCCGGCAACCAAAGTCGCCGCCGCCAACCCCGCGGCAAGCCGCAGGGAACTGGCAAGCACGAGGCGTCGGTCAGGCGACGACATTGATGATCCTCTGCGGAACGACAATGACCTTCTTCGGGGGCTTGCCGTCCAATGCCTTTTTTACCGCATCGAGGGCGAGAACGGCAGCCTCCACTTCCTCTTTTCCGGCTTGGCGTGGCACGGTGACATCGGCCCGCCTCCTGCCGTTGATCTGCACCGGCAGAGTGATTGCGTCATCGATCAAGAGACCCGCCTCGACTTCCGGCCAGGGCGTCTTTGCGATCAGGGTCTTATGACCGAGCGTGGCCCAGCACTCCTCGGCCAGGTGCGGCATCATCGGCGCAATAAGCTGAAGAAGTATTTCCGCCGCTTCGACAAGGGCGTGGCCGACGCCTTGTTCTGCTTCCGTTCGCTTTTCGCTCCGCGCCGCCTCGAGTTCGGACTGTAGCCGGTTCATCAGGTCGTAGACCTGGGCGACGCAGACATTGAACCGCAGCTTCTCGACGTCGGCGCTGTAAGCGGCGAGCGCGCGATGGGCGATCCTGCGGATATGGGTAGCGTGCGGCCCGAGCTGCGCCGGGACGTCCTGGTTCGGGGCAAGCGCCGCAACATCCATGACAAACCGCCAAATCCGCTGCACGAAGCGGGACGCCCCCTTGACGCCCTCCTCGGTCCAGATCACGTCGCGGTCGGGCGGCGAGTCGGACAGCATGAACCAACGCGCCGTATCGGCCCCGAAGGCGGCGATGATCTCGTCGGGGTCCACGGTATTGCGCTTCGATTTCGACATTTTCTCGATCGGGCCGATCTCGATCGGCTCGCCGGTCGCAAGCAGCGTCGCGCGGCGCGCTTCCCCGTCGGCGACGATTTCGATCTCCGCAGGCGCAGCAAAACCGCCGTCCGCCGTGCGGTAGGTCTCGTGCACGACCATCCCTTGCGTGAACAGGCCGTCGAACGGCTCATCGAAACCGACGCGGCCGGTCGCCTTCATCGCCCGGGTAAAGAAGCGGCTGTAGAGCAGGTGCAGGATCGCATGCTCGATGCCCCCGATATATTGATCCACCGGGAGCCAGTGGTCGACCGCGGTGCGGTCGGTGGGGGCGGTCGCGATCCAAGGGTCGCTGAACCGGGCGAAATACCAGGACGAGTCGACGAACGTGTCCATGGTATCGGTTTCGCGCCGCGCCTTGCCGCCGCATTGCGGGCAGGCGACGTGCTTCCAGGTCGGATGATGGTCGAGCGGATTGCCCGGCCGATCGAAGCTGACATCGTCGGGGAGCGTGACCGGCAGGTCGCTGTCGGGAACCGGAACGATCCCGCAGGACGGGCAGTGGATGATCGGGATCGGGCATCCCCAGTAGCGCTGGCGCGATATGCCCCAATCGCGCAGCCGGTATTGCACCTGGCGCTGCGCGACCGGCCGGTTCCCGCGCAGTTCGCTTTCGAGCCGCTTTGCGACTTCCTCCTGCGCGTCGGCGATCGTCATGCCGTCGAGAAAGCGCGAATTGATCATCCGTCCGTCGCCGTCATAGGCGGTGTCGGTGATGACGAACGTGCTTGGGTCCTGGCTTTCCGGGCACACGACCGGCGTGTTGCCGAGCCCGTATTTGTTGACGAAATCGAGGTCGCGCTGGTCGTGCGCCGGGCAGCCGAAGATCGCGCCCGTGCCATAGTCCATCAGAATGAAGTTCGCGACATAGACGGGAAGCGTCCAGGTCGGGTCGAACGGATGGATCGCGCGGATGCCGGTGTCGAAGCCGAGCTTTTCCGCCTTGTCGATCGCCTCCTGCGCGGTTCCGATGCGCTTGCAGTCGGCGATGAAGCGGGTCAACGCGGGGTTTTTTTTGGCCGCCGCGGTCGCAAGCGGATGGTCGGGCGACAGCGCCAGGAATTTCGCGCCGAACAACGTGTCGTGGCGCGTGGTGAAGATTTCCAGTTCATCTTCGCCGGCAGGCGTCGTTGCCGGGTCGAGCGCGAAGCGGATCAACAGGCCCTCGGAGCGGCCGATCCAGTTGCGCTGCATCGTGCGCACTTTTTCCGGCCAGCGATCGAGGGTATCGAGCGCGGTCAACAGCTCTTCGGCGAAGGCCGTGATCTTGAAGAACCACTGCGTCAGCTCGCGCTGCTCGACCAGCGCGCCGGAGCGCCAGCCGCGCCCGTCGATGACCTGCTCGTTGGCGAGCACCGTCTGGTCAACCGGGTCCCAGTTCACCTTCGACTGCTTGCGCTCGACCAGCCCCTTCTCGAGAAAATCGAGGAACATGCGTTGCTGGTGCTTGTAATAGCTGGGGTCGCAGGTCGCGAGCTCGCGCGCCCAATCAAGCGACAGGCCCATCGATTTGAGCTGCGCCTTCATTGCCGCGATGTTGGCGTAGGTCCATTCGCGCGGATGCACCTTGTTGGCCATGGCGGCGTTCTCGGCCGGCATGCCGAAGGCGTCCCACCCCATCGGATGCAGCACGTTGAAGCCCTTGGCCCGCTTGTAGCGCGCCACCACATCTCCCATGGTGTAATTGCGCACATGGCCCATGTGGATGCGCCCGGACGGGTAGGGGAACATCTCGAGGACGTAGTATTTCGGGCGCGGATCGTCGTTGCGGGTCGCGAAAATGCCCCGCTCGTCCCAGATTTTCTGCCAGCGTGGCTCGGCCTCGCGAGCATTGTAGCGGTCGGTCGTCATGTCTATTTGCGATTGACTTGCTGCGCGAAAGAGCACGCGACTAGGACATGAACGTGGCGACGGGTCAATCCGAGCGAAAGCGTAAGCCCGGGCTCGGTGAAGAGATTTTCCGCTCATCCCCGTGCAAGCGGGGACCCAGAATCATTGAG
>JBAPYK010000449.1:0-7324 GCA_049284695.1 Rhodoplanes sp. | reverse complement strand
CCGCAGCACCCGGCGCTGCAGCGCCCGGAGCCGCAGCGGCGGCAGCCGCAGCGGCGGCAGCCTCCTGCGCCGCCTTCAGTTCTTCGGCGTATCCGGAGGGCGGCACGATGGTGACGAGCGTCGGGTCAGCCCGGCCGACGACGCGGACATTGGCCGGCAGCTCGATGTCGCTCAGATGCTTGGAGTAGTTGATTTCGAGCCCGGTCAGGTCGACCTCGATCGCCTCCGGAATCGCTTCGGCGGGGCATTGCAGTTCGACCGCATGGGCGACGATATTGACCGTGCCGCCGCGCTTCACGCCCGGCGCCAGATCGGCGTTACGCACGTGAACGGGAACGCGCACGCGGATGCTTGCGCCCTTGCCGAGCCGCATGAAATCGACGTGTAGAGGGCGGTCGCGCACCGAATCGAGCTGGAAATCGCGCGGGATCACCCGGTGCTTGGCGCCGTCGACCTCGATCTCGAAAATGCTGGTGAGAAACCGGCCGCCGAGAATGCGCTGGTGCAGCTCGTTCTGATCGAGCGAAATGCCGAGGGGCGGCTGATTGTCGCCATAGATCACGCCCGGCACGCGGCCTTCGCGACGCACGGCGCGGGCGGCTCCCTTGCCGGCCTCCGGCCGGGCTATAGCCTTCAACTCGTTGACCCTCGCCATTGTCACATCCTTCCTCGAACGGAAAACGGCCGCCCGCGGCGACCAACCTCCACGTCGACAAGTGAAAAAACCGCGTGCGCGGCATGCGGCCGGGATGACGACAGGCAGCGCGGCCGCGGGTGGCGCGCTTATAGAACAGGATTGCCCGTATTGACAAGGAACCGCCCGGTCTCGCGGCAAGCCCGCGGCGGGGCATCGGGGAGCCGAAACCGCTCAGGGAAGCGGCGGCAGCCTGGTCTTTTACTTGCCGCCGCTGCTGATCCCGAGTCTTGCCTCGATCGCCGCGACGCGCGCCTTGAGCGCGTCATTCTCCTCCCGGGCGATGCGCGCCATCTCCTGCACCGCCTCGAACTCCTCGCGCCGCACGACATCCATCTCGCGCAGGATTTTTTCGCCTTGGCTGCGCATGAGCGTCTCGACCTCCCGGCGCACCCCTTGCGCGACGCCGGTGGCGTCGTTCATCAATCGCGCGATTTCATCGAAGAACCTATTGCTCGTCTGGGTCATGCTGCGCTCCGGCGGAGAGCGTTCCGACGAATTCGGACATCGCTCTGTTCTATAGGTGTCTCTACACGTGTCGCATTTTCAACGACGAATCGTCGTTAGTTCGCCGCGAACCCGCGCTGAGAGTTTCCGTAAGGAAGAATGGCGATCAGCGCCATCCGATGCAAGGCCCATCGCGGTTCGCCCCGGCTTGACGCAGACCTGACCGCGTTCCATCAAACGCCCGCCCCAGGAAAGACTTCATGCCGCTGCTGGCCCTGCCCTTTCCCGCAATCGATCCGGTGCTGATCAGCATCGGCCCGTTCGCGATCCGCTGGTACGCGCTCGCTTATATCGCCGGCATCCTGCTCGGATGGTTCTATGCGCGGCGACTGATCGCCACGCCTTCGCTGTGGGGCGGCGAGCCGCCGATGACGGTCGCGGACTATGACGACTTCGTTCTCTGGGTGACGCTCGGCATCATACTCGGCGGGCGCGCCGGTTATGTGCTGTTCTACAACTTGCCTTTCTTCGCCGCGCATCCGCTCGAAATCCTCCAACTGTGGAAGGGCGGAATGTCTTTTCACGGCGGCTTTCTCGGCTGCGTGCTGGCGGTGGCGCTGTTTTCGTGGAATCGCGGCGTATCGTTCCTCTCGCTCGGCGACATCACCTGCGCGGCCGGACCGATCGGCTTGTTTCTCGGGCGGCTGGCGAATTTCATCAACGGCGAATTGTGGGGCCGCCCGGCCGACGTCCCTTGGGCGATCGTGTTTCCGAATGCCGGCCCGCTGCCGCGCCACCCGAGCCAGCTCTACGAAGCCGTGCTCGAAGGTCTCGTTCTCTTCATCATTCTCGCGTTCATGGTGCGGGCGGGCGCGCTTCGACGGCCGGGTCTCATCGTCGGCGCATTCGCCTGCCTCTATGCGCTGATGCGTTCCTTCTGCGAGTTCTTCCGCGAACCGGACGCGCAACTCGGCTATTTGTGGGGCGGACTGACGATGGGAATGCTCCTCTCGATTCCGCTGTTTCTTGCGGGGCTCGTCTTCATCGCCATCGCGCTGCGCCGCCCGCCCCTGCAGAAGGCCTGAGGCGAGCGCCGATGTCTCCGTTCGAGGCCGAGCTGCGCGCAATGATTTCCGCAAGCGGACCGATCCCCGTCTCGCGCTACATGGCGCTCTGCCTCTCTCACCCGGAGCACGGCTACTACACGGACCGCGATCCGTTCGGACGCGCCGGCGATTTCATCACCGCGCCGGAGATCACCCAGATGTTCGGCGAGCTGATCGGATTATGGGCCGCGGAGGTGTGGCGGCAGATGGGCTCGCCGCGCGCGGTGCGGCTGATCGAGCTCGGCCCCGGGCGCGGCACGATGATGGCCGACGCCTTGCGCGCGGCGCGCGCGCTGCCCGCCTTCCGGTCGGCGCTTTCGGTGCATCTTGTAGAAACAAGCCCGGCGCTCGAACGCCGCCAGCGGGAAACGCTTGCGGCGTGCGGCGCGCCGATCTCATGGCATCGCGCGCTCGCCGAGGTCCCGGCCGGCGCCAGCATCATCCTCGCCAACGAGTTCTTCGACGCGCTGCCGGTCCACCAGGCGATCCGGGGCGCGCAGGGCTGGCATGAACGCGTGGTCGGTCTCGACCCTGAGGGCCGGCTCGCTTTTGCCATCGCGCCTATGCCTTCGCCGCCGATCGCGCGCATACCGCAGCGCCTCGACGCCACGGCGGCGCCCGGCGCAATCTTCGAATGGCGGTGCGCCGAAGCGATGCGCGCGCTCGCTGCCCGTGTCGCCAGAAACGGAGCCGCGCTCATCATCGATTACGGTCATACTGAAAGTGGGCTGGGCGAGACCCTGCAGGCCGTGCGCGGCCACCGGTTTGCCGACGCGCTCGCCGATCCGGGCGAAGCCGATCTGACCGCCCATGTCGATTTCGCCGCCCTGCGCGCGGATGCCGAACAGGCCGGTGCGCAGGCATACGGGCCGATTGAGCAAGGCCTTTTCCTGCAGCGGCTCGGGATCACCGAGCGGGCGGCGCGCTTGAAAACGGCCGCGCCCGCCAAAGGCGACGCGATCGACGCGGCGCTCGCCCGTCTGACCGGGCGCAGCCAGACCGGCATGGGCCGGCTGTTCAAGGCGCTCGCACTCTGCGATCCAACCCTCGGACCTCTTCCTGGATTCGATCCATGACGATGCTGCTGCAAGCTCGCTCGCTCGCCTCGCTGCCGGCGGTCCGCCACGCCTTCTTCACCCGCGCGGGCGGCGTGTCGCAGGGCGTCTACGCGAGTCTGAACGCCGGCGTCGGCTCGGCCGACGATCCAGAGTTCGTTGCGGAAAACCGCGCCCGCATGGCGGAAGCCCTCGGCGTCGGCCCGGACCGTCTCGTGAGCATCTATCAAGTGCATTCGCCCGATGTCGTCGTCGCCGAGGGGCCGTGGCCCGCCGACCAGCGCCCCCGCGCCGACGCGGTCGTCACCCGCAGGCCGGGGCTCGCCATCGCCGCCTCGACCGCGGACTGCGGGCCGGTCTTATTCGCCGACGCAACCGCCCGCGTGGTGGGCGCCGCTCATGCAGGGTGGCGCGGCGCACTTGCCGGTGTCACCGATGCGACCATCGAAGCGATGGAACGGCTGGGGGCGCACCGCGCGCGCATCGTTGCAGCGATCGGTCCGATGATTCGCCAGCCCAATTACGAAGTGGGCCCGGAAGTCGTGGACCAGTTCTTGTCCGAGGAGCCATCCAACCGGCGCTTCTTCGCGCCATCGAAGCGCCCTGGGCGCGCGATGTTCGACCTGGCCGGCTATATCGCCGCCCGGCTCGCCCGCGCCGAAGTGATGAGCGTCGAGGATGTCGGGGTTTGTACTTACGCCGATGCAGAGCGCTTCTATAGCTATAGACGGATGACGCACTTAGGCGAATCCGACTACGGCCGCCACCTCAACGCGATCGCGCTCGCCGCCGATTAACCTTTCGTTATCCTTTTGCTGGACCCCGGCGGCTTGTGAGGGTAAATTCCATCTCGGCTCAGTATGGCGGACTAATCCGCCCGCGAGGTCTGCCCCGGCAGGCCTACGCAGCAAGCCGACGGGGGCTTCGATGGACGGGGGAACGGTCCGGCGCGCCGGCGCGCCGCGGACGAAAAATCGTATACGGCTACTCGGCTTGACCGCGGCGCTGATGCTGGCGCTCGGCGGCGCAGCCTGCAATTCCACCACCACTACCGGGCAATTGCCCACGCCCGGACCGGTGACGTCGGGAAGCGGACCGACCATCGCCTTCGAGTCGATCGATGGCCCGCCTGAGAGCGTTTACACGAAGCTGGTGCGTAACCTGTCGGAGGAAGCCGGAGCCCGCCAGATCGCGGTCGTGTCGCGCGGAGCGCCCGCCCATTATCGCATTCGCATTTATGCGGCGACCATTGTCTATTCCAAGCGCTCCGTCGTTCATTGGGTATGGGACGTGTACGACACCAATCAGCAACGCGCGCGGCGGCTCTCGGGCGAAGAGACGATGACCGGCGCCGGCCGGAAGACCTGGGCCGCAGCCGACGACGCCGTCATCCGTAAGATCGCGCGCGGCGGGATGGATCGGTTGGTCACGTTCCTCGGCTCCCCCTCGCGTGAACCGGCGAAGCCCCAAACCGAACCCACTGAGGCTCCAACGGTCGCGATAGCGGCCGCGCAATAGGCGAGTGGGCGTCAAACAATTCTCTGGGGCAAGATTCGGGGGCGCCGAGCCAATCCACCAGGTGAGAAACGCCCCTGATCACAAATCCTTCGTCTTGCTAAGCCGCAGACCTGAATGTAATCAAAGCCGCGTCCATGGGGCGCTGCTTGGATGAGCGTTCGGGAGGTGGGAATGGCTGGCAACAATGGAGCGATCAAGCTCGTCGCCGGCAATTCCAACCCGAGACTTGCGGAAGCGATCGCCGCCTATCTTAAGACGCCGCTCGCCAAGGCCGTGGTTCGGCGCTTCGCCGACATGGAGATTTTCGTCGAGATCGTCGACAATGTGCGCGGGACCGACGTTTTCGTGATTCAATCGACGTCGTATCCCGCCAACGATCATCTCATGGAGTTATTGATCATCATCGACGCGCTCCGGCGCGCGTCGGCGCGGCGCATCACCGCGGTGCTGCCCTATTTCGGCTATGCCCGGCAGGATCGCAAGCCGGGGCCGCGCACGCCGATCTCGGCGAAGCTCGTCGCCAATCTGATCACCTATGCGGGCGCCAACCGGGTGCTCACCGTCGATCTCCATGCCGGCCAGATCCAGGGCTTTTTCGACATCCCGACCGATAATCTTTACGCTTCGCCGGTGATGGTGCGCGACATCCGCGAGCGTTTCGATCTGTCGAGCGTCATGGTGGTTTCGCCCGACGTCGGCGGCGTCGTGCGGGCGCGGGCGCTCGCCAAGCGCATCAACGCGCCGCTCGCCATCATCGACAAGCGCCGCGAGCGCGCAGGCGAGTCGGAAGTCATGAACGTGATCGGCGACGTCGATGCGCGCATCTGCATTCTGGTCGACGACATCGTCGATTCCGGCGGCACGCTGGTCAACGCGGCCGACGCGCTGCTGAACCAGGGCGCGCGCGAGGTCTATGCCTATATCAGCCACGGCGTCCTGTCCGGCGGAGCAGTCGCCCGCGTCACTGCCTCCCAATTGAAGGAACTGGTGATCACCGATTCGATCCAGCCGACCGAGGCGGTCCGCGTCGCCGAGAATATCCGCGTCTTGTCGATCGCGACGCTGCTCGGCGAAGCGATTGCCCGAACCGCGTCCGAGCGATCGGTCTCCACGCTCTTCGACTGACTTTCGGTCGGCCCGCCGGAATCGCTCAGGGGCGCGGGAAAAATTCCTAATCACGCCCCACCTTCTCCCGCTGATCGCAGAGGCGCGCCCTGGCTCGCGCATTGCGCGAGGCCCGCTTGAGTCAACGTGTCGCAGCCTTCGCTGTGGACCAAACAAACCGGCGCGTTGCTAAATTTCGACGAATCTACAATCCCTTGGACAATGCTGTTGGGCGGGCCGGTGGCGAAGGCTGACCGGCGGAGCGGTTCGGCGGTCGGCCGGCAGACGTCGTTTGTGCGTGCCCGGGCATGCACGCCGAACATCCGACATCGGGTGGGAATGGCATGTCGCTTTCAGAGATTCCGGTTCCAAGGGCGGCCAATCCGGTCGAAACCGTCGAGCATGTGGCGGCGGCGCATGGTTGGTCGTTCGCCCGCGCCAGCGAGGACGAGCTTACCCTCGTGATCTCGGGACTTTGGGCCGATTATCAGGCGTCATTCACCTGGATGGGCGACCTCGAGGTGCTGCATCTCGCCTGCGCGATCGACCTCAAGTTCCCTGACCGCCGGCGCGCCGACATGACTGAACTCGTATCCATGATCAACGAGGAGCTTTGGATCGGTCATTTCGACGTCTGGGCGAACGACGGGCTCGTCATGTTCCGCCACGCGCTCGTGCTTACCGGGGGAGCCGCCCCCTCCGGCCCGCAATGCGAATTCCTGCTCGCCACGGCGGTGGACGCCTGCGAGCGCTACTACCAAGCCTTCCAGTACCTGCTGTGGGCGGGCAAGAGCCCCCGCGAGGCGATCGACACGGCGCTGTTCGAGACCCGCGGCGAAGCATAGCTAGGCGACCTTCAGAACCTCCTCCCTCACCGACAGGCCGCTAAGCGCCGCCGCCGAATTCAATACTGGGTCGTAAGCGCGACCAGCCAATCCGGCATGGCTTGTGTGAGGACGGTCTCGATCGTCTTGTCGAGGCCGCTCAGGATCGACACCCCTATGGCGATCAGGATCGCGCCCATCAGGGGCTTGCCGACGCGGGAAAGCCAATCGAGCCACTCGCGCCGCGCAAGCACGGCGCGGCGCGAGCCATAGGCGAGCGCCACGATCGGCGTCGCGGCCCCGATTCCGAAGACCGCCATTGTTACTGCCGCCTGCAAGGCCGTGTCGGTTTGCGCGGCAAGGCCGATCGCGGCCCCAAGCGTCGGTCCCGAACAGGGCGACCAGATTGCCCCCAGCGCCGCCCCCAACAGGAACTGACCCTTCAGTCCGGATGATTGAAATCGGTCGATAAAGGACTGCGCGCCGTTCGCGATCGGGCCGGCGGCAAGCGCAACCTGGGCCTGCAGACTTGGCGCGAGCAGAACCGCCCCCGCGGCGACCAGCAAGATCGCCACC
>JBAPYK010000448.1:0-20061 GCA_049284695.1 Rhodoplanes sp. | reverse complement strand
TTTCCCCAGCGGACGTAAAACGATTCCATGAAATCGTTCGTGCGCGGGATGCTCGTGCCGAGTCTTGCGTCGATCGGAAATGCGTATCTTTCAGCAAATGGCATATTCGCGGTTCTTTATCCGTTCGAGGCAAGCAAGCGGGAGAGAGCGGTGCTCGGATAAGCGTAAGCTTTGTCGCTTGCGATGTGCATTGATTGGGCAATACATCTAAAGAAAATCAGCCTGTTATCGATCGTCCGTTCTTGCAGCCCCATGCAATAACCAAACCAATGATCCGGCTGAGGCGCCGTCACCGGCCAGCCGACCGGCTGGTCGGCGCGAAGAGCGAGGGGGGCGGACACATCCTTGCAAAGGCGGCATCGACCGCGCGTCTGTGCGACAACTCGGCATAATAGCAATAATCATCAGTTCGGCTCGAATTCGACGTAATAACCGGTGTGATCGGAGACGCGCCCGTAGTAGTCGTTATCGGTGAACAGCTCTCTGGCGGCGACGGCGTGCAGCGAGCTGTTCCTTTGCATGAATATAAAATCGATGCGTCCGTCCAGGGTCAAGTGGCGCTCGACGTTCGGCGACTGGTCGCGGAAGATCTTCTCAAACACGACATGCGACGTCGCCGCAAGGTATTGGTCTTCATATTCGCGGGTGCGCACGACGGCCTGGTAGCCGTCCGACCCGGCTTTGATATTGAAGTCTCCGCACAGGAAAGTTGCGGCGATATTGCCGCCGTGTTTCTCGTTCGCCCACGAGCGCAACCGCTCGAACTGCTCGAAAAAGCCGCCGCTCGGCCAGCTCAGGTGCGCGGAAAACACGTTCACGAGGCCGATGTAAGGCACGTTGACTTGGACCATCACGACTTTGCGGGAGTCGATGCTATTGATGCTCTCGCTGGCGGACACATAACCGGCGTCGGCGGTCAAGAAACCGTACCTGCTGAGGACGGCAATGCCTTCGCGGTAGCGGTCAAAGCCGATATGCGACCAGTCGGTGTGCAGATGATAGTATTGACGCAACCGGTCGCGAATGATCTTGGCCGCATTGGCGTCCCAGTCCCCACCGCCATTGTGCCAGGGCTCGCCCACCTCCTGGAGGCAGACGACGTCGATGTCGAGGTCGTCGATGGCCCTGGCGATTTGGCTGAACTTCGCATCCTGGTTTGGTTCTTGATAGCAATGCAAATTCAAGGTGAGAATCTTCAGCCGGCGGCGGCGGGTTACGTAGTTGGCGGCAAAATTGTTGTCCCAAATCGTGCCGCTTGGCGTTTCGCAAGCGATCGCGTACTGAACGCGGAATGCATCGTCAATTTTGATCTGGCCGGTCCAAATACTTGTACCGTATCGATTGGGGTTTCGGGCGTTGCTCCTGGCGAACTTGTCCCAGTACATCCGGTGGAAGAAGCAGGGCGTGACCCGCGTGCTGCGCCAGTCGTCGGTGGTCCAGTGAACGAAGACGCGCTCCGGCTGAAGCGCGTGCCGCACGGCGACCGTGATCGGATAGTGACGCTGCTCGGCAGCCAGAAGCGGATTGAAATCGACATTGAGCAGCGGGACGTCTGTATGCAACAGCACGCCTGAGTCGGCGTTCGAGAGGTAATGGCGCGCCTCGTTGTTGTCCCAGACTTCCTGTCCGCGAATGCGACCGTGCAGGACAAACTCGATGTCGCCAGGCAATGAGGCATCATCGGAGGCAATGAAGCTTGCGCGTGCGTACCAGATTTCACGGTCCGCGCCGCAGGAGGCGTGATGCTCGGCCTGAAGCGTATGCCAAACCCCGTCTTCGCCGGCCCAGTGAACCTCCACCAGCTTGTCATAGGCAGTGTTCTCGACAAGCATGGCGAACGTCAGGTCCTGTTGGACGCGCTGCCGGTGCCGCGAGATGGTGTTCGTCGCTTGAAGGAACTGGATGAGTTTCATGGATCCGCGAGTTGAGGTTTCATGTTGCGGGCGGAAAGTACCGACCATCCGGCCAGCGTCAAGTGCGGATGCGGCCGCAAACGAACCCAGGACAGATGGCATCCGCCGCAACGATATTGACTGGGGTCGCGCGATTGGCCCACGATCAGCGTCGGCTGGGGTTGTTGCGCTCTTGATCACATCGGGAATGGAAGCCAACAGGTCCACCGCCCATGCGTACCGTCATGCGTGGACAACAAGGAGAACCGAATGCCGCCTTGGACCTATAGAATCGTCGAACCGGACGAGAAGACGGGCATTGTGTGCGTCCGCATGCTGGTATCGAGTTTGCCGTCACAGGGCTCGGCGACCGAATCGGTGGAAGCTCTCGTCGAGGTGCCGTGGAGCGGCGGCGACGAGCAGGCGATCCGGCGAGCGGCCCTCTCGCGGTTGGACAAATTGGTTCGTGCAGAAATCGAGCGTGTCGGCGGACAATAAGGCCGAACGATACGGTTCGATCGGATAGCGAAATATTATCAAGCTCAAGGGCGAGGCCCCGCCTCGTCGCACCGGTTCGGCGCCTGCGGCACTTTCTTGTCGGAGAACGGCTGATGTTTTTCTCCACGGGCTTTTTGTTGTTCTCTTAGTTCATTTGTAGAGAAATGTCCGCGCCGCGGGTCCGAAAAACTACGGACGGCGGATCGGCTCGACCGTAACAATTCTCGCCGCAATCACGTGCTTCCTGAGCCTCGCGTCGGGGGACGCGCGTTGCCGGTGGCCGTTGCGCCAGGGGTGACGCAGGTTACGAGTGGGGGACGGGTTGGTTCGACCTGGGGTACGCGCCATCCCGTTCGGGATCGCTGCGGTGGTTTTGGGGGTTGTTCTCAAGTTGCCAGGGACGCTGGCAGGTCCGGCGGATGTCGGTCCGAGCGTTTCCGTTTTCGGAACGATCCATCAGGAGATTTACCGGTACCGGGCGCCGATCGGATCAGAGCATCCGGTCAATCGCGTGCGCGTGGCGAGTCTCGATCCGGATTTCGGCAATATCACTATCGACGAGGCGGACCTGCTGGCGGATGCGCCGGCGTCGGCGGCGCAAAAAAGCGCGTCGTTCGAGGAGCGGTTCGCCGCGCTGGAGGACCGCGTGGCGTCCTTTGACGAGCGCTTCGGGTCGGCGGCGCGGGAGCGCACGGGCGACTTGCGAGTGCCGCAGGATGAGGACGTCGAGAAGGCCGCGCGGACCACCGAGCAGCTCGCCGATGTGCCGGTTCCCGTGCCTGCCAAGCGGCACGTCCGCCCGGGACAAGCGCGCCAGGACACGGCCGCGCTGTCGGACGACGGCCGCACGGCAATCTACGATATCTCGGCGCGCACCGTGTACCTCCCCAACGGGCGGAGGCTGGAAGCGCATTCCGGCCTCGGCGCCTACATGGACAATCCTCGCCACGTGCATTTGCGGATGCGCGGGGCGACGCCGCCGAACGTTTACAAACTCACGTTGCGCGAGTCGCTGTTCCATGGGGTTCGCGCGATCCGCCTTACTCCCGTCGACCAAGGCAAGATGCACGGCCGCGCCGGCATTCTCGCCCATACCTACATGCTCGGTCCGAACGGCCAGTCGAACGGATGCGTGTCCTTCAAGAACTATAACGAATTCCTGAACGCCTATCTCAAGGGCGAGGTCACCCGCCTCGTCGTGGTTGACCGTCTTGATAACCCGCCCAATTCGCAGGTCGCCGGGGGATGGCTGCCGAACGCCATTAGGAACCTTTTCGGCGGGTCCGATAGCGGCCAATACGCCTCCGCCAGCACCTATTGATGGGGGTTGATCCTTCTCCCCGTCTTCGTGGAGGATGTGGCGAGCGGCGACAGGGCCGCTCGACCGTCGATCGCGCCTATTAGCGACTTCGCTTTCATGGCGCACACCCCCTTCCACCATGCCGCGGATAGCCCCCCTCCCCGTTGTTACGGCTGAGGATGGAATTTTTTGCTGAGCGCGCGTTTTGGCGCGGCCATTCGTCTCGCGGGATAGGCACGGTCGTCGTTTTCAACCACCCTCCCCGCCTTTCTCCGGCCGTTGTTGCCGGTATGGTCGCGTCCATGCCGCCCGCAACCGTCATCTCCGTCCAAAATCTCTCCAAGACCTACGCGTCCGGCTTTCAGGCGCTCAAGGGGATCAATCTCGAGATTCGCCGCGGCGAGATCTTTGGGCTCCTCGGCCCGAATGGCGCGGGCAAGACGACGCTGATCGGCATCGTTTGCGGCATCGTCAATCCGTCGGCGGGGACCGTCGTGGTCGATGGCCACGACATCATCAAGGACTACCGCGCGGCCCGCGCGCTGATCGGGCTGGTGCCGCAGGAGCTCGCCACCGACGCCTTCGAGACCGTGTGGGCGACGGTGAGCTTCAGTCGCGGTCTGTTCGGCAAGCCGAAGAATCCCGCGCATATCGGAAAGGTGCTCAAAGACCTGTCGCTGTGGGACCGCAAGGACTCCAAGATCATGACGCTGTCGGGCGGCATGAAGCGGCGGGTGATGATCGCCAAGGCGCTGTCGCACGAACCGAAAATCCTGTTCCTCGACGAGCCGACGGCCGGCGTCGATGTCGAGCTGCGCAAGGACATGTGGGAGGTCGTGCGCGCGCTGCGCGCGTCGGGCGTCACCATCATACTGACCACGCACTATCTCGACGAGGCCGAAGAGATGTCCGACCGGATCGGCGTGATCAACAACGGCGAGCTTGTCCTGGTCGAGGACAAGGCCACGCTGATCCACAAGCTTGGCAAAAAGCAGCTTACGCTGGAACTGCACAAGCGGCTGGACGCCATTCCCGCCGAGCTTGCCGCGCATCATCTGGCGCTCGCCGCCGACGGCGCCGAGCTGATCTACACCTATGACACGCAGGCCGAGCGCACCGGCATCACCGCGCTGCTGAAGGACCTCAATCTCGCCGGCATCCGATTCAGAGACTTGCACACGACGCAAAGTTCGCTCGAGGATATTTTCGTCGATCTGGTGGGGCGGCGGCAATGAATCATCGGGCGATCCACGCAATCTACCGGTTTGAGATGGCGCGCACGGCGCGCACGCTTCTGCAGAGCGTCGCTTCGCCGGTGATCTCGACCTCGCTCTATTTCGTGGTGTTCGGCGCGGCGATCGGCTCGCGCATCACCGCGATCGAAGGAGTGAGCTATGGCGCGTTCATCGTGCCGGGACTCGTGATGATGATGCTGTTGACGCAGAGCGTCGCCAACGCGTCATTCGGCATCTATTTCCCGCGGTTCATCGGCACGGTCTACGAACTATTGTCCGCGCCGGTGTCGGCGTTCGAGATCGTGCTCGGCTATGTCGGCGCGGCGGCGACCAAGTCGATCATTCTCGGGCTATTGATTCTCGCGACCGCCAGCCTGTTCGTGCCGCTGCAGATCGCGCATCCGCTGTGGATGCTCACTTTCCTCGTGTTGACCGCGGTGACCTTCAGCCTGTTCGGCTTCATCATCGGCGTGTGGGCGGACAGCTTCGAGAAGCTGCAGGTGATCCCCTTGCTGGTGATCACGCCGCTCACCTTTCTCGGCGGCGCCTTCTATTCGATCAATGTGTTGCCGCCGATTTGGCAGACCATCACGCTGTTCAACCCCATCGTCTATCTGGTGAGCGGCTTTCGTTGGAGTTTCTTCGAGGTCGCCGACGTGAACGTGGGCGTGAGCCTGGCGATGACGCTGGCGTTCCTGCTCCTGTGCCTGGCGACGGTGTATTGGATCTTCCGAACCGGCTATCGGCTCAAGAACTAAGCGCCGTAACGCACGTGCCGGAAGGGTTCTTTGCTGGTTCCCGGCGGCGCGGCTACACGGCGGATCACAAGCGTGTGCGGCATGCGCAAAAGCCGCGCGAAGAGCGCCGGATTGGCGCTAGGCTGAGAGGGACAACCACACGCGACCAGACGATCATGGAGAAAGGGCATGTCCATGCGCTTGGCTGCCGTTGCCGTCATCCTTTCGCTCTTCGCCAGTTCCGCGCTCGCCGAGAAGCTCGTGACGATCGAGAGCAAGCATAGCGTCAAAGAATCGCTCGACCGGCTGACCGCAGCGCTCGACCAACGCGGCATCAAGCCGGTCGCTCGCGTCGATCATGCGGCCGGCGCAAAGACCGTCGGCATGGAATTGCCGCCGACCGAGATTCTGATATTCGGCAATCCCAAACTCGGCACCCCGCTCATGCAGGCGAATCCGGAGGTCGGCATCGACTTGCCCATGAAGGTGCTGGCCTGGCAAGACAAGGCGGGGAAGGTCTGGGTCGCCTATACGGCGCCGGACGCGCTCAAGGCGCGGTACGACATCGCCGATCGCGACGAGGTCTTCAAGGCCATGGCGGCGGCGCTGCAAGCACTTACCAAGGCCGCGAGCGGGCAGTAGTCGCCGCGCTCGTTCTTCCACTGCGCCCTCTCCTCGCCTGCGCGGCGATGCGCGCATCGTAACGCGCGCGGACCGCACGAGGGCGAGCGGTCATTTCGCAAACAGCTTCGTCGCCTCGTCGGCGAGGACGCGCCTCGCGCGCGGCGATCCGCATCAAACGATCGAATGTTGGCGTGCGCGACATCGCGCATCCGTAGTGTTCCGGAAGGCGCGTCCGTAGTGATCCGCATGAACCGGCGATGCGGTTGCCCAAGTGCCGCCTCACTTTTTGTTTACCAAACGCACCATCAACTTGCCGCCGAGCACGGGGGTGTGGGGCGCCAAGGCACGATGGCAAAGATGGATCGGCGTGGTTCGGTCACATCATTGCCGTCGTGCGCCTGGTGAGCGATTTCAAAGTCTGGCGGGATCGCTTAGCAAGCCCAAAACAGTGCCAGTGAACGACGTCGCGTACGCGCGGCGCGAGCAGAGCTGCGCGCGTAATCCTCTTCGGCGCGCATCCGTTTCACTCGACGTTAACCATGTTTCAGCATGGTTGACGACCGGCCAGGGCGCACACGTCGCATTTACCAAAATCCGCAAGAATCAAAACGTGTGAGGTTTTCGCTATCGCGCGGGAGGCGTTTGCTTGGGCCTACGACTACAATCGTCGGCTGGGTGGTCGAGGGGGCTCACAGCTCCGTTCGGCTTTGCCGTACTGACTTTCGTCGCGATGCCGGCGTCGATCGGCTATCAGGATCTTGCCACGACTATTGCGCAACGCGCTTCGCTCAGCGAGCGGTTGCGTGAACACGGCCTCAAATCGCCGTTCGGAACCATTCACGCGGCTACGTTCAGCTTTCCCCGTCCGATTGGCGCGACCATTCCCGAACCGGTCACGACGCGGCTCGCCAGTCTCGATGTCGGCGAGTCCGATCTAACCGGCTCGGTTGCATTGCGGGCTCTGCTCGATCTGAGCCAGACCGCTCCCAGCGAGGAAGTCGCCACGGTCAACCGGTCGCGCAAAGGCGACCGCATCCGCGCCCTCGCCGAAGAGAACCTGCGGAAGGAACAGGCGATCGCCCGCGTGATTCCGCCGCCGGTTTTAGAATCGCAAGCCGTGCCCTCGAATCCGGACAATGCCGAGATTGCGAGCATGGCGCCGGCGCCGGCTTCGCTCGAACCGCAGGCCGCTCCGTCGAACCCCGGCCAAACCGCAACCGCAACCGCAACGGCCGAACCCGCAAGCATCGCTTCTGCGCCCGCGGCGCAGGTGGCTGCGATTGACGATCGTCCGATCGAAGTCGCGGCGCTGCCGCCCTCCTCCGAGCGGGAAACGATCGCAAGAGAAGCCACGCCGCCTGCAGCGGCTGGCCCTGCAATGACGGCCACACAGCCTTCTGCTTGGGATAACGCCACGGCGCCGATTGCGACCGACGAGGCGTTTACCTCAGCGTCGTTAGCTTGGGTCGGAGGCGCGGGAACCGCTGTAGAGGCCAGCGCCGCGAAGCCAGCCGCAGCCAGCGCCGAACCGGCCGTGGTGAGTGCCGAACCGCCTGCGGCCCGCGCAAAACCGGCGACGGCCAGCGCCGAGCCGAGCACAAGGCCGGCGGTCGCTAGCGCGGAACCGCCTGTAGCCAAGATCGCTGAGCCCGCCCTTGCCCCGACGCCGCCAGCCGAGCGGACTTATGTGGTGGCGAGCGCATCGGCGGACATCGAGTTGCCGCGACCAGCGCAGCCTAAAGCCGATATTTCGGTCGACGCGGCTGCCGCCAAGTCGCCGCCTGCGGCCAATAACCGGCTGAGCGACACCGAATCATACCGGCCCGACACCGCCGTGCCCACGCTGGGCGAAGCGCGGAGCCCCAGCCTTCGCACCGCGCGCATCTATTTCGGCGCCGAGCCGCTGGCCGAACTTCGCGGCGGGCTGGAGGCTTGGGCTCCCGGAGCAGCTTCATTCCTGAGCGGGACGGAGGAAGACCGTGCGCTCGAAGATGAGGAGCAGCTGGCGCAGGCCCGTCTCGCGGCGCTCCGTCGCGGCGGCGAAACGATCGTGAGCAAAGGTCAGGTTCCTGGCGACGCGCTGTCGTTGCTCAGCCCGGCCGACCGCCTCGGCCTTGTCGGCGAGGACCGCCAGACAGCGGAGAAATGCTTGGCCGATGCGATCTACTTCGAATCGCGCGGCGAGCCGGTCCGCGGCCAGATCGCGGTCGCGCAGGTGGTGATGAACCGCGTGTTCTCCGGCTATTATCCGACGACGGTGTGCGGCGTCGTCTATCAGAACGCCCATCGCCGCTTGGCCTGTCAGTTCACCTTCGCCTGCGATGGCATCCCCGACAAAATCACCGAGCCGGACGCCTGGGAACGCGCCAAAACCATCGCGCGTGAAACCCTCGACGGCAAGTACTGGCTGCCGGATGTCGGCAAGGCGACCCACTATCACGCTTACTGGGTGCGCCCGCGTTGGGTCCGCACCATGCACAAGCTCGACAAGATCGGCGTGCATACCTTCTATCGCCCGCGCAACTGGGGCGACGGCGCCGCGCAGCCCGCCTGGGGCGACGCCGAACTGAACGTCGCGCCCGCCGAGAAGCTTTGATCTCCCACGATTGAGCGCCGCGCCGCCTTTAAGGCGGCCGGCACGCGCCGAGAGCGCGATGCGCGCCGCGCATCGCCGCTGGATTCGTCATATCGCCCGGCGCGGGCACGACGAGTTGATCACGCATGCGCGGATCACATGTTAATGGCTCCCGTTGGACAAACGAGGGACACCCGGAGAGCGCCGCCATGAACGTCGCAGCCCTACGGCTTGGTTGGCGCACGCCCCTCGTCATCGTCATCAGCGGCTGCATCATCGCGATTCTCGGTTTCGGACCGCGTTCGGCTCTCGGTTTCTTCCTTACGCCGCTGTCGCAGGCCAACGGCTGGGGTCGCGACGTTTTCGGGCTCGCTTTGGCGATTCAGAATCTGTTGTGGGGGATCGCCCAGCCTTTCGCCGGCGCCATCGCCGACCGATACGGCACCGTGCGCGTGCTGTGCGTGGGCGCGCTCCTCTATGCGCTCGGGCTCGCGCTGATGGCCTATTCGCAAACGCCCGCCATGCTGCATCTGTCCGCCGGCGTGCTGATCGGCTTCGGGCTGTCCGGGTGCTCGTTCAATATCGTGATCGCCGCGTTCGGAAAGCTCGTCCCCGAGTCTTGGCGCGGCCTCGCCTTCGGCGCGGCGACGGCCGCGGGATCGTTCGGCCAGTTCCTGTTCTCGCCGCTGTCGGTCCTCTTGCAGGACGCCTATGGCTGGCAAGACGCTCTGATCATCTTTGCCGGTTTGACGCTTCTGGTCCTGCCGTTTTCGCTTGCTCTCGCCACCCCGCGCGCAGGCGGCCCCTCCCCGGCCGGCGCGGCGGAGCCGCAGTCGTTTCGCTCGGCGCTGGGCGAGGCCATCTTGCACCGCTCTTATATTTATCTGGTCCTCGGCTTCTTCACCTGCGGCTTCCAGCTTGCTTTCATCACCGTGCACATGCCCGCCTATCTCACCGACCGCGGTCTCTCGGCCCAGGTCGGCGGCTGGACCATTGCGGTGATCGGCCTGTTCAACATCATCGGGTCGCTCGGCTCCGGCTGGCTGGGGAACCGGTTGCCGAAGCGGTACATCCTCGCGATCATCTATTTCATCCGCGCGATCGCGGTGCTCGCCTTCATTTCTTTCCCGGTGACGCCCGTGAGCGCGCTCGTCTTCGGCGCGGTCATCGGCCTGATGTGGCTTTCGACCGTGCCACCGACCAACGGCCTGGTGGTGGTGATGTTTGGAACGAAGTGGCTGGCGATGCTGTCGGGCGTCGTCTTTTTCAGCCACCAAGTGGGCGGCTTCCTCGGCGTCTGGATCGGCGGCGTCGCCTTCGAGCGCACCGGCTCCTACGATGTCGTCTGGTGGCTGTCGATCCTGTTCGGCGTGCTCTCCGCGCTGATCAATCTGCCGATTGTCGAGAAGCCGGTGGCGCGGGTCGCGGCCGCCCGCGCCTAACCAGTCACTTCGAATGCCCTTGTTCCTCGACAAGCCGCGCGATTAACCTTGCGATGTCCAATCGGGGCCTCAGGCCCCTGACAGCAAGGGGACCAGCGTGGCCAGTTTCAAAGCGATCGTCATTCGCAAGAGCGACGGCGGGCAGACCGTGGCGCTCTCGGACTTCGATGAAAACGAATTGATGGAGGGAGACGTCACCTTCCGCGTCGAATGGTCGACGATCAATTATAAGGACGGGCTTGCAATCACCGGCAAGGCGCCGGTTGTGCGCCGCTTTCCGATGATTGCGGGGATCGATGCGGCCGGCACGGTCGAAACCTCGTCACATCCGGAATGGAAGCCCGGCGACAAGGTCGTCTTGAACGGCTGGGGTTGCGGTGAGACTCATCTTGGCGGCTACGCCGAAAAGATGCGTTGCAAAGGCGATTGGCTGGTCCCCCTGCCCGCGACCATGACCGCGCGCGATGCCATGGCGATCGGCACCGCCGGCTACACCGCCATGCTCGCCGTGCTCGCGCTCGAGCGCCATGGCGTCACCGCCGACCGGGGCCCGGTGATCGTGACCGGCGCATCCGGAGGCGTGGGGTCGGTGGCGGTCGCGATCCTCGCCAAGCTTGGACACCATGTGATCGCCGCGACCGGGCGGCCGCAGGAAGCCGATTATCTCAAAGAGCTCGGCGCGGCCGAGGTGATTGCGCGGCAGGAGCTGACCGGGCCGGTCCGCCCGCTCGGCAAGGAGCGCTGGGCCGGCGGCGTCGACGCCGTCGGCTCGGTGACGCTCGCCAATGTCCTGTCGATGACGGTTTATGGCGGAGCGATCGCCGCGTGCGGGCTTGCCGGCGGCATGGATCTGCCGACCAGCGTCGCGCCATTCATTCTCCGCGGCGTTTCCCTGCTCGGCATCGATTCTGTGATGTGTCCGCAACAGTTGCGAAGAAACGCGTGGCGACGCCTGGAAACCGACCTCGATGCAAAGAAATTGGCAACCATGACTGAACAAATCGGCCTTTCGGGCGTTGGGGAGGGTGCACAGCGGTTGATGGGGGGCGCGGTGCGGGGCCGGATCGTGGTCAAGATCGGGTAAACGCGTTCAGACTTTAGCGACAAACTGAGCGCATGCTCCATTCGGGTTATGGTTAAGACCCGGTTTGCGTAGGTCGCGGGAATGCGGGGGGGCCGCAAAATGCGCATGCGCCGATTGACGCTGCTACCAGTCTTGTTAGCAATCACCGCCACTGCCGCTTCGGCGATGGGGCCGCTTCGGCCCGAGGAAGCCAAGCGCTTCGTGGCCGGGAAGCTGTTTTCCTATTCTTGCTTCGACGGCACGCGCGGCT
The DNA here is from genome assembly GCA_049284695.1 of Rhodoplanes sp. Lineage (GTDB taxonomy): Bacteria > Pseudomonadota > Alphaproteobacteria > Rhizobiales > Xanthobacteraceae > Rhodoplanes. The sequence goes on along the minus strand of JBAPYK010000448.1, from coordinate 8,424 downwards.
TAGGCCGCATCTATGCCGACGGGTCGGTAATAGGGACCATCCAGCTGCCGGGAAAAGACGCGCGCTTCATCGCGATGCCGACCGGCACGATCCAGGTGTCCTCGAGCTCGATCTGCACCTCCCTGCGCGGGGCGCTGTTTCAACCCTGCTTCGAGGTCGTGCAAACGAGCAGCAAGAGCTTCCGTGGCTCGGTTTCGGGTCTCGGTTTCGCTTACTGCGATTTCGTTCAGCACAATCCCCGGCAGAACGTGTCGAAGAAGGTGTCGCGGACGAACGCCACGCCGCAAAACATCCCGGCCGCCGCGCCGATTGCAGCCGCGCCGGCCAAGCCCGCGCCGGTTCAGTCGGCGGTGATGACGACGCCCGAAGATTGACGGCGCGGCGCCGTGAGGCGCGGTTACGCGATCATTCGAGGTCGATGCGGAACGGCAACGCCTCCGAATAGCAGGGCGTGTAGGGCGACATGGCCGCCACGGCGGCGACCATGCGGCCGTTCCGGCCGAGCAAGCGGTCGGCAAGCGAAACGATCCGGGTATTCGGCAGCGCCGTCGGCGAGGCCTTGCGCACCCCGAGCGCGATCATGCGCTCGTCCCGGTTCGGGGCGAGCGTGCAGGCGGCAACGAAGGCCGCCGCGCTCGATCGGCTGATTCCGGCGTGGCAATGGGCGACGAGCGGCCGAGCCCGGTCCCAGGCGCGAACAAACTCAATCAGCTGTTCGACGTGATACGCCTGCGGCAGGATATAGCCGTCGAGCGGGGCGCTGATGTCGTCGATATCAATCCAGAGATGATTATCCGCCTCGACGCCCTGGGGAGTTGCGACGGGATAGGTCTTGTTGATGAGGGTGACGACATGGCTCGCGCCGATCGCGGCGACGGTCTCCTGCAGACGGGCGAGCGAGCAGACGTGAATCAAGCTGCAAATCTCCCTGCGATTCGCCGTTCTGTTAACGCCCGGATGTGACAGCTTCAAGCCGCCGCGAGCTTGGCGAAACGGTCGAGATAGCGCCGCTCGGCGTCCTCGGCCGGCCACGGGGTCAGATATTCGCGCTCCATTTGTTGCGGCAGGGCCGGGCGTGGCCCGAAGAAGCGCCGCGCTTCTTCGGCGGAAAAGCCGGCGAGGCGGGTCGCTTCCAGATAGGCGGAGCCGCGGTCGGCCGCCTTGATAATTCGCACCACCTCGTCCGGCAAGTCCGGCGGCAGGCCGAAGCGCAGATGGATCGCGTTGAGCAGCCGTTTTTCCACCGCCTTGTAGGCCCCGCCGATCACCGCCTTGAACGGCGAGATCATGTCGCCGATCACGTATTCCGGGGCGTCGTGCAGGAGCAGCGCGAGGCTGAGCCGCCGGTCGAGCGCGCCGACGCGCCGTCGCGCGATCTCCTCGACCAGCAAGGTGTGCTGGGCGACCGAGAAGATGTGCGCGCCGATGGTTTGGCCGTTCCAGCGGGCGACGCGCGCGAGCCCGTGCGCGATGTCTTCGATTTCGACGTCGAGCGGGGAGGGGTCGAGCAGGTCGAGCCGCCGGCCCGACAGCATGCGCTGCCAGGCGCGCGAGCCGCCGTCGGCTTCCTGGTGCGCAGCGACTTTGGACGGGGCTGCCGCACCACGCTCTATTGCGCCCGATCGTTTCAACGCCATCGGCAGTCACCTTCCTGCGGGGGGCACCATTCACCTCGCCCCGCTTGCGGGGAGAGGTCGGATTCCGCGCCGCGCGCGGAATCCGGGTGAGGGGGCCTCATCATGTCAACGCCCCTTGCCCCGGCCCTCTCCCCGCTGGCGGGGAGAGGGAGCCGGACGTCGCGCTGGCGTTTTCATCAGCGATGCGCAGGCGGCGTGGCGGTGGCAGTCGACCAGATGGTCGTTCACCATGCCGACCGCCTGCATGAAGGCGTAGACGATGGTCGGGCCGCAGAACTTGAACCCGCGCGCCGCCAACTCCTTGGAGATTAAGCGTGATGTTTCGGTCTCCGCCGGCACCTGCGCCGTGGTGCGGAACCGGTTGATCTGCGGACGTCCGTCGACGAAGCCCCACAGCAGCGCGCCAAATCCCGGCCCCTTCTCCATCACGGCAAGCCAGGCGCGGGCGGAGGCGACCGCGCCTTCGATCTTGGCGCGGTTGCGCACGATGCCTTCGTCGCGCATCAGCGCGGCGACCTTGCGGGCGTTGTAGCGGGCGACCGCCTCCGGGGCGAAGCCGTTGAAAGCGCTACGGAAATTCTCGCGCTTGCGCAGGATGGTGATCCACGACAGGCCCGCCTGAAAGCCGTCGAGCACCAGCTTCTCGAACAGCGCCCGGTCGTCGTATTCCGGAACGCCCCATTCCTCGTCGTGATAGGCGAGATAGAGCGCGTCCTGCTTCGGCCAGGGGCAGCGGGCGAGGCCGTCGGGATGGAGGATCGGCGCGGTCATTCGGCCGCCTTCGCGGCGTCCGGCCAGGGAAATTTCGCCCATACGGGCTTGACCGGGTGCAGGCTGGCCGTTCCCGCAAACAGCGACAAGCCTACGCCCATGGCGTCGGCGACGCGATCGAGCCGGAGCAAGGCGAGCCCGCGGCCGTCCGTAGCCGAGCCCATCGCGCCGACGGTCTTGTCGCCAACGAGGACAGGCGTTCCCGGCGCCGGCGCAACGCCGTCGAGGCTGACGGGAACGACGCGGTTGCGCACCGTGCCGCGGTGCTGCATGCGCGACACCACCTCTTGCCCGACAAAGCAGCCCTTGTCGAAGTCGACGCCGTTGAACTGATCCATGTCGGCTTCGTGCGGGAAGGCGTCGCCGTAAGCGAAGTCGCAGCCGCCGCGCGGCACGCCGAGTTTGATCCGGTGCGCCTCGTAGGCCGCATCGGCAACGAGCGCCGCGCCTTGCGCTTCCGCCAGTTCGGCGGCAAGGCCGGGCGGGGCGACGGCGCGCCAGCCGAGCGCATCGAGCCGCGGGTCGGTAAACCAGGGCGGGCCCGGTTGCCGCGCCGACGCGGCCGCATCGTCCCACAGCGCGAATGCGCCCGCCGTATCGGCGAGGCTTTCGACCGTCACCTTGGCCCGCAGCTTGTAGAAATTGAGCTTGGCGACGAGCGGTCCCATCAGCGTGCGCTCGCAGTCGAGCAGAAAGCCCGGGGCGTCTCCGTCCGCCGGTTGAACGACGATGAAATCCGCCACGATCTTCCCTTGCGGGGTCAGGAGCGCGGCATAGCGCGGCGCAGCCGCCGTCATCGTTTCGATGTCGGCGGTGAGCAAGCCGTGCAGGAACCGGCGCGCGTCGGGGCCGGAAACCTTGATGATGCCGCGATCGGACAGAAGCGCCGCTTGCATGACGTGTCGCATTCGCCGCGGTCCGGCGCGTCGCCAGGTCAAGGCGCTGCAGCGGACCATGCCGGGGGTGAACCACCGTCAAGGTAGGTCACCCGCCGATGCGCCTCAAGGCCGAATGCGACTAGAGCGCTTTCCGGCGAAGTGGGAACCGGTTCGCCGTAGAAAACGCGCCTACGAAAGGGCAAGAAAAATCCTACTGCTTCGATCGGCGCAACGAGAATTCGCCGGCGGAAATGCGCTTGGGCAGGCTTGCGGCGAACCGCGCCGTCGCATCCTCGCCGTGCGTCGCCACGAGTTCGGTCAGCGTGACGAACAACGAGACCTGGGCCATGCATTCGGAGTCGACGCCGTCGAGCCAGGCGTCCATCCACGCCCCCTTGACGTGCCCGAGGGCCATCTTCTTCTGGTCTTGATCCGATTTCGGCTTGTGCTCGCCGCGCGCAATCATCGACATGGAAACAACCCCCGCCATGGCTTGGCCAAACTCTTTAACACAGCCAGCCGCGCGGACCAGACAATCCTAAACAAAGGGTTAATGAAGCGAGACCCCGGACCGTCTGATTTAGTTCAATTTGCGTAGCGTCCGGTAACCTCGCGGGAAATCTTGGCGCCTTCTTCGAGATAGCGGCGGATCGCGACCTCGGCGGGCGGCGTGCAGGTGCGGTAGCTCTGCTGGAAAACGTTATAGCCGCGATTGAAGGCGAGGATCATCTTCGAGCGGCGCGACCCGCTCGGCGCTTCGGCGTCGATCAGCGCCTGCATTTCGTTGCGCCATTTCTGGCCTTCATTGGCCCCGCACAGCTGCCGCAAGTAGTGCAGCGCGCCGAGGATTTCCGCGAGCCTCTGCAGATCCTTGTCGAATGGCGTCGTCTGTCCGGTGGCGGGCGCCGCGAGACCGCCGAGCAACGTAAGACAAAGACAAGCACATACGAGGGCGCGTTTCATGTCGGAGCCTTCTTGTTGGTCGCGCCTCTATGGGGCGTAAACGCGTCGGCCGCAAGGCGGGGAGGCGGGGGCATCAGGCAGGGCAGGGGCGAGTAGGGCCGGGACGTCAGTCCTCATCGTCGAGGTTCAGTCGCGCGCACGCCGCAGCGATGATTTCAGCGAGGCCCTCGGTGGTCGCCAGCGTCTTCACCTCGTCAGGATCGAGCCAGAGATGGTCTTCGAGCTCGGCGCTCAGCGTTGGCTCGCCCGCGCGCCAGCGCGCCGCAAAGGCGAGGATGACGAAGTGGCGCTCCACCCGGCCGTCGGGGTCGCGCGCGATCACCTCGCGGTGGCCGGCGATCGCGACCGGCTCGATGGCAAGGCCCGTTTCTTCGGCGATCTCGCGGATGATCGCCTCGGTCAGCGTCTCGCCCGCCTCGACCCCGCCGCCCGGCAGCGTGAACAGGCCGAGCGCCGGCGGCCGCGCGCGACGGACCAGCAAGACCTTGCCGTCGCGGAACACCGCGGCGCTGACCGCGAGCACCGGGCGGAGCGGATGGGAGCGGCCGTTCACGACGGCGCCCCGCGCGCATAGATAATAGTCATGCGATCCATGACGTGACCCGAGCAATCATGATAACGGCATCGCCGGTCGAGGCGAATAAGGACGGGGCCATGCCGGACAGGGGCCCTGCGCGAGCGCCGCGCCGGCCCCGCCGGGCGGCGGCCGGGGCACTCTAACGCGCTAGCGATACGAGGGATTTTCATGTGCGGCCGCTACACCCTCACGTCCTCGCCGGAGGCCATCCGGGCGCTGTTCCGCTATCGCGAGGAGGCGGGCTTTCCGCCGCGCTACAACGTGGCGCCGACCCAGCCGATCCCGGTCGTCCGCCGCGTCAACGGCGAGCCGAGCCTGGCGCTGATGCGCTGGGGGCTGATCCCATCCTGGGTGAAGGACCCGGGCGTGTTCTCGCTCCTCGTCAATGCGCGCGGGGAGGGGGTCAACGGCAAGCCGGCGTTCCGCCATGCGATGAAGCGGCGGCGCTGCCTGGTGCCGGCCGACGGCTTCTACGAGTGGAAGGACGAGGGCGGGCGCCGGCGTCCCTATTTCGTGCGCAAGGCGGGCGGCGGGCCGCTCGCCTTCGCCGGCCTGTGGGAGACCTGGACCGGGCCGAACGGCGAGGAGATGGACACGGTGTGCATCGTCACCACGCGGGCGAACCGGCGGATCGCGCCGATCCATGACCGCATGCCCGTGATCATTCCGCCGGAGGCCTTCGACCTGTGGCTCGACTGCGACCGCGTCGATGCGTTGACCGCGGCGGCGCTGATCGCGCCCGCGCCGGATAATTTGCTCGAAGCCTATGAGGTGTCGCTCGCCGTCAACCGCGCCGCCAACGATTCGCCGGCGCTGATCGAGCCGCTGGCCGCGCAGGGCGGCGCGGCAGGGCAGGGGAGTGCGCCAGGGCAGGGGGCTGGTTCGACGGGGCAAGGCGGCGCGGCGGGGCAGGGGGTGGCAGGGCAGGAGGGGGCCGGCGTCGCCGCGCCAGAAACGTCACCCGCCGCGCGCAAGCGCAAGGCGCAAAACGACGACGGCCAAGCTGAATTGTTTTAATGCTCATGTGATTTCCTGCCCCCGCATCGTTAGGGCCGCCCTGACTTAGCCTTGTCATTCCGGAAGCCGAGCGCAGCGAGGCTGTCCGGAATCCATAGATTTCATGGCCTCAGATTCGCGCGTGGATTCCGGGCTCGCGGGCCTTCGCTCGCGCCCCGGAATGACGAAGTGTGCGCGGCCCCGGATAGGCTCGTCCGTTCGTCCTCCGCGCAACCGGGGGCCCAGCAGCACAAAAAGCTGGATTCCCGCTTTGGCGGGAATGAGCGGATAGTGATGACTCCTGCTGCGTTCTCACTTCAGAAATAAGACCGCCGAAGCCCAGAAGTACAGTTTGTCGTCTTTTGCGGTAATTCGGTAAGTTAGCCTAAAAAAGCTTTAGGGTGATTTGGTTCACACTTTGATGGACAGAAAATCCTCTAACGTCGCGAGGTGAAATTCATATGCCAACCAGAGGGCGAGTGACCTCGCGCATATTAGGGGAGTGCCATGACAATAGCCTATCCCAAACCGCATCCGCCGTCGCCTGCGCCCGCCGGCACCGCCATTCACAAGCTGATTCATACGGCGAACTCGGTACTGGTACAGGAGGCTGAACTTCATTTTCACAAAGGCCTTAAGCATGATAGCGATCAATCTGGCCGGGTCGATGCAAACTCGTTCAAAACGTTATTGACCGCATTGAACGATCATACGCCGCAAGCTTTTCAAAACATCGCGTTAGGTTTAGGTCGGAAGCTCATAAACCCCCAGGCCGGCCTTGCCGCCGACCGCGAGGCAGTGTCTGGATGGCTGCACAAATTCGCCGCTGCGCCCGAACAGAGCGGACACAAAAAGACCACTGCTGCCGAAATGATCGAATTGTATTGGATGGCGTTGTTGCGGGACGTCAGCTTCGAGGATTATTCGACAAGCCCGCTGGCAGCCGACGCGGCAGCCGAACTCAGCGCGCTGCCGCTCTCCGTTGACCCGAGCAGTCCTTCGACAAATCCGAGCTACGTCATTCGACCAGTCACACCGAATGGGTTGTTCCGCGGCGGGGACTGGACACCCTCCGGAAACGCCAATCTCGAACATGCGGGCCCATATATTTCACAATTTCTTTGGTTGGACGTCCCTTTCGGCAGTTTGCAGACGGACCAGAAGGAAGCCCGTCGGGACGACCACGACTACGGTATCGGCGGCATTCCCCACCTCACCGTCTGGGCTGATTGGCTGGAAGCGCAGAGCGGCAAAAATTATTCTCAAAACATCATCGAAGTGTCGGCCATTGATCGACGCTACATACAGAATGGCGGCGACCTGGCGAGGTATGTGCATATCGATGCGCTGTACGAAGCCTATCTGAATGCAGCGCTCATTTTGCTTGCCGCTCCAAACATCAAGTTCGACACGGGAAATCCTTACACGGGAACGACCTTCCCCAAGGAATCCCCCTTTGGAACGTTTGGCGGTCCGCATGTGCTTTCGATCGTCTGTGAGGTCGCGACTCGGGCGCTGAAGGCCGTATGGTACCAGAAGTTCATTGGCCAACTTCGGTTGCGGCCCGAAGCGTACGCAGGTCTGGTCCATCGTGCCCTGCATCCGTCCGGTCTCCGAGCAACTGAGGCGAAAGCGGCATTGGGAGACGGGCTTGCCGTTCTGGAGTCTTCAAAAAATTCCGGCGGCGCCATCGCGCGAATTCGCACGAAGAACGCGGCTTTGGGCGCCGATCCCAAGTTCGACACGTACTTGCTGCCGATGTGCTTCCAGGAGGGTTCTCCGACCCATCCTGCTTACGGCGCAGGGCACGCTACGGTCGCCGGCGCCTGCGTCACGGTTCTGAAAGCAATCTTCCAAGGAACGCAGACGCTAAAAGATGCTGGAATTACGCCAATGAAGCCGGACGCCTTGGGCAAGAAGCTCGTTCCCTTGGCCGCGCCTGAATCGGACACGCTGACGATCGGCGGAGAGCTGGACAAGGTGGCGTCCAATATTGCGATCGGGCGGAACTTGGCGGGCGTCCACTGGCGCACGGACTACACCCAATCCGTTTTGTTGGGACAGCGGGTCGCAACCAGCGTGCTCTACCACCATCGCCGCGATTATCACGAACGGCCATGGAGCCTCAGTTACCGAAGCTTCGGCGGAAAGGTCGTCACGATCGGCCAGGAAAGCGTCACCTACGGCGGACAGACCATCCTCGACGGCGACGATGATCTCGACCCGGCGCGCGAAGCGGCGCAGCTTGCGAAAATTGTTTAAAACGAAGCCGATCCAAGTTAGCCCCTCTCCCCGAAGGGGGGGGGAGAGGGGTCGAAGTTTGTTGCGGGGCGAATGCGACCGGCGCCGCATGGATGCGCGGGTCAAGCCCGCGCATGATGAGTGAAGATCCCTCACCCTGAGCCGACCGCAGGTCGGCGTCTCGAAGGATGCATGGTTCGAGACGCGTCGCTGCGCGACGCTCCTCACCATGAGGAGGAAAAGCGCTCCGAGCACGCCCCGAGTTTCCCATCCCCCTGCAGGAGCGGGAGCCGCCGCCCTCACACCACCTTGCCCGGGTTGAGGATGCCCTTGGGGTCGAGCGTGCGCTTGAGCGCGCGCA
>JBAPYK010000447.1:0-4750 GCA_049284695.1 Rhodoplanes sp. | reverse complement strand
GCGATCATCTCGGTTATGGCGAGCGGCGCGTCATGGCCGCGATCACGGCGTGCCGGACTGCGGCGCTCGGCGGCCATGTCGAGCAGTGCGACGACTGCGGGACGACCCGCATCGCCTACAATTCCTGTCTTATGGGCACATTCAGTAATGGGGAGTTGGCGGCGACTTGATCGCGCTCTCGTGTCCTCCGCCGCCAATCCGGCTCTCCATTACGAGGGGCGCCTGAGGAGCGCGATCAGCTTGTCGGACGGCTGGAATACGCCGCGCCGCAGATGCGGTGGAACGATCGATTCCATGGCGTCTAGCTTCTCTGTTGGATCGCCACGCGTGTAGATTTCCGTGGTCGTCAGAGTCGCGTGTCCCAACCACAGCGACACCTTACGGATGTCCTGCGTTGCTTGCAGGACGATCATTGCGCATGTGTGCCTGAGCACGTGGGGCGAGATGCGTTTCTTGTTTAGGCCGGGATGTGTTCGAGCGGCGGTCGCTGCATGCTGCTTGAGCAGATAGGCGAAGCCCCATCGGCTCAGCGGCTCTCCCCGGGCGTTGACGAACACCTCGGACGCTGCGATCCGACCGCGAACGGCGAGCCATGCGCGAAGGGCCGCGGCGGTGGTCTTCCACAGGGGGAGCGTCCGTTCCCGTCGCCCCTTGCCGAGAACACGAATGCTCATCGACGACAGGTCGATGTCCTCGAGCTTCAACCCCGTCAGTTCGGACACGCGCAGACCCGCACAAACCGCCAGATGCAGCATGGCCCGGTCGCGGACGCCGTCGCGCGTGGCGGGATCCGGGGCGTCGAGCACCGCTTGCAGTTCCTGCCGCTGGAGATAGGGGACCAGACGCTGATCGGTCTTCTTGAACGGGATCGCAAGGACGCGGCGGATGTGCTCCAGGGCTGCCGGCTGCCTGTATTCGAGGAAGCGGAAGAAGGACTTGATGGCCGCCAGCCGGACATTGCGCGTCACCGGCGCATTTTTGCGATTATCCTCAAGATGCTCCAGGAAGGCGCTGATGAGGCCGGCGTCGAGTTGTTCCAGCGTCAGCGCCGACGGCGAGACCTTTAGTCTTTTCGCAGCGAACATGAAGAGCAACTGGAAGCTCACAGCATAGGAGTCGCGTGTATGCCGGCTGACGCCCCGCTGGCGCGCGAGTGTTTCTTCGAGGAACGCTTCGATGAGGGGAGCAATCGGCGTCATGATTGCGTCCCTTCGGCAAAGAACTCCTCACCGGCCGCGGCGACGTCGCGCATGAGGTCGGCGGTACCTTCGAGGTACCAGTAGGTCGCATGGATGTTGACGTGACCCATGTAGGTCGCAAGCGCCGCCATGTTCGCGTCGCGTCGGCTTCGATCCGCCGCACCGCCTTGCAGCGCGCGCACCGCGAACGTGTGCCGCAGATCGTGCAGACGCGGGCGGCGCCGCGCCGCCGGTGCGATGCCTGCACTGCCGGCCAGCCTGTCGAAAGTCTCTTTGACCGTGATGTAGCGCAGCGGCAGACCGCGCGCGTCGACGAACACCGGATCGGCTTCAGAGCAAGGCCGGCGACGCACCAGATAGCGCTCCAGGCCGGCTACCGCCGTGTCGTGCAGCGGCGTCAGGCGAGTTTTCCGGAACTTGGTCTCGCGGATCAGCAGGCCGTCGCGCGTCACGTCGGCGACCGTCAACCGCAGCGCCTCGGAGATTCGCAATCCGGTGACTGAGAGCAGCGCGATCAATGTCGCATAGGTCCATGGGCGCAAGCCGCCTTTGGGGCGAAGCCGAAGGGCGGCTTCGATCAGTCGGTCGATCTCCGCCGCTGAGTAAATGTGCGGCGAGCGCCGGGTCCTGCGGGCGCCGAAGTGATTGACCGGCGGCAGCTCATGCCGGGCGTCCTCAACCCGGACATGACGCACGAAGCGCCAGACGGCCTTCAGCCGGGCGTCGCGTTGCGCGACGGACGGACCGCACGCCGCCCATTCAATTGCGGTTTGCGCATGGACATGGGTTTGCCCGCGCTCGGTCGCAAAGGCTGCAAAGCTCCTGAGCAGGCATTCCGCATTCAGCATCGCGAATCCAGTGACGCGGCGGAGCGCCAGATAAGCCTCGATGGCCTTCAACATCAGAAGACCTCCGGCCAGGGCTGCGCGATTTGCTTCAGGAGCGTGACATCGGCCTTGGCGTAATGGGCCGTCGTGTCGATGCCTCGGTGCCGCAGGACCAACCCGATCTTCTCGAGCGGAACGCCATGACGCAGCATCTCGGTCGCCGCCGTGTGTCGCAGGACGTGCGCCCCCTTGACCGGCGCCACGACGCCGGCCCGCTGCATGAGGCGTTTCACCACCGACGAGACGCCGTCACCTTTCTGGAGCGGTCGAAAGGGCGCGATATTGCGCAGGAACACGTGATCGCTCGGGCGGGTCGAAGGGCGGCACGCGAGGTAGGCGGCGATCGCATCCCCGACATCCTGCGGAAGCGGCAGACGCACCTCGTAGCGCGACTTGCCAGAGACCCGCAGCGAGCCTGTCTCCCACTCGATGTCGTCGAGGCGGAGTTGCGCCACGTCGCCAGCGCGCAGCCCGAGGCGCGCCAGGAGCAGCAGGATCGCGCGATCACGCCGGCGCTCGACGACTTCGCCGCCGGATGCCGCAATCAGCCGGTTCACCTGCTCCGCCGCCAGATATCGCGGCAAGTCGGCGAGCCGCCAGTGGGCATAGCCGGGAACGACATCGGCGAGACCCGCTCGGCAGCGGCCTTTGACAGCAAGGTAGCGCAAGAACGCACGTAGGCTGGTCGTCAACTTCTCGACCGTTCCCTTGCCGCAATGGCTCGCTCGGTCCAGGAAGAAGCTGCGAACGGCGGCCGGCTCCCATCCTTCTGGATCGTTCCCGAGCGCTGCCACCAAGCGCGCAGCGTCGCGGGCGTAGAGTTCGATCGTGGCGTCAGACGCGCCGCGGTGCTTGCGCAGCCACTCTTTGAAGTGCGCCACCAGGCACGGCTCGGCTCGTTGCAACGGCGCGGCGACGGGCTGGCAAACGCCGATTTCGACAAGATGCCGGCGAAAGAGCCTGGCGCCGAAAATGGTGTGGTGGTTGCGGCGCCCTCCCATGGCGCGCGGACACCGGCAACTGCGCAAGTGCGCGCTGAACGCCGCCAGATCAATCTCATTTGGCATTGCCCCTTGCCGAGCCACGACATGGCCAAGGTGCGCTGCCGCCCGCAAATATCGGACCGCCGTGTCGGCGCTATACCCCTGCCGCTCGAGCGCGGCTGCGAAACCGTCAAGGTATGGTCCGCTCGGCCCGCTCCGCAGATGCGCCCGCATCTTCGATGCCGAGAAGTAGGTCTCCAACATATTCGTCCCCGTTCGTGACCGGCCATTGGTGGCCGAGCCGACGGAGGCGCAGGACCGCGCTGTTATGGAGAGAAAGATCGGTGCAATTCACCGAAAAACGCCGACGCCAGTACGCCAACTCCCCATTACTGAATGTGCCCATAAGGCAGCTGTTGTAGGCGATGACGGTGTGGCCGCAGGCGCCGTTCTCGCAACGCGCAACGTGCCCGCCGAGCGCCGCCGTGCGGCAGCGCTCGATCGCACTCATCACCTTCAACTGCTCGAGGCTCACGTGACCGCGGTTGGCCTCACGCCAAGCGGGTCCGTGGTCGCGGAAGATGTCCGCGACATCCAGAGCTGTGCGGGCCACGCGGGCGGCGCGTCATGCCGGCGGCCAGCGCCTGCCCCTCCTCTTCGCTCTCTTGCCTGGTTGGGACAGCAGGTCGAGCGGGCTCTCGACGGTGGAGATCATGCCCGTGGCAACCTGCGTGTAGCGCGCCGTCGCCTCTAATTTGGAATGGCCGAGAAGCGCCTGGATCACGCGAATGTCGGTCCCGCGCTCCAGGAGGTGGGTTGCGAAGCTGTGGCGCAGGGAATGCAGCGTCACCGGCTTCCTGATGCCGGCCGCGTCCGCCGTCTCATGGAACAGGCGGTTGAGCTGGCGCGTCGTCAGCGGCCGCCCCGGGTTGCGGCCAGGGAACAGCCAGCGCTGCTCCGGCGGCACCCCCGCGTCGTCGCGGCTTGGCCGCACCTTCCACCATTGCCGTAGAAGTGCCAGCACCTCCGGCGACAGCATGACATTGCGATCCTTGCGTCCTTTGGCTTGGACGACGCGGATGATGCCCTGGGCACGGTCGATATCCCCCACCGTGAGGCGAACGACCTCGCTGGCGCGCAGGCCGCAGCCGTACCCCAGAGCAAGGACAACGCGAACCTTGAGGTTCCTCGCCACCGCCAGCAGGCGCCTGGCCTCGTCCGGGCTCATGACGACCGGGATCTTCTGCGGCTCCTTGATGTGATAGATCTCCTCCGCCAAATCGAGGCGCCGTAGCGTGACGCGGAACAGGAACCTCAAGCCCGTCATGGTGCGGTTGCGATTGCAGATGCTCGCCCCGCTCTCGGTCAGGTGCAGCTGAAAGCAACGGATGTCCTCGGCCGTAGCGGTGTCAGGCGAGCGCTTCAGGAACGCCGCGAACCGCTTGCAGGCGCGGATGTGGCCCTTCTGTGTGGGCGGGGTGAGCTGGCGCGCGCTCATGTCCTCGATCATGCGCTGGCGCAGCGGGCTGATGGCGTCGGTACCCATGGCGAACTCCCGAGTGAGGTTGACAACACCTCGATCCTCAGGGCTCGCCGACCAATCACCGATGCTCTCTCGATCGCTTGCCGCGCACGCCGACAGGCTCCCGCGCAGCGGCTATCGCGGCAGCGATTTCGTGCT
>JBAPYK010000446.1:0-6161 GCA_049284695.1 Rhodoplanes sp. | reverse complement strand
CGCACCGCGCGGCGGAGCTTGCGCGTCGAGACGTTGATCAGCATCAGGTTCATCGCCCACCGGCCGAGCCAGTCCTCAGCCTGCGCCGCCTGCCAGCTCGGCAGCGGAAGCTCGCAGCCGGCGCGGCTACGCACGCGCGGGCGCAGCACCCCAACCTTGCCGCCGTGAAAGCCGATCTTGCTCTTGGTCGCGCCCCAACGCCGGCCGGCGCGTTCAGGATCGCGGCGGTGGCGGGGGCCGGCGAGCCGCTCGGCGTCCTCGCACAGCATCTGCTCCAGCGCTTCGATGCCGGCGCTCAGACAAAAACGCTCGAACGAGCTGTGCACATCTTGCCAAGCCGTCTCGATGCTCGGCCCAGGCGGAATCGACGAAATCGTGGTAGCGTGCGTCATGGCGTTGCTCTCCTTCGCGGAATCAGCACCCCGAGCCTAGCGGCTCAAGGCGGGCAACGCCTGCCCTCCTACTTCAACATCGATCGGGACATTCCCCAGCCCGATCCTGAGATCGCTGAGGCGCGCCGCCAATCGTGATTTGTGAGTATACGCCTTAAGCCCTCGCGCCCTTCACGCGAACTCTTCGGATGATAATCTCATTATTTGCGACCGCGTTCTGGCCGCCGTTGAAGCGCTATGCTTTGGTGGAGGCAGAGGAAGAAACACATGACACCGCCTCGCATTGCCGTCGTCACCGGCGCCGGCACCGGCATCGGCCGGGCCGCGAGCGTGGCCTTGGCGAAATCAGGCTTCCTGGTTGTGCTCGCCGGCCGGCGCAAGGAGATGCTGGAGGAGACCGCAAACGCGATCAACGCAGCAGGCGGCACGAGCCTCGCCGTGGTGACCGACGTCGCCGACGCTGCATCCGTCCGCGCGCTCTTCGGCGCCGTGCGCAAGACCTATGGACGGCTCGATCTTCTGTTCAACAATGCCGGCATCGGCGCGCCAGCCCTGCCGTTGGAGGAACTGCCTCTTGAGACTTGGCGGCAGGTCGTCGACACCAATCTCACCGGCGTCTTTCTGTGCACGCAGGAAGCGATCCGCATCATGAAGGCGCAGACCCCGCGCGGCGGGCGCATCATCAATAATGGTTCGATCTCCGCCTATTCGCCGCGCCCGCTCTCGGCCGCCTACACCGCGACCAAGCATGCGGTCACCGGGCTGACCAGACAGACCGCCCTCGACGGCCGCGCCTACGACATCGCCTGCGGCCAGATCGACATCGGCAATGCGGCCACGCCTTTGACCGATCGCATGGGCCAGGGGGCAGGCGTCCTCCAACCGAGCGGTCAGACGATGCCCGAAATGCGCATGGATGCGGAGCACGCCGGCAGCGCGGTCGCTTATATGGCGAGCCTCCCGCTCGACGCTAATGTCTTATTCATGACGGTGATGGCGACGAAGATGCCGTATGTCGGCCGGGGCTGAGGAACAATTCGGCGCAGTCGAGAAGATACCGGCACGGCGCGAACGGCCAAGTTTTTTCCCCAACCATCGACCTGTTTCGCGCCGAGCGGCGCCGCAGAAATTTCCGGTCGTTTCGCTGATCTAAATCAAGGCGTAATTTCGCCCTGTGCGTCATAGGTTTTTCATACTGAGGCTCGGTGCGCAGCGTCTAGCCACGGGGGTGCGTGATGCTGCGAGCCCAGCGGGCGGTTCGTGAAGGGCCGCCCGCCTTTTTTTGCCTGGTTTCGCCGTTTTTCAGGGCGCCGGCGCGCGGAGCGCGCTCACATCAGCGCAAACAGACGCACCGGCGCGCCGGTCGCATCTTTCACCTTGGGTAGCCCGACCACGAGCGTTGCGCCCGTCGCGGGCGCCTGATCGAGATTGGCGACGTTCTCGAGACCCCAGCGGCCGGACGGCAGCCACAGGTAATGGGTCTTGAAGTCGGCTGACGGCCCATTGTCGAGGGACAAAGTGTCGACCGCGAGCCCGGCCACTTGGCGTTCCTTCAGCAGCCACTCGGCCGCTTCCGGCGCGACGCCGGGGAAATGCATCATGCCATTGACGTCGCGCCCAATGAAGCGGGCGGGATCGGCGGTCGCAAGCCGCCCCCAGCCGGAATGCATGGCGACGCAGCAGCCGTTCGGCAAAGTCCCGTTCTTCGCCTCCCAGGAGGCAAGGTCGGCGCGCGAGAGCAAATAGTCGGGGTCTTGCTCGGCCTTGGTCGAGACGTCGATGACGGCGAGCGGCGCAATCAGCATCGCCGCTTCGATCCCCGCGACATCCTTGCCCGCTTCGGAAAAATGAATCGGCGCGTCGAGATGCGTCCCGGAATGCTCGACCAACCGCCACGCATTCATGTTGTAGCCGTCCTTGCGCAATTCGGCGAGGCGCTCGATCTCGATGCCGGGCTTGCCGAAGAAGGTCGGAAAGTCCGGCGTGAGCGTGTGCGTGAGGTCGAGCGCGGAGCTGAAGCGAACCTGTTCGGCCTGCGCCAAGCCTGGCATGGCCGTGAGCGCCGAGGCGCCGGCCGCGGCGAGGCTCGCCCGGCGGAAGAAGCCGCGCCGCGTGAGCCGAGTGTGGACGATGTCCATGCAACCGGGAACGCACATCATCGCCTCCTATCGTCCTATCCTGCCCTACCCCGCCCGGATGCGACTTTCGAACTGCTTCCTCCGGCGGGCGTCAAGCGCGATCCACGGCGGACTATTTCTGTTATTCCGAACTATTGAATTAGTCCGCGGCCCGCCCTACATCACCCTCGCATGAAACCGTTCGCGCATCCACCGATCGACGAAATCGCTTTGCCGGCGCTGCTTTCGGCGCTCGCGGATCCCGTTCGTCTTGCGATCGTGCGCAACCTTTACGGCAACAGCGCCGGCCTGTGCTGCAGCGACGCCGCTCCCTTTGACTCTCTTCCCAAATCGACGCTGTCGAACCATTTCCGCGTTCTGCGCGAAGCCGGACTCATTCGCACGGAAAAGCACGGCCTGCGGCATATCAGCCGACTGCGTCGCGTCGAAATCGACAAGAAATTTCCCGGCCTCCTCAAACTCCTCCTCAAGCTGTCAGAAAAGGAATAGCGCTGATGCCGAGCCTGTTTGATCCGCTCACGATGGGCGAATTGAGCTTGCCCAACCGCATTGTAATGTCACCGCTCACGCGTTGCCGCGCTAGCCCGCGGCGCGTGCCGAATGCGATGATGGCGGAATATTATGTCCAACGCGCGTCGGCGGGCATCATTTTCTCGGAAGCGACCTCGGTGACGCCGATGGGCGTCGGCTATCCCGATACGCCCGGCATCTGGTCGAAGGAGCAGGTCGAGGGCTGGAAGCAGGTCACCCGCGCGGTGCACGACGCGGGCGGACGCATGCTGTTGCAGTTATGGCATGTCGGGCGCATCTCGCACCCGTTCTACCTCGACGGCGCGCAGCCGGTTGCGCCCAGCGCAATCGCCGCCGAGGGTCCTGTGCGCCTGATGCGGCCGCAACAGCCTTTTCCCGTGCCGCGCGCGCTGGCGCTCGAGGAAATTCCCGGCGTCATCGAATCCTACCGCAAAGGCGCCGAGAATGCGCTGGAGGCCGGCTTCGATGCCGTCGAACTGCACGGCGCGAACGGCTACCTGCTCGATCAATTCCTGCAGGATCGCACCAACAAGCGCACCGACGCTTACGGCGGCCCGATCGAGAATCGCGCGCGGCTGATGCTGGAGGTCACCGATGCGGTGATTTCAGTGTGGGGCGCAGGCCGCGTCGGCATGCATCTCGCCCCGCGCGGCGACACGCACTCGATGGGAGATTCCAATCGTCTGGCAACGTTCGGCTATGTCGCCCGCGAACTCGGCAAACGCAAAATCGCCTTCCTGTGCGTGCGCGAGCATCTAGGCGAAGGCCGTATCGGCCCGGAACTGAAAAAGGCCTTCGGCGGGGTCTATATCGCCAACGAGGGATTTACCCGGGAAACCGCCGAGCGGGCGCTCGCGGCGGGCGAAGCCGACGCCGTCGCGTTCGGCAAGCCGTTCATCGCCAATCCCGACCTGCCGGAGCGCTTCCGCCAGCACGCGCCCCTCAATGCGCCGAATCCGGAGACGTTTTACGCCCAAGGTCCGCAAGGCTATACCGACTATCCATTCCTCGAAGCAGAAGCGGCCTGAATCGACGCGCGGAGCGGCTCGGGTGTTGCGATCATGCGCGCTCTTTGTTCAATAGCGCATGCTCGCCATCAATGATCTGTCCGTCCGCGTCGCCGGCCGTCTGTTGATCGAACACGCCTCGGCGCAGATTCCCGCCGGGGCGCGGGTCGGCCTTGTCGGCCGCAACGGTGCGGGCAAATCCACCCTGTTCCGAGTGATCGCAGGCGAGCTTGCCGCGGAGACGGGAAGCGTCGTCATCCCGGCGCGCGCAAGCATCGGCACGTTGCCGCAGGAAGCGCCGAACGGGCCCGAGCCGCTCATCGATCTCGTGCTCAGCGCCGATCGCGAGCGCACTTTGTTGCTCGCCGAGGCGGAGACCGCGACCGATGCGCACCGCATCGCCGAAGTCCATGCGCGCTTGAGCGACATCGCGGCGCATGCCGCCCCCGCGCGGGCCGCGGCGATCCTCGCCGGGCTCGGCTTTGCTCATGCTGATCTCAAACGCCCTTGCGCCGAATTTTCCGGCGGCTGGCGCATGCGCGTCGCGCTCGCCGCGGTGCTGTTCCGTCAACCCGACCTGCTGCTGCTCGACGAGCCGACCAACTATCTCGACCTCGAAGGCGCGCTGTGGCTCGAGGACCACATCGCCCGCTATCCGCACACCGTGATCGTCGTCAGTCACGACCGCGATCTCCTCGACGCCGCGGTCGACTCGATCCTGCATCTCGAAGCCGGCAAGCTCACATTTTATCGCGGCGGCTACAGCGCGTTCGAGCGCGCCCGGCGCGAGCGCCAAGCCCTCGACCTCAAGCTCGCCAAGAAACAGGAGGCCGAACGCGCGCACCTGTCCGCCTTCATCGAGCGATTTCGCGCCAAGGCGACCAAGGCGCGGCAGGCGCAGTCGCGCATCAAGCGCCTCGCCAAGCTCGCTCCGATCGCGGCGCGCATCAGCGACGAGGTGCGGCCGATCGTAATTCCTCCGCCCGCAAAGCCGCTCTCCCCGCCGATCGTCGCGCTCGATGACGTTGCCGTCGGCTACGAGCCGGAGCGCCCGGTGCTGCGCCGGCTGACGCTGCGGATCGATGCGGACGATCGCATCGCGCTGCTCGGCGCCAACGGCAACGGCAAGTCGACTTTCGCCAAGCTGATCGCCGGCAGGCTTGCGCCGTCGACCGGCCAAGTCACGCGCGCCGACAAGCTGAGCGTCGCCTACTTCGCCCAGCATCAACTCGACGAGTTGAACGAGGCGCAAAGCGTGTACGACCATGTCCGCGCGCGCATGCCCGCCGCGAGCGAAGCCGCGGTGCGCGCGAAAGCCGGTGCGATCGGCTTTTCCGAAGCCGCCGCCGACACGCTCGTCGGAAAGCTTTCGGGCGGAGAAAAATCGCGCCTGCTGCTCGGACTTGCGACCTTCGCCGGCCCGCACCTCGTGCTCCTCGACGAGCCGACCAACCACCTCGACATCGACAGCCGCGCCGCTTTGATCGAGGCCATCAACGACTATCCCGGCGCGGTGATCCTGATCTCGCACGACCGCCATCTGCTCGACGCCTGCGCCGAGCAATTGTGGCTGGTCGTAAACGGCACGGTGACGCCCTTTGCCGGCGATCTCGACGATTACCGCCGACGGGTGCTGGCGGGCGAAGACGCCGAGCGCAAGAACGGCGCGCCGAATGCATCGCGCGGCCCGTCACGTTCGGATCAGCGCCGCAGCGCGGCCGAAAAACGCGCCGAACTCGCGCCGCTCAAGCGCCGCATCGGCGCGATCGAAGCCGAGGTCGGCCGGCTGTCCGCGCGCATCAAGGAGATCGACGCAGCGCTATCGGCGCCGGACCTCTACGCCCGCGATCCCGCGCAGGCGACGGCGTTCGCCAAGGAGCGCGCCGAGCGCGCGGCGCTGCTCGCGGCGGCGGAGGAAGAGTGGCTGTCGCTCAGCGCCGCCTATGAAGAGGCGATCGCGGCCGAATAGACATCGTTCGGGTTCATTCTCGATCCGGCCGAAGCCCTGATCGGCACCTCATTGCCGATCAGTCCGATGGGGATCGCTTTCTCGCAGGGTCGCTACATTCCATCGCTGCCTTGGTTATCGTCTC
>JBAPYK010000445.1:0-2488 GCA_049284695.1 Rhodoplanes sp. | reverse complement strand
TGGCACTCTTCGCCAATTCGCTGCGCTGCAACGGCGCGTCCGCAGGTGAGGGCAGACCGCCCGTGGCCCGGCTCGCATCGTCACGGCACCCGTGACCCACTTCAGACCAAAGTTGCCGCTTCGCACTTGTGGGTCACCCCAATGCGGCCGACAATGACCTTTGGCACATGCGCGAGCTTCGGCGTGCGCTCGCTTGTCTGACCTGCGAGCCGTGTCACCACGAAGCGGTGTTTACTACCGAGGAACGCTGCCGACCGAGGAATGGAGAGCGAATGTGGTTCTTGGTCCGTGCGTTCGCCTCACATGCGCTCGGCAAAGCGACCGGCCCGGCAACTACTGGCGCCGCGCTCTCAGCGAAGCACGATCGGAGGGACCGGCGCTCGCAGTTCGGCGAGAGAAGGGGGCGGACTGCTCAAGTCGCGCCAACATCTCGGCCAATGATCCACTGGCCAATGAACTCGGGGGGAGGCCGTCAAGCACAATGCCGCCGACATGCTCCATCGCACATACGAAAGCGCGGCAGCGCGTGCACGCGCGGACATGGGCGGCGATCGCATCGTGGTGCGCTTCGTCAAGCTTGCCGGCCGCGAACGCCAAGAGCACGACGTCGGAGGGGTGAGGCTCGCTCCTCATGACTAATTTGGCCTTCGCCTCCATTCGGCATAGCTGCCGAATGCCTGTCCAGACCGGCTAAGCTGCGCCCGATTGTGCCTGTTTAGAACGGCGGAACGACCCAATCGGATCAATGCGGGCCGGCAGGGTTTATCGAGGATAGTCTAGCGCAGCGGATGGCGGCGAATTAGCCTTTGGTATAAATGGATAGCCCTTCGATGATCCAACGGCCGTCCTGATCCGTTCTTATTGCAGTTATGTGACACCCCAGGCTCTCCCACCCAGATGCCGAATAGGCAAAACAGTGGAAAGGCGGCGTGAATGCCTCGAATTTTGGTTCTTGACGAGCAAGCCATTTATCGCACGGGCTTGCGCGAGCTCATCGATTCCAAGGTTCCATGCGCCGAAGTGATCGAGGCGAGTAGTCTGCTCCAAGCCCTGTCCCAGCTTCGGAGCAGCACCTTCGATTTGGTGCTCGTGGGGGTGGACCTGTCCAGCTTCGGCGCTGCGGCAGCGCGCGAGGCTTCGCCGGCCACCCGCTTCGCCATCATATCGGCGTCGGACACACGATCCGATATTCTCGCCAGCCTAGCCACCGGATTTCATGGCTTCATTTCGAAGCACCAGTCGGACACCGACATTCTTACCGCCATCACGGACATCCTGTCTGGGCGGATTTACGTGCCCGGGTCGCTCGCCAAAGCCGGCAACGGCGACGCCCTCAACGGCCGTTTCGGCGGAGAAGAGATGCCCATGCTCACGACCGAGGTCGATCTCCCCAAGCTGACGAAGCGGCAGAGAGAAGTTTTGTCTCTACTTGCCGGCGGGAAGTCGAACAAGGAGATCGCGCGTGTATTGGACATTGCCGAGGCGACGACGAAAATTCATATGGCTGCGCTGTTGCGCGCGCTCGGCGTGCGCAATCGCACGGAGGCCGCCTATAGAGCGGGGAACCTCGTCAATTCGACTGGGCTAACTTGTGCTGAGAGCCGTCGCAGCATCGAGGACGCTTTCCGACCTCGCTCGTCCCCGACATGCCCCGAGCAGCCACTGCCATGCCCCTCGCGTGCTGACGAACCGCGCACCCGCGCGGGTGAGCTCGGCGCGCGCACGGTGAGTCAGCGTGACAACGCCCCCGCAATCGACGACGAGCGGCCCAACGACAAGCTGGTCGACGCGCTGCGCCGCGAGCACGGCGAGGCGAGGCCCGACATTTGCGCCGTCTCCACAACGAGCGCGGTTTTCTCCAACCGCTCGGAATCGGTCCGGTCGGCGCGCCTGCAAAATGTCGGCCGTTAATGGACCCACGACAGCAAATGCGGCCTCTTTGCCCAAGAAATGACAGCGTCGCTCAAGCCTATCTTGCAGAGTTAGATGGCGTGCCGCTCGTATATTTTTGATCGTCGATGATGAGGGTGTCGCTGAATCCGCGGTGACGCGTTACTCGGAGGCGCGCACGCTCTGAAAGAGGCTTGCCACCCTACGACGGGCGGCGGATCAGGCCGCTTTCCCAGCGGTCACCCCGACGTTTCCCTGGTTTTCAGCGCGGTGGACAGACTCCCCGATGCAGTTTGCGCAAGCTGGTGGACGGCGGTGTCGAGCTGCCACTCCGCTGCGGCAGCGCGCGAGGCCGCGCATACTGAAGCGGTCGGCGCCCTTGCGCTGGCGCCTGTCACGCCCAATCGGCTAAGCGCGTCGGCCAGATGACCGCAGACGCGCCTTCATGGCTAATCCGCATGACCATTCGGCTTTGTCGGCGTCTGCTTGTTCTTGACCGGCTGCGATCGGGGCGGCTCGGTCCGCCCGCGCATGCCGAGCACCTCGCTTTCCTCGGCCCGTTCAGGTATGCCGAGCGCCTTGAGGCGTTGTGACAGAC
>JBAPYK010000444.1:0-10506 GCA_049284695.1 Rhodoplanes sp. | reverse complement strand
TAATTATTTCTTCGCCAATGGCGGCCCCGATTCGCCGAAAGCCGGCGACCGGCCGACGACGCGACGCGCTAGACGCGGAAATCCCGCGTATCACGGGCGGCCACTCCTGACCTGCGCTCCACTATTTGCGCCTCAGATGTAGCTCAACACGTCCTTACGGTTTGATCGTTCCGTCAGGTCCCCAATGCAAAACGAGGCCTCCAAAACGTCGATCAAACCCTGTTTGTTGACGGACAAATTTCAGGAAAACAAAGGTTGTCATATTACCATCGTCAGACGTAGGCGATGAGAAGCCTGTGATGGCCGGCGGATGACCCCGCCGCCGGCAGGTGTTCTTGGCCGCACCCCGGCAACCGGCCGATTTCGGTGAGCGCAAGCACATTGCGAGACAGCATCCAACCTCAGGCGCGCCCCTATGGATGAGGTCGATCACGACCACGCGAAGCCGCGGGCGTCCGATCCGATCGTTTCCACGGGTCTCCCCGCCCTCGGGCTCTCCGCGCTTGGCGTCGTTTTCGGTGACATCGGCACAAGTCCGCTTTACACGCTCAAGACCGTTCTCACCCTTATCGGCGGCGCGCCCGCGCCCGACCATGTTCTCGGCGTCCTGTCGCTCATCCTGTGGACGCTGGTGATCATCACGACGATCAAATACGTCACGGTCGCCATGAGCATCGACAATGACGGCGAGGGCGGCGTCCTTGCGCTGATGGCCCTGTTGGGCGTCAAGCGGCATCAGCGGCCGGCGATCGTCGCGGTCGGCCTGTTCGGCGCCGCGCTGATTTATGGCGATGGAGCGATCACGCCTGCGATATCGGTTCTCTCCGCGCTCGAAGGTCTTAACATCGTAACGCCAGCCTTCCAGCCGTATGTGCTGCCGTCCGCGGTCGCGATCCTAGTCGCGCTGTTCGCGGTGCAGCCGCGCGGCACGGCGTGGATCGGCAAGGCGTTCGGTCCCATCATGGCCCTTTGGTTCTTGGTGATGGCGGTGCTCGGCATCTGGGGAATCGTTCATCATCCCTCAGTCCTCGCGGCCGTCAATCCAGTTCACGGGCTGCGCTATCTGTTCTCGAACGGATACGCGAGCTTCCTCGTTTTGGGCGGCGTCTTCCTATGCGTGACCGGCGCCGAGGCGCTCTATGCCGACATGGGCCATTTCGGATCGCGTCCTATTCGGCTCGCATGGTCCGGCATCGTGTTTCCAAGCCTCGTCTTGAACTACGCCGGCCAGGCCGCCCTCGTGCTCGAAGGCGCGCCGATTTCTGAGAATATCTTCTACCGGCTCTGTCCCGAGCCGCTGCTGATCCCCATGGTGGCGCTCGCGACGGTCGCCACCGTCGTCGCGAGCCAGTCGATCATCACCGGGGCGTTTTCCATGACCAGGCAAGCGATCCAGCTCGGCTGGCTACCGCGACTGCGGATTACGCAGACCTCGGAGCAGGGATACGGCCAGATCTATGTCGGGGTCGTGAACTGGCTTCTGATGGCCGTGACGATCGGGCTGACCATCTCGTTCGGCAAGTCCGACAATCTCGCCGCCGCTTACGGCATCGCGGTGTCCGCGACCATGCTGATGACCTCTGCGCTCCTGTTCATCGCGATGCGCGAGGTGTGGGGCTGGAGCCTGCCCTTGGCCGCCGCGGCCGCCGGCGCCTTCATCTGCGTGGATTCTGCCTTCTTTGTTGCGAACTTCGATAAGGTGCTGGAGGGCGGATATGTTCCCCTCCTGCTCGCCGCAGGCGTATACGGGATCATGCTCATCTGGCATCGCGGCTCGCTCGCGGTCGCGCAAGCGTTCAGCGCACGGCTTGTTCCGATTGACGAGTTCATGGCCTCCCTCGAGGCGCAGAAGATTCCCCGCGTTCCAGGAACCGCGGTCTTTCTGACCCGGACGGTGCGCGACACGCCGCCCGTGATGGTCTGGCACGTGAAACAGAATCGCGCCCTCCACGAGCATGTCCTGGCGCTCAGGGTCTTGGTCGATTCGGTTCCGTGGATCCCCGATTCCGAACGCCTGTCCGTGACCATGATCGCACCCAATGTCTGGCGGGCGACCGCGCATTACGGCTTCATGGAGCGGCCCGACATCCCGGCGCTCCTCGCCGAAGCGCGCGATCACGGGTGTGCGGTCGACCTCGACGATGTCACCTATTACGTCGGGCACGAGACGGTCGTTCGCCGCGAGGACGGAAAGGGCCTCCCAGCCTGGGAAGAAAAGCTGTTTGCCGTGATGGAGCGCAACGCCGTCCACGTCACCGGCTTCTTCCGGCTTCCCCTCGACAAAGTCGTCGAGCTCGGCCGTCACGTGGCCATCTGACCGCCTTGGTCATTTACCGACGGGGGAAAGGTGGAATTGCGCTTCAATTGAAATCGGGATTGCCGCCCCAGCGCTGTTGCCACAAGCGTTCGCCGATCAGGCAGGAGACGCGCGGCGCTGCGGCGGAGGCGCGTGCGATGCGCGCGGGCGGCGCGCGGCCCGCCACTTCGAGCACCAGCTTGGTGCGCGTCGCCTCCTTGAACTGCGCGCGATCGCGGATCGGAATCACGAAGGCCGAAGGCCCGCCGATCACGCAATCCTCGTAATAGATGTCGAGACTCTCGATATCCATGCCGGCGGACGACGGCCGCTTGAGCATGATCGGCAATCCGTTGATGGTGACGCCGCTGGCGAGCGCCTCGTCCCGCGCAATCGTCACCGGGGTCCCATGATTGTTCGCGCCGTCGCCCGACACGTCGATGACGCGCCGCAGGCCGCGCTGGCCGCTCGTCGCGAACAACGGCGCCGCGAATTGCAGCACGCCGGAAATCGAGGTCCGGTAGGCGCGGCGGTAGGGCGCGCTGGCGATTTCGTGCGCAAAACTCTCGGCGCTTTCGCGGTCCTCGATGACCCGCCACGGCACGACGATCTTCTGTTCGGCCACGCCGGCCCACTCGACGTAAGTCGCCACGATCTTGCCATGCTGACCTTGGCGCACCGCATTGACAAACTCGGGCGAGGTCAGCGCCGCGGCATAGCCCTCGCGCTGCAAGGCCTGCTCGTCGGGATCCATCGAATAAGAAATGTCGACCGCAAGCACCAGCTCGACATCGACGGTGGTCCCGGCCGCGGCTTCCGGAATGTCGGCACGCCTCAGCGCCGGCGCAGCGAGGCCAGCCGCGGCGCCGGCCGCGAGCGCGGCCAGCCCCAGCAAAGCCAGCATCATTCGTCGGTCGTATCGCATGCCGCTATCGCGCTATCGCCGCGCGCACCGCCTCGCTGCGGCGATAGTCGCACAGGGAAACGGCGGACAAAAGGCGCAGGCATCACGATTGCAGAATCGCCGCGGCCGCGGTCGTGCCGGCGAAACCCTATCCGCCGATCAGTTCGGTCTCTACGATCTCGATGCCGAAGCCGGCAAGTCCGACGTAGCGGTGCTCGCCCGACGTCAGGAGCTTGATCGACGAAATGCCGAGATCCTTTAAAATCTGCGCGCCCAGTCCGATCTCGCGCCATTGATGCGATCGCAGCGCCGCCGATGCCGGTTCGCCGTTCTGCGGCAGTTCCGACACCGGCACGCCGACCGTGCCATCGCGCAGGAACACAAGCACGCCGCGTCCCTCGTCCTTGAACCGGCGCAGGGCCTCGTGCACCATCGGCGCGCCGCCAAAAATATCGCGCAACAGATTGGCGCGGTGCAGCCGCGTCAGCATGTTCTTCCCGTCGCCGACGCGGCCGTAAACGAGCGCCATGTGATGAACCGCGTCGAATGGCGTGACGTAGGCATAGCCGCGCAGCCCGCCGATCTCCGTCGTTACCGTGAACTCGCTGATGCGCTCGACAAGCTTCTCCCGCGCCTGGCGATAGGCGATGAGGTCGGCGATCGAGATGCGCTTGAGCCCGTGCTTTTCGGCGAAGGCCGCCACCTCGGGCCCACGCATCACGCTGCCATTGTCGTTCATCAGCTCGGCGAGCACGCCGACCAACGGAAGGCCTGCGAGCCGGCACATGTCGACGCAGCCTTCGGTATGGCCGGAGCGCATGAGCACGCCGCCTTCGCGGGCGACCAGCGGGAAAACGTGGCCGGGACGCACGAAGTCCGACGCGGCGCTGTTGTGATTGGCGAGCGCGCGCACGGTGTTCGCCCGTTCCTCCGCCGAGATGCCGGTGGTGAGACCGTGCCGCACGTCGACCGAAACGGTGAAGGCGGTCCCCAACGGCGCATCGTTCAGCGCCACCATCGGGTCGAGATGCAGCTGCTTTGCCCGCTCCACCGACAGCGGCGCGCACACGATTCCCGAGGTGTTGCGGATGATGAAGGCCATCTTCTCGGGCGTGCACCAGGACGCCGCGACGAACAGGTCGCCCTCGTCTTCGCGATCATTATCGTCGGTGACGATCACCAACGCGCCGCGGGCGAACGCGGCGATGGCGTTTTCGACAGAATCGTGGGAGCTGGGAGCGTTCATTCCGTTTCTTCGATGCGCCTTTGCGGCGTCTGTTCCTTATGATCATACTCGGACGCAAAGGGCCAGGACGGCGTGTCGCCGACTTGGCCGCGCTGGCGCAGAAAGTGGTCGGCGATCACGCAAGCCACCATCGCCTCCCCGACCGGCACGGCGCGGATGCCGACGCAGGGGTCGTGGCGGCCTTTGGTGACGATCTCGGTCTCGGCGCCGTAACGATCGACCGTTGCGCGCGGCGTCAGAATAGAAGATGTCGGCTTGACCACGAAACGGCAGACGATCGGCTGGCCGGTCGAGATGCCGCCTAGCACGCCACCGGCGTTATTGGAAAGAAAGAGCGGCTTGCCGTCGTTGCCTCGGCGCATCTCGTCGGCATTCTCTTCGCCCGACAGCTCGGCCGCGGCGAAGCCAGCGCCGATTTCGACGCCTTTGACCGCATTGATGCCCATCAACGCCGCCGCGAGGTCGCCGTCGAGCTTGCCGTAGACCGGAGCGCCGAGACCGGGAGGCACGCCCTCGGCGACAACCTCGACCACCGCCCCGATTGACGAGCCTTTCTTGCGCACCTCGTCGAGGAAATCGGCAAAGACCGCCGCCATCTTTTGATCCGGGCAAAAGAAGGCGTTGCGCTCGACCTCGGCCCAATCCCACCGGTCGCGATCGATCCGGTGACGCCCGATCTGGATGAGGGCCCCGCGAACGGACATGCCCGGCACCACCTTGCGCGCAATTGCGCCAGCGGCGACACGCGCCGCGGTCTCGCGTGCGGAGGCGCGCCCGCCGCCGCGATAGTCGCGCAGGCCGTATTTGATGTCGTAAGTGAAATCGGCATGCCCCGGGCGATACTTGTCCTTGATCTCCGCATAGTCCTTCGAGCGCTCGTCGACATTGTCGATCAAGAGCGCAATGGGCGTACCGGTCGTAACCTCCGCTCCGCCCGCATCGGCAAAGACGCCGGAAAGAATCCGCACCTTGTCGGGCTCCTGCCGCTGCGTCGTGAAGCGCGATTGGCCCGGCCGGCGGCGGTCCAGCTCGCGCTGGATGTCGGCTGCGCGCAGCGGAATGCGCGGCGGGCACCCGTCAACGACGCAACCGATCGCCGGCCCATGGCTTTCGCCGAAGGTCGTCACGCGAAAGCTGCGACCGAACGTGTTGTAGGACATGCGTCTTGCTCTTGATCGTGGCTTCGTACTCTCAGCCGACCGGGTTGGTCAAACGAGATCGCCTAGGGTCATTGTAGCGTCACCGGGCGCGGAGGACGCTGGCGCACACGGCTTGCGAAGGGATCGTCCATCGATTTCTGAACTGCCGTTCATATGAAGCTGAACATCTGTTAAGATACGGAAAAATAAGCACTTTTTGCAATATTTCGATTGCGGCACGGGCTCCGATCGGATATAGGTCTGGGCGTCGGCGAGGGATGGCTTCGCCTCCCGGGGCCGAGCACAATGGAGGAAGAGACCATGGCGGCGAAGAAGAAGAAGAAGAAATAACTCATTCTGCGCAACGCAGATCGATTGCGCGACAACGCCTGAGTTTGACCTGGCGGGAGCGTGAAAAAGATAGAGAAAGGGCCGACGGTGTCGGCCCTTTTTCCTTTATGCGGCATGACACTCCCGGCGGATCTCGGTCGGTTTAACGGCGATGGCCGCAACGACCACACTCCGCGCTTGTTCTTGAGTGATCGCATTTTCTGCGGCGAACCGGTTTCCACTTCGCCGGAAATGTCTAGGCTCAGCGGATCACTCGCGGACCACCGCAATGTCCGGAGCATCGGGCCGTTTCATGCCGACCACGTGATAGCCGGCGTCCACGTGGTGGATTTCTCCGGTGACGCCGCGTGCAAGGTCGGAGAGGAGATAAACGGCGGTGTCGCCGACCTCCTCGATCGTGACGGTCCGTCGCAACGGCGAGTTCAGCTCATTCCATTTCAGGATATAACGGAAATCGCCGATGCCGGCGGCGGCAAGCGTCTTGATCGGTCCCGCGGAGATCGCGTTGACGCGGATGTTTCTTTCGCCGAGATCGGCGGCGAGATAGCGCACCGACGCTTCGAGCCCGGCCTTGGCGACGCCCATCACATTGTAATGCGGCATCCATTTCTCCGCGCCGTAATAAGTGAGCGTAAGGAGCGAGCCGCCGTTCGGCATCAGCTTCTCCGCGCGCTGGGCCACCGCCGTCAGCGAGTAGCAGCTGACCACCATCGTTTTCACGAAATTGTCTTCGGTCGTGTCGACATACCGTCCGTCGAGCTGGTCCTTGTCGGAGAAAGCGATGGCGTGCACGACGAAGTCGAGCGCACCGAATAAATTCCCCGCGGCCTGAAAAACGGCGTCGAGGGTCGCCGGCTCGGTCACGTCGCAGTGGCCGACGAGGTGCGCGCCGAGCTCGCGCGCGAGCGGCTCGACCCGCTTCTTCAGCACGTCGCCCTGGTAGGTGAAAGCAAGCTCGGCGCCATGCGCACGCGCTGCTTTGGCGATGCCCCACGCGATCGACCGGTTGTTCGCAACCCCCAAGATCAGGCCGCGCTTGCCGCGCAACAGCCCCACGGAATCCGGCATGACTTTCCTCGATTTCGCCGGACTCGGGCCGGCCGCCCCCTATGGCATAGGGAATCCGGGTCTTCAAGTTAGGCGGCAGCGGCGCGCAGCGTGGGGAGAGCCCGCCGCAAGAACGCAGCGGCCCACCCGGCAACCGGCGCGCTTCGGCCCCCGCCGCTTACCCCATCCCCTTGCGCGGATCGTACGGCTTCTCGTCGCGCCACTTGCGCATCAGTTCATCGAGTTCGGGGTCGCTCTTCTCGGGCAAAACGATGCGCACACTCACGAGGAGGTCGCCGGTTCCGCGCTTGGGCGCCAACCCCTTGCCCTTGAGGCGGAACGTGCGGCCGCTGTTGGTGCCGGCCGGAACCGACAGGTCGACCGCGCCGTCGAGGGTCGGCACCCGCACCTTCGCCCCGAGGATCGCTTCGTAGGGTGTGAGCGGCAGGTCCACCCGTAAATTATCGCCATCCCGCTCGAACAGCGGGTGCGGTGCGACGGTGATGGTGATGAGCGCGTCGCCGACGGTGCCCGGACCCGGCAGGCCCTGCCCTTTCAACCTGATCTGCTGGCCATCGGAGAGGCCCGCCGGGATCTTAACCTCGACATCCTTGCCGGTCGGCAGGTGCACCCGGCGGGTGCCGCCCTTGGCGGCCTCGGCGAGCGTGATCGTGACCGGAACTTCCACATCGCGCCCCACGGGCGGGGGCTCGGTGAAACCCTCCGCCTCGAAATGCTGCGGCCCGAACCCGCCGCCGCGCCGGCTGCGTCCAGCGCCGCCGAGCCCGAACATGTCTTTGAGCACGTCCTCGAACCCGCCCGCCCCGGCGCCGCCCTCGCGGCCCCCGGAGCTGCGCCGCATCCCTTCCGGCCCCCAGGTGAAAGTCTCGAAATGAGCGCCCCCCGGACCTGCGCCGGCGCCGGGATGCGCGCCGAACCCCTCGAAACCCTGGAAGCGCGGCTTGCCCTCCGCGTCGATCTCGCCCGCGTCGAACTGCTTGCGCTTCTTCTCGTCGCCGACGATCTCATAGGCCGAGTTCACCTCGGCGAAGCGCATGGCGGCCTTGGGGTCATTCTTGTTGGAATCGGGATGCAATTTCTTCGCAAGCTTGCGATAGGCGCTTTTGATCGCGCTTGCGTCCGCCGTTCGCGGCACACCCAAGACCTCATAAGGGTCGCGCATTGTTCCTGAACTCCCACCCGAGCGTATGGCTTGATGCCCGTTCGCTCGCAAATGTGGGAAGAATCAGGCGCTTTCGCAATGCAAAGCATTGCCCATGCGCGCAGTGTCCGGTCACGTCCGCTTCCAGGGCGCGAGCCGGCGCAGCTCCCAACGGCCATTGCGGCCCCGACACGCCTCCCCTTCGAGCCAGGTCTCGTTGCCGCCATGGATATAGCTCGCAAGGAAATCACGGCAGGCGTCCTGTTTGGCGGCGGCGGCGATTGGCGTGATCGTGCCGCGGGCGCCGGTCGCCGGATCTTCCCATGTGGCGCTCTTCGCGGTTCCGTTCTTGGCAAGCGCGTCCGAGACGGCGGTGCGCGCCGGGGCCAAATCCGCCTCGCTCGCGTCAGAAGCCGTCGCCTGCGGCCCGCCCGCCGCGTCGGCGGCTTGTTTGGACTTGTCCTCGCCATTTTCGAGGAGCGACCCCAACTGATAAGAGAAGCTGCACCCTCCGGCGACGACACCGATCAGCGCCGCCCAGAGCGACAGTCGTGAGGCCATCGGCCGCCATGGACGAACCGAACCCCAATTCCTGTAGCCGCGCCGGCGTAACGCGAGGCCTTGCGCTGAACCCGCCACGAGGAACTCCACAAATGTCCGATGCGCCTCCGATTGAACAACAGACCGGGTTAACGATCGGTGATTTCACCCAAGCCAACGAGCCGTTAAGGTTATTCGATCATTGGTTTGCCGAGGCCAATCGGACCGAACCCGCCGACGCCAACGCAATGGCGCTCGCCACTGTCGGGGCCGATGGCCTACCGAATGTGCGCATGGTGCTGCTCAAGGGCTTCGACGAGCGGGGCTTTGTCTTCTATACGAACGAGGACAGCCAGAAGGGCCAGGAGCTCGCCGCCAATCCGCAGGCTGCGCTCGTGTTCCACTGGAAGTCGCTCCAGCGCCAGGTGCGGCTGCGGGGCGTCGTGTCCCTCGTCTCCGATGCCGAGGCCGACGCCTACTTCGCAAGCCGGCCGCGCATCTCGCAGATCGGCGCCTGGGCAAGCCAGCAATCGCGCCCGCTCGAGAGCCGGCTCGCTTTCGAGAAGGCGGTCGCCTACTACACGGCCAAGCACCTCGCCGGGGCGGTGCCGCGTCCGCCGCACTGGCGTGGATATTGCCTGCAACCGTCCACGATCGAGTTCTGGCAGGACCGCCCGTTCCGGCTGCATGATCGCATCATCTTTGCGCGCGACCGCCCGGATGCGGCCTGGACCAAGACCCGACTTTATCCTTGAATGGCGACGCCGCATGCCGCGGCATCGATAGCGACCCTACGGCTAGACCCATGTCCGCCCCACAATCCAACCAACCGCGCCGAATTCTCCTGTTGACGGGCGCAAGCCGCGGGATCGGCCACGCGACGGTAAAACGTTTCCAGGCGGCGGGCTGGCGGGTGATCGCCTGCTCGCGCCATCCCTTCCCGGAGAACTGCCCGTGGGAGGGAGGCGCGCAAGACCACATCCAAGTCGACCTCGCCGACCCCGCGAGCACGCTGCATGCGATCGACGAAGTGAAACGGCGTCTCGATGCCGGCGAGCTCAATGCGCTGGTCAACAATGCCGGCATTTCGCCCAAGGGCGCCGACGGCAAGCGTCTGGGCACGATCGAGACGACGCTGGAGACCTGGCAGCAGGTGTTTCAGGTGAATTTCTTCGCCCCCATCATGCTGGCGCGCGGGCTCATCGACGAGCTGGCGAAGGCCAAGGGCTCGGTGGTCAACGTCACCTCGATCGCGGGCTCGCATGTGCATCCCTTTGCGGGCTCGGCCTACGGCACCTCGAAGGCGGCGCTCGCCGCGCTGACGCGCGAGATGGCCGCCGACTTCGGCCGCCGCGGCGTACGCGTCAATGCGATCGCCCCGGGCGAGATCGACACCTCCATCCTGTCGCCCGGCACCGACAAGATCGTCGCGCAAATTCCGATGCAGCGGCTCGGCACCCCCGACGAAGTGGCGAAAATCGTCTACGTGCTATGCACCGACACCTCGTCCTATGTGAACGGGGCGGAAATCCACATCAACGGCGGCCAGCACGTGTGACGCTGGCAACGCGCCGTACTCGTGTCTTCATTGTCCGAATTGATCGTCATTGCCGGGCCGCGCCGGAAGGCGCGTGACCCGGCAAGCCCCCTCCCCAACCCTTCCCCGCAAGCGGGGGAGGGAGCGTCGCAGGCAAACTTGCGCAGCCTGCGCAGGCTTGGCTGCAGCGACGCGGTCGCAAGGTCCCTTCACCTCTCCCAGGCGGGGAGAGGTCGGATTCCGAGCCGAGCGAGAAATTCGGGTGAGGGGACGACAATCGCGGT
>JBAPYK010000443.1:0-22048 GCA_049284695.1 Rhodoplanes sp. | reverse complement strand
GCACTAAGAGCAGCGTCGGCGGGGGCAACGCCCGTCACGAGTCCGACACGATTTGCGACGACTCATTTCCCTGGGGGTGGGTCGGCCCCGGCACGTGTCCGGGATGGAGGTTTTCAATGCTCGCCCGCCTGCGCGCCTGCTCTGTGGCGGCGCTGATGTTGCTTTCGTTTATTGCGTTCATTCCAGCCTACGCCGCCGACAAGCCGTTCCAGCGCGACGATCTTGCCGATAGCGCGATCCGGCTCGAGGCCCAGATCAGGAAAGACGGCGGACAAGTGGCGAAGCCCCTCGAGGCGCTGCGCCGCGAAGCAGACTTGGCGTTTCAACGCAACGACGTCGGCGCCGGTATTCTGGTGCTCGGGCAGATCGTCGCCATGGCCCCCGACGATTCGGCGAGTTGGCTGCGCCTTGCCCGCGCCATCCTGCAGATCCGCAGCTCCGACGACCGCGAGCGCACGACGCTGCTCGAACGCGCGACCACGGCGGGCTACATCGCCTATCAGCGCGCCGGCAATAGCGGCGAGGAGGCCGACGCCCTGGTCGTAATCGGCCGGGGGTTCGCCGACCGTGAGCTGTGGCGCCCGGCGCTCGATGCGATGCGGCTCTCGCTCGATCTGCGCGAGGTTGCCGAGTTGCGCGCGGCCTATGAGAAGATGCGGACCGATCACGGTTTCCGCCTGCTCGACTACTCGGTCGACTCCGATACGGCGTCGCCGCGCGCCTGCTTCCAGTTCTCCGAGAGCCTGCCCAGCCGCCGCACCGATTTCTCGCCCTTCGTCGCCGTCGCCGGGCAGGACAAGCCGGCGCTCTCGGCGGACGATAAGCAGCTCTGCGTCGAAGGCCTCAAGCACGGTGAGCGCTACACCATCACGCTGCGTCCCGGCTTGCCGTCGGTCGTCAAGGAGACGCTCGCGAAGTCGGCCGAATTCAACATCTATGTGCGCGACCGCAAACCTTTCGTGCGTTTCACCGGGAAGGCTTATGTGCTCCCGCGCACCGGCCAGCGCGGCATCCCGGTCGTCAGCGTCAATACGCCAGCGGTCGCGATCGCGATCTACCGCATCGGCGACCGCAGCCTGCTCGATCCGATCACCAGCCAAGACTTCGAGCGCAACCTCGACCGTTATGAATTGGAGCGCATCGCGCAAGGCCAGGGCACGACGGTGTGGACCGGCGAGCTTGCGACCCAGTCTCCGCTCAATGCCGAGGTGACCACGGCCTTTCCGGTCGACCAGACCGTCGGGGACCTCAAGCCCGGCGTCTACGTGATGTCGGCGGAACCGAAGGGAACGAGCCCCGATGATTATGGCGCACTCGCGACCCAGTGGTTCATCGTCTCCGATCTCGGCCTGTCCGCCTATTCGGGCGGCGACGGCGTCCATGTTTTCGTCAATTCGCTCGCGAGCGCCACGCCGAAGCCGCAGATCGAGGTGCGGCTGGTTGCGCGCAGCAACGAAATTCTGGCGACGCGCCAGACCGACGCGGACGGGCACGCCGCGTTCGAGGCGGGACTGGCACGCGGGGAGGGCGGTCTTGCCCCGGCGTTGATCATCGCGTCCGAGGGCGGGCGCGACTATGCGTTTCTCAGTCTGACATCGCCTGCTTTCGACCTCTCCGATCGCGGAGTGAAGGGGCGCGCGGCGCCCGCGGGCCTTGACGCGTTCGTTTACACCGAGCGCGGGGTCTATCGCACCGGAGAGACGGTGCATGTCACCGCGCTTCTGCGCGATGGGATCGGCACCGCTTCGCTCGGCGTTCCGCTCACCCTTGTGGTCGAGCGGCCTGACGGGGTCGAATATCGCCGCGCCGTCGTCCCCGACCAGGGCCTCGGAGGACGCAGTCTCGACGTTCCGATCGCGAGCACGGCGCTGAGCGGGACCTGGCGCGTGCGGGCCTATTCCGATCCCAAGCGGCCGCCGATCGGGGAATCGACGTTCCTTGTCGAAGACTATGTGCCCGACCGCATCGAGTTCGACCTGTCCACCAAGGCGACGAGCATCGGCCGGTCAGCGCCGGTCGAACTGACGG
Organism: Rhodoplanes sp.; assembly: GCA_049284695.1. GTDB lineage: Bacteria > Pseudomonadota > Alphaproteobacteria > Rhizobiales > Xanthobacteraceae > Rhodoplanes. The sequence continues at coordinate 20,020 of JBAPYK010000443.1, read as the reverse complement.
TGGACGGCCGCTATCTTTACGGCGCGCCGGGCGCGAACCTCGATCTCGAAGGCGAAATCTCGGTGAAGGCTGCGGCTGAACGGGCCGGTTTCCCTGGCTATCGATTCGGCAGCGCCGGAGACGACGACGACCGCGCGCCGCCGCCGGCCCAGCAGTCGCTCGACGATCTGCCCACCACGGACGCGAAGGGGCAGGCCAGTTTCCCGATCGTGCTCAGCAAAGTTCCCGAAACCACGCTGCCGTTGGAAGCGCAGATCGCGATCCGCATGGCGGAGCCGGGCGGGCGCGCCGTCGAGCGCACGCTGACCCTGCCGGTCACGCCATCCGGCCCGATGATCGGCGTCAAGCCGTTGTTTTCCGGCCGCTCGCTCGGAGAGGGCGCAACCGCCAATTTCGACGTGATCGTGGCCGCGCCGGACGGCAAGCTGCTCGCGCACAACGGGCTACGCTACGAACTCCTCAAGGTCGAGAGCCGGTTCCAGTGGTATCGGCAAGACGGCTTGTGGCGCTACGAGGCGATCAAGTCGACGAAGCGGGTTGCGGACGGAACGCTCGATGTCACGGCCGACAAGCCTGGGCGCATCGCCGTGCCGGTCGCGTGGGGCCGTTACCGGCTGGAGGTCTCGACCACCGACCCGGACGGTCCCGTGACCACGGTCCCGTTCGACGCCGGCTTTTTCGCGGAAGCGAGCGCCGATACGCCTGACCTGCTCGAGATCGCGCTCGACAAGCCGGATTACCACGTAGGCGACCGCATGACGGTCGCGGTCACCGCGCGCAATGCCGGGAAGCTGCGCGTGTCCGTCATCAGCGATCGGCTGGTTACGACGGTGACTCAAGACGCGCAGCCGGGGCTCAACCAGGTGCGCATTCCGGTCGGCCGCGATTGGGGCAATGGCGCCTATGTGGTGGCTACGCTCCTGCGCCCGCTCGACGTTGCTGCGAGCCGTATGCCGGGCCGCGCCGTCGGCGTGCAATGGTTCACGATCGATCGTCAAGCCAAGACGCTCGCAGTCGATCTGCAGGCGCCGAAACTCGTTCGCCCCGAAACGAGCCTGCGCGTGCCGATCAAGATCAACGGACTTGCCGGCGAAGAGGCGCGCATTGTCATCGCGGCGGTCGATGTCGGCATTCTCAATCTCACCAACTACAAGGCCCCGGCGCCGGACGATTATTTCCTCGGCCAGCGCAAGCTTTCGGCCGATATCCGCGATCTCTACGGCCATCTGATCGATGGCATGCAGGGAACGCGCGGACAGGTCCGCACCGGCGGCGACGCCGGCGCAGCCGAATTGCAGGGGAGCCCCCCGACCCAGCCGCCGGTCGCGCTCTACTCGGGGATTGTCACGGTCGGGCGCAATGGCCAAACGGAGGTCGCTTTCGACATCCCCGCCTTTGCCGGCACCGTCCGGGTGATGGCGGTCGCCTGGACCAAGGACAAGGTCGGACATGCCCAGGGCGACGTGATCGTACGCGACCCGGTGGTGCTGACCGCCACCTTGCCGCGCTTCCTGCTGACCGGCGACCGCAGCACCGTGCAGCTCGAAATCGACAACGTCGAAGGCGCGGGCGGCGACTACAGCATCACCGCCGAAGCGGACGGACCAATCGCGATCGCCACCGGCGCGTCGCAGACGCTGCGCCTTGCGGCGAAGCAGCGCGCTGCGCTCACGCTGCCGCTGGCGGCAAATGCGGCGGGAACGGCAAACCTCAAAGTGCGGCTCGCTGGACCCGCCAATTTCGCCGTGGAACGCACCTATGCGCTCGCGGTGAAGCCGGCGACGCAGATTCTCGCGCGCCGAACGGTGAAACCGATCGCCAAGGGCGAGAGCCTGACGCTCGGAAGCGACCTGTTTGCCGATCTCGTGCCGGGCACCGGGTCGATCGCGCTGTCGATCGGTCCCTCGACCGCGCTCGACGTCGCGAGCCTTCTCAAGGCGCTCGACCGCTATCCGTTTGGTTGCTCGGAACAGATCGCAAGCCGCGCGCTGCCGCTGCTTTACGTCAATGACCTCGCGGCGGAGGCGCGGCTCGCGCTCGATGCCGGGGCTGACCAGCGCGTCCGCGAGGCGATCGAGCGCCTGGTCGCGCGACAAGGGTCGAACGGGGCGTTCGGCCTATGGCTCGTGGGCGGCGACGATGCCTGGCTCGACGCCTATGTCACGGACTTCCTGACGCGGGCGCGCGAGCGCGGCTTCTCCGTTCCCGACAGCACGTTCAAGCTCGCGCTCGACCGGCTGCGCAACTACGTCGCCAACGCCCCGGAACCCGGCAAGCAGGGGGCGCGCGACGTTCCCTATGCGCTCTATGTGCTTGCGCGCAACGGCGCGGCGCCGGTCGGCGACCTGCGCTACATCGCCGACACCAAGCTTTCCGCCGTCGACACTCCGATCGCGAAAGCGCAGATAGCGGCCGCGCTCGCTATGCTGGGCGATCGCAACCGGGCCGAGCGGGTCTACGCCGCCGCCCTGCAGGCACTCGCGCCGGCCCCCGCGCACGAGTTCGGACGGCCCGACTACGGCTCGACTTTGCGCGACGCGGCGGCGGTGGTGACGCTCGCCGCCGAGGGCGGCGCGCCGCCGCCGGTCATAACGGGAGCGTTGCAGCGGCTTGAAGCGGCGCGCAATGCGGTGGTGCGCACCTCGACCCAGGAAGACGCCTGGATGGTGCTGGCCGCCCGCGCGCTCGCCAAGGAAACGCGCCTTTCGCTCGACGTCGCCGGCGAGCGGCGGCAGGGCCCGGTCTATCGCACCGTGCGGCCGAGCGATTTGCAGGCGGGCCCGTTCCGCATCACCAATACGGGGGATGCGACGGTGCAGGCCGTCGTGTCGGTCTCCGGCGCGCCGGTCACGCCGGAGCCTGCGGCCGATAAGGGCTTCAAGATCGAGCGGCTCTACTACACGCTCGATGGCCAGAAGGCCGACGCGACGAGGGCAAGGCAAAACCAGCGTTTCGTGGTGGTGCTGAAGATCACCGAACCGCAACCGCAATACGGCCGGGTCCTGGTCGCCGACTACCTTCCGGCGGGTTTCGAGATCGACAATCCGCACCTCGTTTCTTCGGGCGAGACCGGAAGGCTCAATTGGATCACGGACGCGGTAGATCCGGTCAGCTCCGAGTTCCGCGACGACCGCTTCAGCGCGGCCTTCGAGCGCAACAAGGACTCCCCTGCGGTATTCACCGTTGCCTATGTCGTTCGCGCGGTCTCGCCCGGGCGCTATGTGCTGCCGCAGGCCTACGTCGAGGACATGTACCGGCCCGATCGCTTCGGCCGCACCGCGACGGGCGCGGTCGAGGTGTCGGCCGGACGTCAGTGAGGCGCTTGCGACGACGTTAGGCGGACGCAATGGCACGCGATCCAACCACCGCCGTTCTGGGACGGCCCGAAGGGCCGGACCCGGAATCCGGAATCCCGGTCTCGGATCATGAATTCGAGGCCAGTCGTCGCGCGGCGCCCCGGGATGACTGCGGTCGTCGACGGCTGCGAACGCTCTTGGCGGCGGTCGCGGGCCTGTTCCTCGTGATTTGCTCCGCGGCGGCGTTGTGGATTGCTTCGCTTGGTCCCGCGCCGGTCGGGGAGGGGCTCGCTCTTTCGACGGAGGTGCTTGACCGGAATGGGACGCTCCTGCGCGCCTATGCGACGGCGGAGGGTCGCTGGCGGCTTCCGGTGCGGCCGGAGAACGTCGATCCGCGCTTCTTCGACCTGCTTTTCGCGTACGAGGACAAGCGCTTCCTGACCCACCACGGCGTCGACCCGGCGGCGCTCGCGCGCGCGCTCGCGCAGTTTGCGTCCCATGGGCACATCGTGTCCGGCGCCTCGACCCTGACCATGCAGGTCGCGCGCCTGCTCGAGCCGCGCACCGAACGCTCGTTCGCCGCCAAGCTCAAGCAGATGGTGCGGGCGATGCAAATCGAAAAGAAGCTGAGCAAGGATGATATCTTAAAGCTTTACTTGAGCCTTGCTCCTTATGGCGGCAATATTGAAGGAATTCGAGCCGCTTCACGTGCCTATTTCGGCCACGAGCCGCGCCGCCTTACGCTGGGGGAGGCCGCCCTCCTGGTCGCGCTTCCGCAGTCGCCGGAAGCGCGGCGGCCCGATCGCTTCCCCGCCGCCGCGCAGGCGGCGCGTGACCGCGTTCTCGACCGCGTCGCTGTGGCCGGGGTGGTCGAGCCCGGCGACATCGCCCGCGCGAAGGCCGAACCGGTTCCGCGCGCGCGCCGACCGATGCCGAAGCTTGCCCCGCACGCCGCCGACCGCGTTGTCGCCGAAGCGCCGGCGCGTCCCACTCATCGCCTCACGATCGATGCCGGCTGGCAGGCACGGCTCGAGGAGCTTGCGCGCGACCGCGCCCGCGCGATCGGTCCCAATGTTTCCGTGGCCATCCTTGCCGTCGATCATGCGACCGGCGAGGTGCTCGCCCGCGTCGGCTCGGCCGACTATTTCGATGAGCGGCGCGCCGGCCAGGTCGATATGACGACAGCCGTCCGCTCGCCCGGATCGACCTTGAAGCCGTTTATCTATGGCCTTGGTTTCGAGGACGGGTTCATCCATCCGGAGACGTTCGTCGACGACCGCCCGGTGCGCTACGGGGCCTATGCGCCCGAAAATTTCGACCTCGCCTATCAGGGCACCGTATCGGCGCGCCGCGCCTTGCAGCTCTCGCTCAACGTGCCGGCCATCCTCGTGCTCGACAAGGTCGGGCCGAGCCGGTTCAGCGCGCGACTCGCCCAGGCGGGCGTGCGCCTCGCCTTGCCGACAGGCGAGCCGCCCGGCCTCGCCATCGGGCTCGGCGGAACCGGGGTCACGCTTGCCGATCTCGTCAGCCTTTATGCCGGGCTCGCTCGTCTCGGCACGACCGTCGCTTTGACCGAAACCCAAGCGGCCTCCTCGGCGCTGCAGCCGCGGCGGCTCATGGAGCCGGTTGCCGCCTGGCAGGTGGGGAACGTGCTGCTGGGTGCGCCGCCCCCCGACAACGCGGCGGGCGGGCGCATCGCGTTCAAGACCGGCACGAGCTACGGTTTCCGCGACGCCTGGGCGATCGGCTTCGACGGCGAGCACACGATTGGCGTTTGGGTCGGCCGTCCGGACGGCGCGCCGGTTCCGGGGATTCTCGGCCGAACAGCAGCAGCGCCCATCTTGTTCGATGCTTTCGCGCGGCTGGGCAAGCCGGTCGCGCCGTTGCCGCCGGCGCCGAGAGGCGTCGTGTTCGCTGCTAACGGGAAACTCCCGGCGCCGCTGCAACGGTTCCGGCCGAACGGCGTGCCGACCGAGGACGCCACCCCGCCGCCGCGCATCCTGTTCCCGCCGAACGGCGCTCAGCTTGATCTGACGAGCGGCGGAGCCGACGCGTCGGCGCCAATCGCGCTGAAATTCGCCGGCGGCCGGCTTCCCATCACCGTGCTCGTCAACGGCATGCCGCGCGCAACCTTGCGCGACCGGCAGACCGCGACCATCGCGCCGGATGGGTCGGGCTTCACGCGCCTGACGATCCTGGATGCGGCGGGCGCAACCGACAGCGTGCTCGTGCGCCTCCAATAGGCCACGTTTACCGCACCCCTTGGGGAGCGGAAAACGGATCGGCGAACCGCGGTTCTTCGCGCGAGCGCGCGACGATATCTCCTGCTAGAGCGAATTCCGTTCGAACAGAATCGGAATTCGCTCTGGTTGTCCTTGAGTGGGCGCATTTTCCGGCGAACCGGTTCCCACTTCGCCGGAAAATGCTCTAACGGATAGCGCCGTTCGCCTTTCCCCGATGCACGGATTTCTCTATGGTCCGCCGGCTTTCTAGCGGGACATGACAATGGCGTTGGTATCCGGTTCATCGAAACGCGGCCGCTCAGGCTTGGGCTTCGGGGCGCTACTCGATTTTGCGACGACATCCCACAGGCATGCCGTCGCGACCCTCGTGTTTGTAAGCCTGCTCGCCTTCCTGCCGGGATTTTTCTACATCCCGCCGGTCGACCGCGATGAAGCGCGCTTTGCGCAGGCGACCAAGCAGATGATCGAGACCGGCGACTATGTCGACATCCGCTTCCAGGAGGTGAGCCGCTACAAAAAGCCGGTCGGCATCTACTGGCTGCAGGCGGCAGCGGTAAAGGCGGGCGAAGCGGTGGGCGTGCCGCGGGCGCTCACGCGCATCTGGCTTTACCGCATTCCTTCATTGCTGGGAGCGATTGCAGCGGTCCTGCTCACCTACTGGGCGGCGCTCGCTTTCGTAACGCCACGCGCCGCGCTGCTCGCCGGGTTCATGATGGCGAGCTCGATGATGCTCGGGATCGAGGCGCGGCTCGCGACGACGGACGCGGTGCTCCTCGCGACCACCACCGCCGCCATGGGCGCGCTCGGCCGCGCCTATCTGGCGGCGCGCGGGGAGCGCCCCGAGGATGCCCGCTCGCTCGCCGTGCCGGCCATCTTCTGGACCGCGGTCGCGGCTGGGCTGCTGATCAAGGGGCCGCTGATTTTCTTGTTCGTTGTGCTTGCCGCCGGAACGCTCGCCGTGCTGGACCGCTCGGTGCGGTTCTTTCTGCGCCTTAGACCCCTGGCAGGGCTCGCCTGGATGCTGCTTCTCGTCCTGCCGTGGTTCATCGCGATCATCGCGCGCAGTGGAACCGCTTTCTTCTCCGAGTCGCTCGGAGGCGATTTCCTCGCCAAAGTCGGCGGAGCGCAGGAAATGCATTGGGGCCCGCCGGGCTATTACCTCGTTTTGTTCTGGCTGATGTTTTTTCCCGCGGCGATGCTGGCGCCGCTCGCGGTCGGCGCGGTGTGGCGATGGCGAAACGAGCCCGGCGTCCGGTTTCTGCTCGCCTGGATCGTGCCGAGCTGGATCGTCTTCGAGCTCGCGATGACGAAGCTGCCTCACTATGTGCTGCCGCTCTACCCGGCAATCGCTATTCTGATCGCCTGCGCGATCGATCGGCAGGCGCTGACGCAAACCCGCTGGTTGAAGCGGGCCACCGTGTGGTGGCTTATCATCGCGACGGCCGCAGCGATCGCGGCCGTCGTCCTCAACATCGCGATCGGGCAACGGCCGGGCTTTGCCTCCTGGCCGCTCGCGGCGGCGGGGGTGATCGTCGCGATCTTTGCCTGGTGGCTTTACGACATCGATGGGCCGGAAACTTCGTTCATGCGCGCGGTCGCAGCTGCGATCCTCGTCTACGCCGCACTGTTCGGCGCAACCTTCCCGGCGATTCCTGCGCTATTTCCTTCGGCGCAAGTCGCTCGCCAGCTATATCCGCCTCTGTGCGCCAACCCCGCCTTCGTTACCGCGGGCCATTATGAAGCAAGCTTGGTATTTCTGCTGGGAACCGACATGCGCCATGCCTCGGGCTCGGGAGCGGCCGATTTCCTCCGTGGCGGACCATGTCGTTTCGCCCTCGTGGAGAAGGGACAGGAGCGCGCCTTCGTTGCGCGCGCCGATGCGATCGGCCTGCGTTACGCGCTCGGCCCACGGATCGAGGGATACAATGTCGCGACCGGCCGTCCGCTCGAGATCACGATCTTCATAGGGACGGGGTCATGAGCTTCGCCGGCGGGGCGGTTCAGGGGGTGTCCCATCGGGCGGCCGTGATCGCCGGCGACATCCTTTATAACCTCGCGCTCTGGACGGCGGCGCTTGTCGGTTCTTCACGCAAAACCTCACGGCAAGCCAACTACCGGGCGCTCTGGCGACAACACCTATGGCAAGGTGTGGCCGCGCTAGGCCTGGTGGTCGCCGCCATGGCGCTGATCGATCCCTTCGTCGGCTCAGCCGTCGGGGCGCTACCGTTCTGGATGGTCTCGTTCTTCGCCGAGATCACCGATTTCGGGCGTTCGAGCTGGGTTCTCATTCCCGTCGGCGCGTTGGTCGTCGTGCTGGCGGCGCTTGCTACGCCGACCCTCGACAGGCTTTCGAGCGGGACGCTCGCCGTGCTCGCCGTGCGCGTCGGGTTCGTCTTCGTCGCGATCGGTCTTCCGGCGCTGGTCGGGAGCATCGTGAAGCGCCTGATCGGGCGCGTGCGGCCGACCGCCGAGGCGGCCTCCGCGTTCGAGCCGTTTTCCTGGCGGCCCGACTATGCGAGCATGCCCTCGGGCCACGCCATCACCGCCTTCGGCGCGCTGGTGGCGATCGGAATTATGTTTCCGCGCGCGCGGCCGTATCTGTGGGTTTACGCCATAACGATTGCGATGAGCCGCATCGTCGTTTCCGCGCATTTTCCCAGCGACGTGATTGCGGGCGCGGCGTTCGGGGCGTTTGGCGTCATTCTCGTGCGCGAATGGTTCGCCTCGCGGCGGCTTGGGTTCTCTATCGATGCGGAAGGAACGGTGCATCCGTTTCCCGTTCCTTCACTCCCGCGGGCAAAGCGGGCGATCGTGGTTGCGCTGGACCAGCTGTTTCCCTCCGGTTTTCGGGCCGCGGTGCTCGACTTTCCGCGCCGCATGCAATTACAAGCGAGCCGGGCGGTCGGGCGCGCCCATGAGTTCACGACCAGGTCCTGGAACGCGTCTAGGCTTGCGCCCACCGGCTTGTGGCCAACGCGCGCGCCCCGGGCGAACGAGGACAGCCGGCGCGACGTCGATTGGAATGCGAGCCTCGCCAGCCTGCCGCAATTCGAAACCAAGGGGAGGCGGATCGTCCGCATGAGTGGCGTCCAAGAGCAGGCGACCGACGTCGAACGAGGTCAGACCGTCAACGCGGAACGGCCGCGCCTGTCCGTGGTCATTCCGGTGCGCAATGAAGCGGGCAATATCGGCCCCCTGGTCGAGGAGATCGCGGCCAGCCTGTCCGAAAAAGCGCCGTTCGAAGTCATTTATGTCGATGACGGTTCGACCGACGAGACCGCGGCCGAAATCGCCCGCTTGATGGAAGAGCGGCCGTGGCTGCGTCATGTCCGGCATGCGGTCTCCTGCGGGCAGTCGGCCGCGATCCGCACCGGCGTGGCGGCGGCCCGCGCTCCGCTTATTGTCACGCTCGACGGCGATGGACAGAACAATCCCGTCTTCCTGCCGGCGCTGGTCGAGCGGCTCGAGCAGAGCGACCGGATCGGGCTCGTCGCCGGCCAGCGCGTCGGCCGCAAGGCGACCGGCTTCAAGAAGCTGCAGTCGCGCATCGCCAACACGGTGCGCAGCGCCGTGCTGCGCGACGGCACCCGCGATACGGGGTGCGGGCTGAAAGCGTTTCGGCGCGATGTGTTTTTGGCCTTGCCCTATTTCGACGGGCTGCACCGTTTCCTGCCGGCCTTGATGCGGCGCGAGGGCTACGAGATCGCCTATCTCGACGTGGTCGATCGGCCGCGGCACGCCGGCACGTCGAATTACGGCATGTGGGACCGGCTGTGGATCGGCATCCTCGATCTCGCCGGAGTGTGGTGGCTGGTCCGGCGCCGGGCGCGCGTGCCGCAGGTGGTGGAGGTTCTAAGGAATGCTGATTGATCTGTCGCAGGCGATCGGGGCCTACCTGTACGACGTGTTTGTGACCAATCTCGATTGGTGGGTCGTGCTCGGGTTCGCGGCGCAAGGCTTGTTCACCATGCGCTTCGCCGTTCAATGGATTGCTTCGGAACGCGCCGGCCGCAGCGTGGTGCCCATGGCCTTCTGGTGGTTTTCCATCGGCGGCGGCGTGCTGCTGCTCATCTACGCGCTTTACCGCCGCGACCCCGTGTTCATCGCCGGGCAGGCGCTCGGGGTATTCATCTATTTGCGCAATGTGTATTTCGTGCTGCGCGAGCGCAAAGCGGGCCGGCTTGTCGAAACGCGGCCGGCGTCATAGCGCAGCGGCGAAAGCGGCGAAGCCGCGCTCCAGATCGGCGATGAGGTCGCCGACATCCTCAAGCCCAATATGCAGACGCACACTCGGACCGCCCGGCGCCCAGCGGGTTGCGGTGCGGATTTTCGTGCAGTCGAAGGGGATGGCGAGGCTTTCGTAGCCGCCCCACGACGCGCCGATGCCGAACAGGGTCAGGGCATTGAGGAAAGCGTGGACCGCGGCCATCGGAACCGGCTTGAAGATCACTGATAACAGCCCGCTCGCTCCGGAGAAATCGCGTTTCCAGATGGCATGTCCCGGATGCGATTCGAGCGCGGGGTGGAGGACGGCGAGCACCTCCGGACGGTCTGCGAGCCAGCGGGCGACCGCAAGGCCCGACTCTTGATGCACCGCAAGGCGCGCGCTCAAGGTCCGCAGGCCGCGCAGCGCGAGATACATGTCGTCGGGGCCGACGCATAGCCCCATGGTGAATACCGTTTCCTTGAGTTCCCGCACCAAGTCGGCATTGGCCGCCACGGCGCCGATCATCACGTCGGAATGGCCGCCGATATATTTCGTGCCGGATTGGATCGCGAGATCGACGCCCCGCGCCAGCGCCGGGAAATAGAGCGGCGTCGCCCAGGTGTTGTCCATCAACACGCGGGCGCCGTGGGCGTGGGCGACCTCGCTGATCACCGGGATGTCCTGGACCTCGAACGACAGCGAGCCCGGGCTTTCGACGAAGACGGCGCGCGTGTTCGGCTGCATCAGCGCGGCGATGCCCGCCCCGACGAGCGGGTCGTAGTAGCTGACGGCAATGTCGTACCGGCTCAGGATCCTGTCGCAGAAGACGCGGGTCGGCTCGTAAGCGGAATCGGTCATCAGCAGGTGGTCGCCGGCGCGCAGCACCGCAAGGAGCGCGGCGGACACGGCAGCCAAGCCGGACGGCAGCAGCGCGACGCCGGCGCAGGCCTCGCCTTCGAGATGGCGCAATGCGTCTTCGAGCGCTTCCGAGGTCGGCGTGCCGCGCCTGCCGTATTTGTAGCGCGAGCGGCGGGCGAGGAAATCCTCGGCGGTCGGGTAGAGCAGGGTCGAGGCGTGATAGACCGGAGTGTTGACGTAACCGTGATGATCGAACGGATCACGTCCGGCCACGGCGAGCCGCGTGCGCGGGGCAAGCTTTGACAGCGTGGCATCGCGCTCTGTTGTCCGCTTCATCGATCGATCCTCAAGGCCGTGCTCCTCCGCGCCCGAACATGCGACCGACAATCCCTTGACCCCGGAGAGGCGTTCGTTCTGATATGCAGGGAGTTGGAACGCGCGACGGATGTAAAGATTGCACGGCCGCCCGGTCGCGCATGGGCGAATTTGGCCGACCGACGCGTCAGGGCGGGTCTATCGAACCTGCCCATGCACCGGACGGCGCGCAGTGTCAATGAGGGGAACATGAAACGCGTTGTCTTAGCACTCGCCATCGCGAGCGCGGTCGTCGGTCTTGCCATGCCCGCACCGGCGAGCACCCTCGATGATATCAAGGCGCGGGGCGTGCTCAACTGCGGCGCCAATGGCCAGCTTCCAGGCTTTGGCATGCCGGATCCGCAGGGCGTATGGACAGGGTTGGACGTCGATTTCTGCCGCGCCATCGCGGCGGCGATCTTCAACGATGCGACCAAGGTCAAGTTCGTCCCGCTGTCCGCCAAGGACCGCTTTACCGCCCTGCAGTCGGGCGATGTCGACGTGCTGGCGCGCAACACGACCTGGACGCTGTCGCGAGACACCCAACTCGGTCTTAGCGCGACGGGCGTCGATTACTATGACGGGCAGGGCTTCATCATTCGCAAGTCGCTCAAGGTGAATTCGGCGCTCGAACTCAATGATGCGGCGATCTGCGTACAGCAGGGCACGACCACGGAGCTCAATCTCGCGGACTACTTCCGCACCAATAAAATGCGTCTCAAGACCGTGACCTTCGCCACCCTCGATGAGGCCCTGAAGGCGTATGACACCGGCCGCTGCGACGCCTTCACCGCCGACGCTTCCGCCCTCTACAGCGTCCGTCTCAAACTGGCCAAGCCCGAAGACAACGTGGTGCTGCCGGAAATCATCTCCAAGGAGCCGCTGGGACCGTTTGTGCGCCAAGGCGACGACCAGTGGTTCGACATCGTGCGCTGGGTCCTGTTCGCCATGTTCAATGCCGAGGAATTGAACGTCACGACCGCGAATGTGGACGAGCAATTGAAGTCGTCCAACCCCGAAATCAAGCGCTTGCTCGGAACCGAAGGCAATTACGGCGAGCAGCTCGGCCTGACCAAGGATTGGGTGTACCGCATTGTCAAACTGGTGGGGAACTACGGCGAGGTGTTCGAGCGTAATGTCGGCCAGGGCTCCCCGCTCAAGATCGCGCGCGGCCTCAACGCGTTATGGACCAAAGGCGGGCTTCATTACGGGCCGCCCTTACGTTGAGCGGCAAATGAGGGGAGACGAGACACGATCATGACGGAGCGCCTCGACCGGGCCCCGCCGAAGATTTCCCCGCTCTATGATCCGCGCTATCGCGCCATCGCCTATCAGGTGGCGCTCTGCCTCGTGCTCGGCTTCCTGGCCTATGGCGCGATTCAAAACATGGCGAGCAATCTCGCCCGCGCCAGCATCGCGACCGGCTTCGCCTTCTGGAACCACACCGCTGGCTTCGACATCAGCCAGACGTTGATCCCCTATGCGCCCGATGTGTCGACCTATGGCCGGGCGTTTTGGGTCGGCTTGCTCAACACGCTGTTGGTGACCGTTCTCGGCATCGTGTTCGCGACGATTCTCGGCTTCTTCATCGGCATCGCGCGGCTGTCTTCCAACGTTCTCATCGCCCGGCTTGCCGCCGCCTATGTCGAGCTGATCCGCAATATCCCGCTGCTGCTGCAGCTTCTGTTTTGGTACAACGCCGTGCTCAAGGCGCTGCCGGGCGTCCGCGAGAGCCTGGGCGTGCCGGGCGGCGGCTTTCTCAATAATCGCGGCCTGTTCCTGCCGCGGCCCGAGATGGCGGGCGCGGATGCGATCGCCGTCGCGTTCGTTGCCGGCGTCGCCGCCGCGCTCGCTTTTCTGTTGCTGCGAGGCCGGCTGATACGGGCCGGCGGCGTGACCGCCTTTGCCGTAGCGGCTCTGCTCGTGCTTGTTCCTCCGGCTATAGCCTTCGTCGCCAGCGGCGCGAGCATTGCGTTCGATTATCCGGAGGTCGGGCGTTTCAACATTCGCGGCGGCATCGAGATCCTGCCGGAATTCGTCGCCTTGCTCGCCGGGCTTGTGACCTATACCGCCTCGTTCATCGCCGAAGCGGTGCGTGCGGGCCTTGCCGCCGTCGCGAAGGGGCAGACTGAGGCCGCCTATGCGCTTGGACTGCGGCGCGGCGCGACGCTGCGGCTGATCATCATTCCGCAGGCGATGCGCGTCATCATTCCACCGCTCACCAATCAATATCTCAATCTGACCAAGAACTCGACGCTCGCGGTCGCAATCGGTTATCCCGACCTCGTTCAGGTTTTTGCCGGCACGGTGCTCAACAATACGGGGCAGGCGGTCGAGGTGATCGTCATCACCATGGCGGTCTACCTGACGATCAGCCTCGCAACCTCGCTGCTGATGAATTGGTATAACGCGCGCACAGCGCTGGTCGAGCGGTGAGGGGCCGGCCGTGCCGCAAGAGACCCGACCTAACGGAACCGCCGCCGCCTATGTGCGCACCGCGCCGCCCGCGCCGGTCGCCCCGCCAATGGCCGGACTGGGTCCGTTGCGGTGGATCAGGGACAATCTGTTTTCGAGCGTATCCAACAGCCTGCTCACCGTGCTGGTGATTGCGCTGATCGCCTGGGTCATTCCGCCGCTGGTCCAGTTCCTGCTGATCGACGCGGTGTGGAGCGGAACGGACCGGGAGGCGTGCCTGGCGACGCCGGCGCGGCCGGAAGTGGGCGCCTGCTGGGCCTTCGTGCGCGAATGGTTCTCGTTCTTCATCTATGGGCCTTATCCGGTCGCTCAGCGCTGGCGCGTCGATGTGTTCTTTGCGCTGCTCGCATTCGGGATCGGCTGGCTCCTATGGCTCGATGCGCCGCGCCGCGATCTCGGGGCGCTGTTCTTCTTCGCCATCCTTCCTATCGTCTCGGTCGCGTTGCTGCGCGGATTTCCGCCGATCGGGCTTCCGGTGGTCGAGACCGCATCATGGGGTGGGCTTCTGGTCACGCTGGTCGTCGCTGCAGTCGGGATCGTGGTTTCGCTCCCCATCGGCATCTTGCTCGCGCTCGGGCGACGTTCGGATATGCCGGCGGTCAGGCTCATCTCCGTGTTGTTCATCGAACTCGTCCGCGGCGTGCCGCTGATCACCGTGCTGTTCATGGCGAGCGTGATGCTGCCGCTGTTCGTTCCGCCGGCCTGGTCGCCTGACAAGCTCGCGCGGGCGCTGGTCGGCATCGCGTTGTTCTCCTCCGCCTATATGGCTGAGGTGGTGCGCGCCGGACTGCAGTCGATTGCGAAAGGGCAGTATGAAGCGGCCGACGCGCTTGGGCTCGGCTATTGGACCAGTCTCCGCTTCGTCGTTCTGCCGCAGGCGCTGAAAGTCACCATTCCTAACATCGTCAACAGCGCCATCGCCTTGTTCAAGGACACGACGCTGGTGTTCATCGTCGGCATTTTCGACTTCCTGCGGACGATCGAGATCGCCCGCGGCGATCCGGTCTGGGCGACGCCGGTGACCAGCGTGACCGGCTATGCTTTCGCCGCATTGGTCTACTTTGTGATCTGCCACTCGATGTCGCGTTATGCGAGCGGCGTGGAGCGACGGCTCGGCGCTGGCGATCGGCGCTGAGGAGCCGCAGATGAACGATGCCATTGGCATTGGCGAAGGCGCAGGCGCCGCTCCGGAAGCTCCCTACGCGGTCGAGATCGTCGACCTGCACAAATGGTACGGCGACTTTCACGTTCTCAACGATGTCAATCTGCGCGTCGCGCGCGGCGAACGCATCGTGATCTGCGGTCCCTCCGGATCGGGCAAGTCGACCCTGCTCCGTTGCGTCAATGCGCTCGAAACCTATCAGCGCGGGCAGGTGATCGTCGACGGCGTGCTGCTGACGCACGACCTCAAGCGGATCGATGAAGTTCGCCGCGAGGTCGGCATGGTGTTCCAGCACTTCAACCTGTTTCCTCACCTCACGGTGATGGAGAACTGCACGCTTGCGCCCATCCACGTGCGCAAAATGCCGCGCAAGGAGGCCGAGGCGATCGCCGTGCATTATCTGACCCGCGTGCGCATCCCCGAACAGGCGAACAAGTATCCAGCCCAGCTCTCTGGCGGGCAGCAGCAGCGGGTGGCGATCGCGCGGGCGCTATGCATGAACCCGAAGATCATGATGTTCGACGAGCCGACCTCGGCGCTCGATCCGGAAATGGTCAAGGAGGTGCTCGACACCATGGTGGCGCTCGCCCTCGATGGCATGACCATGCTGGTCGTTACCCACGAAATGGGGTTCGCGCGCGAGGTGGCGAACCGCATGGTGTTCATGGACGAGGGGCAGATCATCGAGATCAACGCGCCACAGCCGTTCTTCTCCTCCCCGCAGCATGAGCGGACGCGCGCGTTTCTCGGGCAAATCCTCGCGCGGTGATATTGCCGCGGGCAAAAGCGCGGCGTTGGGATCCAAACTATCGTTTAAAGCGAGATGAATTGACCTGGAATCGACCAATCGCCTTGCCGTTCCGGCACGCCTAAGGTGGCTCGCTTCAGCGCTTGGCATAGGGAGGTAAAATGGTCGGGCCATGGTCGTCGGGCGGAACGATTTCGTGGGCCGAGCATTGATGATCGTCCCGGATATCGCTGCCGGATGCTTAGGCACAAAAAAAGACTTTGACGCCGGGCTTTGTGAGCCTCCTCGAGACAGGCGGAGAGCAAATGGCGCGAACAGACACGGCCCAGCCGACCATCCACGTGCCAAGAGATGTACCGGTGGCGCTCACCGTTAACGGCGTCCCAACTCAGCTCAAGGTTGCCCCCTGGACGACCTTGCTCGACGCACTGCGGGATCATCTCGATCTGACCGGCACCAAGAAGGGCTGTGATCACGGCCAATGCGGCGCGTGCACAGTGCTGGTGGACGGGCGGCGCGTCAACTCGTGTCTTACTCTCGCCGTCATGAACGACGGCGTTCAGGTGATTACTATCGAGGGCCTGGCAACAAACGGAACGCTTCATGCGTTGCAACAAGCGTTCATCGACCACGACGCGTTCCAGTGCGGCTACTGCACCCCGGGACAGATATGCTCGTCCGCCGGCCTGATCGCCGAGGGCAAAGCGAAGAACGTTGACGAGATCCGCGAACTCATGAGCGGCAACATTTGCCGATGCGGTGCGTATCCCAACATTGTTGCGGCAATCCAGCAGGTGATGCTGCGATCATGATCAACTTCGACTATGTACGGGCTGCCGATGTAGCCGACGCCGTCCGCCAAATTGCCGCCGATCCGACGGCGAAGTTCATCGCCGGCGGCACCAATCTGATTGATCTTATGAAGGAGGATGTCGAACGCCCTTCGCGGCTGATCGACATCACGCGGTTGCCGCTTAAGACCATCGAGGAAACAGCGAACGGTGGATTACGGATCGGTGCGCTCGTGCCGAATTCCGACCTCGCCTACCATCCGCTGATCGAGCAACGTTATCCCATGCTCGCGAGCGCGATCCTGGCGGGCGCGTCGGCGCAGCTGCGCAACATGGCGTCAACCGGAGGCAATCTTCTGCAGCGCACGCGTTGCAGCTACTTTTACGATATCGCGACGCCCTGCAACAAACGCGCGCCCGGGAGCGGCTGCTCTGCTATCGCGGGTCTCAATCGCATGCATGCGATCCTCGGCGCGAGCGACGCCTGCATTGCGACCCATCCGTCCGACATGTGCGTGGCGCTAGCTGCGCTCGACGCTACGGTCCATGTATCCGGACCGACAGGGGAGCGCGCGATTGCGTTTTCGGATTTCCATCGGTTGCCGGGAAATACGCCGCAGCGCGATACGAATTTGGAAGCGAACGAGATCGTTACGGCGGTCGAGCTTCCGGCACGGGGCTTTGCGGCAAATTATACGTATCTGAAAATCCGCGATCGCCTCTCCTATGCGTTCGCGCTCGTATCCATCGCAGCTGCGCTGGAACTCGAAGGAGAGACGATCAGAGAAGCCCGTTTGGCGCTTGGGGGCGTCGCGCACAAGCCGTGGCGCGACACGGCCGCCGAAGCAGCGCTGCGCGGCCAGCCCGCCAATCAGGCCGCTTTCATGCGCGCGGCGGACCTTTTGCTGCGTGATGCCAGGGGCTACCCGCACAATTACTTCAAGATCGATCTGGCGCGCCGCGGCATTATTCGGGCCCTGACGCAAGCCGCGCAGGGCACGCCGCAATCGCAATCCGACAAAAAGATAGCGTGAGCGAGACGATGGCGGTGAGAGGCAATAATTGCCGGGTCTTCCGGAGGACGCCATGCAATCAGCCGAGCCTTTGAGAGCAAGTCCATGACGACTTACATCGGCACCCCTACTTCTCGCGTCGACGGCCGCGCGAAGGTCACGGGCGCGGCGAAATACGCTGCCGAGTTCAACGTTCCCGACCTCGTTCACGGCAGCGTCGTCACATCAAATATCGCCAAGGGCCGCATCGTGCGCGTCGATGCGAGCGAGGCGCTGCGCGTCGATGGCGTGATCGACGTGCTCACTCACCAGAACCGGCCGCATATGGCGGATGCGGATAGCGCCTACAAGGACGAGACCGCTCCGGAAGGTTCACCATTCCGGCCGCTTTACGACGACAGGATTCGATTCAACGGCCAGCCGATCGCGCTGGTCGTCGCCAGCGAGCCGGAGATAGCACGGTTCGCAGCGTCGCTTGTCCGCGTGGAATATGCCAAAGAAGCGCACGTGACCGACCTGTACAGCCAGCGTGATGCGGCGGTTGCGCTGGAAGTCGGCGCGGAAATGTTCGGTCCGCCAAAGCCGCGCGGCGCAGCCGAGGAAGCTTCTGCCGCAGCCGCTACGCGGCATCAGGCCGAATATTATGTCCCAATCGAACATCACAACCCCATGGAGTTGTTCGCCTCGACAGTGATCTGGGAGGGCGACGGCAAACTCACCGTCTACGACAAGACGCAGGGCGTGCAGAACGTGCAGCACTATCTCTGCGGCGTGTTCGATATGAAGCCGGACGACGTCCGCGTCATGTCGCCCTTCATGGGCGGCGGGTTCGGCTCGGGGCTGCGGCCGCAATATCAGGTCGTGCTGGCCGTGCTGGCGGCGCGCGCCCTCCAGCGCTCGGTGCGCGTCGTACTGACGCGCCAGCAGATGTATGGGCTCGGCTACCGGCCCGCGATGATCCAGCGGATCGACCTGGGCGCGACCGCGGACGGAGCGCTGGAAGCGATTACGCACGACGCAATCACGGTGACCTCGCAAGACGAGGACTTCCACCGGCAAGAGACTGCCTGGTCTGGCCTGCTCTACGCCTGCGCTAATGCGAAGTACGCGCATAAGCTCGCCCGCCTCGACCTTGCTACGCCGTGCGATATGCGCGCTCCAAGCGCCGCGACCGGCGTCTATGCGCTCGAATGCGCGATGGATGAACTTGCGGTGGCGCTCAAGCTCGACCCGCTTCAGCTTCGCCTGCGGTGCTATTCGGAACGCGATCAGAACGCGGATAAGCCGTTCAGCAGCAAGCGCTTGCGCGAATGCTACCGCCAGGGCGCCGAAGCCTTCGGTTGGGACAAGCGCAGCCCCGAGCCGCGCGCGATGCGCGATGGCAACGAGCTCGTGGGCTGGGGCATGGCGACAGGCATCTGGGAAGCGCTGCAAGTGCCCATCGCCGTGCGTATTGTGCTCTCGGCCAACGGCCATGCGGAAGTTTCCTGCGCGACCTCCGACATCGGCACCGGTACCTATACAATCATGACGCAAGTCGCGGCCGATATGCTCGGGCTGCCCCTCGACAGCGTCACCGTCAAGCTTGGCGACTCGACGCTGCCGCAATCACCGGTCGAGGGCGGATCATGGATTGCGGCCTCGGTGGCGAATGGGATCGCGACGACCTCCGCGGCGGTCCGCGAGGAACTGTTGCGTCTGGCAAAGCGGATGCCGAATTCGCCGCTCGCGGACGCTGCGGCAGACGATGTTGCGCTTGCGGACGGTCGGCTTGTGAGCAAGCGGGATACTTCGCGCGCGGTGTCAATTGTAGATGCGATGCGGCATGGCAGCGTGGACCGAATCGAGCAGGAGAAATCCACTGAATTCCCCGATGACGGGTCGCACGCACACAACACGCATTCGGCGATCTTCGCCGAGGTCAAGATAGACGAGCAGCTCGGTGTCATCCGTGTCACCCGCGTCGTCAGCGCGGTTGCGGCCGGCCGCATCCTGAACACCAAGACGGCGAGCAGTCAGATTATGGGCGGCGTGGTGTGGGGCATAGGGATGGCGTTGCATGAGGAAACGCTGGTCGATCACAACTTTGGTCGCATCATGAATGCAAACATTGCCGAATATCATGTCCCGGTGAACGCCGATGTACACGACATCAAGGTGATCTTCGTCGACGAGACGGATGCCATCGTCAATCCACTCGGCATCAAAGGGGTGGGCGAGATTGGCATTGTCGGCGTTGCGGCGGCAATCGCCAATGCGGTCTATCACGCGACCGGCAAGCGCGTACGCGACCTGCCGATCACGTTAGATAAATTGCTGCGATGAACTGTCGTGGCCGCGATCGGAGTGACATCAACCGCATGACACTTTATCCGATCTCGCCTAAGTGATTGCATCGGGCACAAAGTGTATGTCCGGCGGCGGAAGGAAAATTCCCATCAAAGGGTCGAGATCAGGCCCCGCTCGGTCGAAACGATCCACCGTTTGCCCCAACGAAGAATAGAATCAACCTTTCCCAACTCCGGTAGGACGTCTCCGAGCGCGACCTTCCGGATGCCGTTCGGCCCCTCCAAGACGGCCGTGTTGCCGATCACGTCTCGGACTATCCAGCCGTCGATCGTTGTCGGCCTCGTCTCAGGCTCGACAATGAGACTGCTTGGGCGCTCCGTGCGATGCGCGCCGCCAGATGCTTGGGCGGTCGGAATTCGTCTCCTCGGCGAGGACATCGCATTCGCAGTTTGTGTCGTCACCCGGGCTGGAGCACGATTAGATTTGGTTGTCGCTGGCGGGAGTACTTCGTCGCGGACCTCCGTGGTCGCTTTCTCCTTGGGGTCAAAGAAACGACTTGCCTCTGGCGCGGCTTGCGTCTCGGC
>JBAPYK010000442.1:0-1777 GCA_049284695.1 Rhodoplanes sp. | reverse complement strand
CGGCACACCGATCCAAGCGAGCGTCCGCTGGTTACTTGGATCGGAAATCCAAGCCCAAATTGCCTGCCAGTCCATAATCCCCAGTCCCCGGGCGAAGCAGCGTCATACTGCCGGGTGTCCGGCGTTTGAGGTTCGGATCATCTAGCCGTTTCATCCGCGCCGCGGCGAGACCGTCGCGGTCGTTGGTTCGAGGCGGCATGCCGGTGCTGAACACCTGATTATCCGGCAGCCGGATCGGAGCCTGGCGCTGCTGCCGGCATGGATGACCGAAGCGGGCGCATCGCCTCGGCCGCTTCTCTCACATCCGCGGTTTCCAGTCGAGAGGCTGGCCGATCTACGCGCGCTCCTCGATGCCTTCATGGCCTCATACGCGGGGGATTCGTCCTGCGAGGGAGCCGGCCATGCCAGGAGCGCGCCACGTTCAGAGGGATCTGTTCGACGAACCAATACCGACACCCGAGCTGCGGTCGGAGTTGCGGACCAAGCTGGCACCGCTGCTCCAGGCGCTTCTGGTAGAAGCGGCCAAGGTGCAGCGACGACGGTGCGAGGCGGATCTCCAGATCGAGGAGGGCGGCGATGACGAAGATCACGCCTGAGCATCTCGCCCGTGACGCCTTCGTCTATGTCCGTCAGTCGACGAGCGATCAGGTTCTCAACAATCACGAGAGCCGGCGTCGACAATACGGCTTGGTCGATCGTGCTCGCGCTCTTGGTTGGGCGAACGTGGAGGTGATCGACGATGATCTCGGCCGTTCCGGCTCCGGTATCGCCCGCCCCGGCTTCGAGAAGTTGCTCGCCGCGATCTGCGAGGGGCGGGTCGGTGCCGTCGTCTCGATCGAGGCCTCGCGGCTCGCCCGCAACGGCCGTGACTGGCACGCGCTGCTCGAGTTCTGCGGCTTGGTCGGCACGTTGATCGCCGACGAGGACGGCGTCTACGACCCGCGGCATCCGAACGATCGCCTGCTGCTCGGCATGAAGGGCACGATGAGCGAGATGGAACTGTCGCTGTTCCGCCAGCGCTCGCTTGAAGCCCTGAAGCAGAAGGCACGGCGTGGCGAACTCTTTCTCACCGTGGCGATCGGTTATCTAAAGACTTCGCACGACCGGATCGACAAGGATCCCGATCGCCGCGTCCAGGAGGCGATTGCGCTCGTCTTCGCCAAGTTCGCCGAGCTGCAGACGGTTCGGCAGCTCCATCTTTGGATGCGACAGCAGCGCCTCCACTTGCCGGCAACGCAATACGGCCCCGACGGTCGCAAGGTGGTCTGGAAGCTGCCGGTCTACAACACCCTGCACCACATGCTCACCAACCCGATCTATGCCGGTGCCTACGCGTTCGGACGAACCGGCAGCCGGATTACCATCGAGGCCGGGCGGAAACGGATCGTGCGCGGCCACCGCAAGGATCGCAGCGCCTGGGAGGTTTTGATCCGTGACCATCATGAAGGTTACATTGGCTGGGCGGAGTTCGAGAGGAACCAGCGGCTGATCAGCGACAACGCCAACGGCAGGAGCTTCATGAGCCGCGGTTCGGTCCGGCGCGGCGAGGCGTTGTTGGCTGGCCTGCTCCGCTGCGGGCACTGCGGCCGCAAACTGCACGTCGCCTATAGCGGCGAGAACGGCAACTCGGGCCGCTATCACTGTCGCGGCGGCCATCTGAACCACGGCACCGATTGGTGTATCTCATTCGGCGGGATGCGGATCGATCGCGCGGTCGGGGCCGAGGTCATCGCCCGGCTGCAGCCCCTCGGCGTCGAGGCGGCGATCGGCGCCATGG
>JBAPYK010000441.1:0-5288 GCA_049284695.1 Rhodoplanes sp. | reverse complement strand
GGCACCCAAGCGCAAACGCGGCGATGAACGGATAGCCCTCGGAGTTGATCGGAGCAAGCTGCGAACGGATGGAATCGGCGATGGACATGGGAGGCTCGGTTTTCATGCGTTTCATGTAGATCGGATTGCGAGGCGGGCCAAGCGCGGCGAAGAGCGGACTGGCAAGCTGCTTGCTTTGGGCTGGTCCAGCAACGACGGATAGCAAACGGATAGCGAAATGACCCGTCCTACTCTCAGCGATCGCGCGTTGGACTGAGGCGCGGAGACGGAGCCGCTGCCTCACTCGGCCGCGTCGACGGCGAACGGTTTGTCCTTCCGCCGGTCGTCGTCCGTCGCCTGTTCGCGCTCGATTGCGACGGGGGACTCCCCAACCAAGGCAAGCTTCTCGCGCGCTTCCTCCGCCTCGCGCTGGCGGTTCCACATGCTGGCGTAAAGTCCCCCGTGCGCCAGCAGCGCCGGATGCGTGCCGCGTTCGACGATGCGCCCTTGGTCGAGCACGATGATCTCGTCGGCGCCTATGATGGTGGAGAGCCGATGCGCGATCACCAGCGTCGTACGATTCCGCGAGATGCGGTCGAGCGCGTCCTGGATGTCCTTTTCCGTGTGGCTGTCGAGCGCGGACGTCGCTTCGTCGAGCAACAGGATCGGCGGGCCCTTCAAGATCGTGCGCGCGATTGCGATGCGCTGCTTCTCCCCGCCCGAGAGCTTCAGCCCGCGCTCGCCGACCTCCGTCTGGTAGCCGCGGGGCGTCGCGCGGATGAACGCATCGATCTGGGCGAGCCGCGCCGCCTCCTCGACGTCGGCGTCGGTCGCGTCCCAGCGGCCATAGCGGATGTTGTAGCGCACGGTGTCGTTGAACAGCACCGTATCCTGCGGAACCATGCCGATGCTGTTGCGCAACGACCCTTGCGTCACCTCGCGAATGTCCTGGCCGTCTATGGCGATGCGCCCTCCGGTCACGTCGTAGAAGCGGAACAGGAGCCGTGCGATGGTCGACTTGCCCGCTCCCGATGGACCGACGATTGCCACCGTCCGTCCGGCCGGAACCGCAAAGTTCAGCCCCTGCAGGATCGGCCGCGCCGGCTCGTAGGCAAAGCGCACATTCTCGAACGATATCGCGCCCGCGCTCACCTTGAGCGGCGCCGCGTCCGGCGCATCCTTGATCTCCGCAGGCCGCGCCAAGATGTCGAACATCGTTTCGATGTCGATCGCCGCCTGTTTGATCTCGCGATAGAGCATGCCCATGATGTTGAGCGGCATGTAAAGCTGGATCATCATGGCGTTGATCATCACGAAGTCGCCGACCGTATTGGTTCCGGTGCGCACTCCGTAGGCGCACATGCCCATCGCGATGGTCAGTCCGACGGTGAAAATCACCGCCTGCCCGGCGTTGAGCACGGCAAGCGACGTATAGGCCTTGACGCTTGCATCTTCGTAGCGCGCCATCGAGACGTCGTAGCGACTAGCCTCGCGCTCCTCGGCGCCGAAATACTTGACCGTCTCGTAATTCAACAGCGAGTCGATCGCCTTGGTGTTCGCCTCGGTGTCGCTATCGTTCATCTTGCGGCGGATGGCGATCCGCCATTCGGTCAGCACGTAGGTGAACCAGACATACAGAGCGATCGTCGTCAGGACGGTCACGACATAGCGCCAGTCGAACTGGTAGAGCAGCACAGCCGCGATGAGCGCGACCTCGACCACGGTCGGGGCGAGCTGCAACAACACCATCCGCACAATGGTCTCGATGCCGTTGCGGCCGCGCTCAAGGATGCGGGTCAGCCCACCCGTCTTGCGTTCGAGGTGGAAACGCAGCGACAAAAGATGCATGTGCTCAAAGGTGAGCATCGCGAGGCGGCGCACCGCATGCATCGCCACCTTGGCGAAAATCCCGTCGCGCGCCTGGGTGAGGAGCGCCATCAGAATGCGCGCGCCGCCATAGGCTGCGGTCAGCAACAGCGGCGCGGCGAGCACCCACACGATCCATGGCGGTTGGCCGGGGGCGACCGCATCGGGCACGCCCGCGAGCGCGTCGGTCGCCCATTTGAAGGTGAACGGCACGGCGATGGTCGCAAGCTTCGCCAGCAACAGCAGGACGAGCGCGATCGCCACGCGCCCCTTGAGGTCGCGCCGATCCGACGGCCAGACATATGGCCACAGTCCAATAAGCGTGCGCAGCAGCCCGCCACTGGCGAACGCGATATCGGGCTTGTCGGCAATCGGTTTCACGTCAGTCGCTCATAGGCCGGAAGCGCAGATGGACGAACGTCGGCTAGCGTCCTTATACTTTGATATAGACCTTTCCAGAGCCCGCTTCACCTGGGGCGGCCGCTCACCTAGGGCGGTCGCTCACCCCATGCCGAGCGGCGAGCGCGATACGCGATAGCCTTGACGCCGCAGCATGGGGGCACCAAATTCAAACGATGAGCGAACTTCGCAATGTTTGTGTCTATTGCGGTTCAAGCCCGGGACACGATCCCAGCTTTGTCGCCGCCGCGCAGCAATTCGGGAAATCCCTCGCTCAAAACGGGATTGGCCTGGTGTATGGCGGCGGCTCGAACGGGATAATGGGCGCGCTCGCGCGCTCCGTGCACGAACACCGCGGCCGTATTATCGGCGTCATCCCCGATTTCTTGCGGCAACAAGAGCATCTGTTCGAACGCGCTGACGAGGTCATCGTCACGCGCGACATGCATGATCGCAAGCGCATCATGTTCGAGAGGGCCGACGCCTTCGTCGCCCTGCCGGGCGGGATCGGCACGCTGGAAGAAGTGGTCGAGCAGCTTACGTGGTCCCAGCTCGGCCATCACAAAAAGCCGATCCTGCTTGCCAACATCAAAGGATATTGGACAACGCTGATCGATCTGTTCGCGCGGATGCAGGCCGCCGGATTCATTCACAGCGGCGCCTTGCTGAAATACAGCGTGTGCAGTGCGGTAGAGGACATCCTGCCGACCTTGCAGGCGGAAGTCGCGCGGGTGAGCGAGCGCGAAAAGGCCGGCGAACCGGCGCTGGTGGAACGACTGTAATGTGACAGCTTAGGCGTTAGATCGGATCAGCGCGGGCTCAGGCGACGCCCGCGCCGGACTTCACCAGCTTGTAGACGATCGAATCCATCAGCGCCTGGAACGACGCCTCGATGATGTTCGCCGACACGCCGACGGTCGTCCAGGCATCGTCCTCGTCATGGCTTTCGATCAGCACGCGGGTGACCGCGCCGGTGCCGCCATTGAGGATGCGCACGCGATAGTCGATGAGTTCGAGCCCGTTGATGTATTTCTGATACTCGCCGAGATCCTTGCGCAGCGCGAGGTCGAGCGCATGGACCGGGCCGTCGCCCTCGGCGGCGGAGATCAGCTCTTGCTCGCCGACCTTGACCTTGACGACGGCGAGGCTGACGGTCACCTGTTTGCCCACCGCATTGATGCGAGACTCGACGGTGACGTCGAATTTCTCCACGGCGAAATAGTCCGGCACCCCGCCGAGCGTGCGGCGCGCCAGCAGTTCGAACGACGCCGGGGCGGATTCATAGGCATAGCCGATCGCCTCGCGCTCCTTCACCACATCGAGCAGGCGGCCCAGACGCGGATCATCCTTGTCGACCGCAAGGCCAATGCGATCGAGCTCCGCCAAGAGGTTCGAGCGCCCGGCCTGATCGGAGACCAGCAAGCGACGATGATTGCCGACCGTGTCGGGCTGCACATGCTCGTAGGTCGCGGGCTCTTTTACGATGGCGGAGGCGTGAATGCCGGCCTTGGTCGCGAACGCGCTGTCGCCGACATAGGGCGCGTGCCGGTTGGGCGCGCGGTTGAGCATTTCGTCGAGCTTGTGCGAAACCGAGGTGAGGTTCTTGAGCTTGTCATCGCTCACGCCGATATCGAAGCGCTCGGCGAATTCCGGCTTGAGGCGCAGCGTCGGAATGATCGAGACGAGATTGGCGTTGCCGCAGCGCTCGCCCAGTCCGTTGAGCGTGCCCTGGATCTGCCGCACCCCCGCGCGCACCGCGGCGAGCGAGTTCGCCACCGCCTGTTCGGTGTCGTTGTGGGCGTGAATTCCGAGGTGGTCGCCGGGCACGTGGCGCGCAACCTCGCCGACGATGCGCTCGACCTCGTGCGGCAACGTACCGCCATTGGTGTCGCACAGCACGACCCAGCGCGCGCCCTCCTCGAATGCGGTCTTGGCGCAGGCGAGCGCGTAGTCGGGATTGGCCTTGTAGCCGTCGAAGAAATGCTCGCAGTCGATCAGCACCTCGCGGCCCTTCGCCTTCGCGGCGCGGATGCTGTCGCGCAGCGCTGCGAGATTCTCCTCGAGCGTCGTCTCCAGCGCGACCCGCACATGATAGTCCCAGGACTTGGCGACAAAGCAGATGGCGTCGGCGTGCGCGTCAAGCAGGGTCACGAGGCCGGGATCGTTGGAGGCCGAACGGCCCGGCCGCCGCGTCATGCCGAAGGCGGTGAGGGTCGCATCGACGTCGCGCGGTTCGCCGAACAGCTCGGTGTCGAGCGGGTTGGCGCCGGGGTAACCGCCTTCGATGTAGTCGATGCCGAGCCCGGCAAGCATGCCGGCGATCGCCAGCTTGTCGGAGAGCGTGAAATCGACGCCGTTCGTCTGCGCCCCATCGCGCAGCGTGGTGTCGAACAGATAGAGCCGTTCCTTCATGCCGCCCTCACCAGTCGCCGACAAACTCTTAAACCTCGCGCCACCGCAACCGCAACGATCGCGAGCTTGAGCGCGACGTAATGGACCCAATGACGTGAAAATGGCGTATCGAGGCGTTTCATCGCGGCGCCTGCCCTGCGAGTTGCTTCTGCATCGTCGTATTTGCGATCCATTCGCCGCCGCACAGGATCGAGTTGCGCTGCTGCGGGACATAGGCGCGGTTCTCGAAGAACGCCCGCGAAGTGTCGCTTGCGGCGGTGGTGAGTCGGGTCGCGCCGCGCGCGCCGGCGAGTTTTTCCAGCGCGTCGATCAGCAGCGTGGCGACGCCGCGGCCGGCGACGTCGGGATGCACATAAAGCATGTCGATCTCTTCGTTGCGCGCGAGCGAGGCGAAGCCGACCGGCGACCCTTCGAGCGTGGCGACGATCGTCAGTTCGCCCGCGAGACGCGCGCCGAAATCCGCCTCATCATCGGCCGCCGATGCCCAGGCTTGTTGCTGCGCCTCGCTGTAGTCCTCGCCGGTCAGCTCCTCGATGCTGGCGCGGAAGATGTCCCCAAGCAGCGGCGCATCGGCCGGCAAAAACGGCCGCAACGCGTATGCCGGTTTCGCCTGGGCACTCATTGGTGGGCCT
>JBAPYK010000440.1:0-3858 GCA_049284695.1 Rhodoplanes sp. | reverse complement strand
TCGGATCGCGGCTGCTCGAACATGTCTTGGCGAGGCAGATCGGGGCGGAGGTGACGGTCGATTACGACCCCGCCGGACTACGCGCCCGCATCGTCGTTCCCCTGCCGCATTGATAGCCTGCTCAGCGCGCAATCGCCGCTAACGACGATAGGTCGGGCACGATAAAAGCCGGCGGCAAGTCGGCATACTCGTCCGGCGCGCCGGCGCGATTGACCCATGCGGCGCGGAAGCCGAACGCCGCGCTTCCCATCACGTCCCAGCGGTTCGACGAAACGAAAATAACCTCGCCGGGATCGACGGCGAACTGATCAGTGACCAGCCGATAGACCTCGGGGCGGGGCTTATACATGCGGATCGCATCGACCGATAGGATTGCGTCGAGCGCGCCGCCGAGCTGTGCGGCCTCGACCGCGGCATCGAGCATGCGCGGCGAGCCGTTGGAAAGGATGGCCGTGCGCAGTCCTTGTTGTCTCAGCTCTTGCAGGCAGGCGCGGGCGTCAACGAACGCGTCGAGTGCGAGATAGGCCTCGAGCAGTTTTGATCGCAATGCGCGATCGACCGACGGCGCGCGCGCCATCGCATAGTCAAGCGCTTGTTGGGTGAGCGTCCAGAAATCGCGGTAGCGGCCGGCAAGTGTCAGCGTCCAGGTATATTCGAGCTGCTTTGCCCGCCACATCTCGGACAGGCGGTCAGCCTCCGGCCCGGCCGCCTCACGATGGCGGGCGATCGCGGCGTGAACGTCGAACAGTGTGCCATAGGCATCGAAAACGAAGACCGGCAGGGCCACGCTCTCCTCCCGAATTGCTTGAAGCGGCGATCGTCGGGGCCATCATCGCACTGAAGCTCCGCTGCACGCCAGCGTCGCAATTTGCGAGGTCAGGGCGGCGGCTGAGTGAGCAGCGTCGGTATCTCGCGCCCGCGAATGTCGTAGACGCGCGCAAGCACCACGCCCTCGCGTGCGATCTCGACGAGGACCGGCGCGTCGATCTTTGCGCAATAGAAAGCGCCGAGCGACAGGGCGAAGTCGGCATCCTGCGGCTGCCATTGCGTCGCGAAGTCCCGGCCGAGCCCGACCTGTGCCGAGCGCTGCGGGCCGCACACGGCGACGCGCCAGCGCCGGCCCGGTGACGGCTGCTCGTCTGCTGCGGCAAGCTTTGCACGGAGGCCTTGCGCGGCCTCTTTGGTGGCAAGACCCCAATAGTCGAGCATATGACGGCCGTCAGCGCCCTTCACGCCGCCGGCAAGTGCATTGAAATAGGTGTATTCGTAAGGGTGCAGGCTGAAAATCGCGACTGTCGGCTCAACCAGTCCCGCAACGATAAGCACTGCGACCGCAGCCGCGCCGATCTGAGACACGCGCATCGTGCGGGCTATGAGCCAAGCGCCGGCAAGTCCCCCGAGAACGGCGAAGGGCGCCAGCACGAATACGAAATGTCGGACTCCGTTATAGCCGGCCGGCCGCGTCAGAACCGCATAAGCGATAGGGAAGAGCGCGCTCACGGCAAGGAATAGGAGCGCGGCGCGCCGCTCGACCGGCACCGCGGCGTTGGCCGTTGCGGCCAATGCGCCGAGCGCGCCGGCGAGGCCGAGCACGGAGAAGACCTCCGGCACCTTGAAGAAAAGCAGCGTCGGCACATAGCGGCGCGGCATGTCGGTCACTTCCAGGATCGTTCCGTCAAACAGCTCCTGCCAGGGCTTCTCGAAGAAGTGCGAGAAGTAGAACAGCGCGCGCAGCGGATTGAGCGGCGACACCACCGACCAGGGCCACACCACCGCCATGACCGCGTAGGCGATCAGCAGGGCAGGGAGCAGCCGCAACAAGAATCGGCCGGCGCGTCGCAGCGCGTCATGGGTGTCCTTGCGCGCCTCGACCGCGAGGATCACGCCGAGCGATGCGGCGGCCGGAATGACCGCAAGCGCGCCCATGACGCGGGCGCCGAATGACAACCCGAATCCGATCCCGACGAGAGCGATCGTCGCGATGGACGGGGTCGGATAGGCGTCGAAGGCGCGCACCAAACCCAGAGCGAGCACCGCCATGGCGACCGCGAACGGCGCATCCTTGGGATTGATGAACATGTGCCCGTAATAGAGCGGACAGGTCGTAAGCAGCGCGAGCGCGAGAAGACCGGCGAGCGGGCCGCCCAGGCGCCGCGCGATGCGCCAGACGATGAACAGGCCGGCAATGCCCGCAGCCGCGCCGACGAGCCGGCGCGTCTCGAACAGATCGAAAGGCAGGATTTTGGCGACCAGCGCCGCGACCATGTCGAAGCCGCCGCCATAGGCGTAGAGATTGACGAAGGAGAGCGCGCGCTGATCGGTGAAGCCCGATCCGTAAAGGCGCAGCAACAGGCCGCCATATTCGGCGTGGGTGTAATCGTCCCAGCCGAGCCCGTAATGCCGGAACGTCAGCGCGGCGATAATTGCGACGGCGCCGAGCAGGGCGAGCGACAGCGCATCGGCAAGCCGCTCGACCGAGCGCGCAACGCGAGGCTGCGGCGACGTCCGCTCAGCCAAGCGCCGCCGCTCGCCGGAAGGCGAGGGCGGCGCGATGGGGGCGCCGTGGTCGAGAGCGCTTATTTCGTAGCCGCCTCAAACAATTCGGCGACGTAGTCCCAATTGATCAGGTGATCGACATAGGCCTTCAGATAATCGGCCCGCCGATTGCGGTAATCGATGTAATACGAGTGCTCCCAGACGTCGCAGCCGAGGATGGGCACGCCGCCATGCACGAGCGGGTTCTCGCCGTTCGGCGTCTTGGTGATTGCGATCTTGCCGCCCTGCACCGCGAGCCAGCACCAGCCCGAACCGAACTGGCCCACGCCGGCTTGGACGAAGTCCTCCTTCATCTTGGCGACGGAGCCGAGATCGGCGACGATCTTCTTCTCCAGATTGCCGGGAATCTTGTCGCCCCCGCCATTCGGCTTCATCCACCTCCAGAAATGGGTGTGGTTGAAGTGCTGGCCGGCATTGTTGAAGAGCGCCTGGTTCTTGCCGAACGATCCTTTCACGATTTCTTCGAGCGACTTGCCTTCCCACTCGCTGCCCTTGAGCAGATTGTTGCCGGTGTTGACGTAAGCGAGGTGGTGCTTGTCGTGATGGTATTCGAGGGTCTCGCGCGACATGAAAGGTGCGAGCGCGTCATAGGGATAGGGAAGGTCCGGCAGGGTGAACGACATCGCCTTGCTCCTCGGGAAAAACGGGCATGACCGTCAGTTGGGAAAGTCGCAACTTAGCGCGGATGAGGCATGATGGCCAAGCGCGACGCAAGCGTGCGGCGCTGCAGTAGAGTGCAACGCCGTGCTTGCGCGCACGTCGCCCGGGGAGTTGTCCCAGGCTGGTTGCATCGACTATTGTATTGACGGGACGAGCGCAACTATCTCGCCCTCTCCGTCATATATGTTTTACAACGCAGTGCATTGCCGTAGGACTCCTGCGGCCGATGCGCGCGGCGATCCGAGATCGCAGAAAGGGGTGCGATGGTCCCGTTCGTGGTGCTACTGGGCATGATCGCAACGCTCTTCGGGGTGGGAGCGATCGCATTTGGCATCCCCAACAACGCGTTCGGTTTCGGCAACACGATGATCATGGCGGGCGCGACGGCCGTCTCAGCCGGATTCATCGTGCTTGCGCTCGCGGCTATCTTGCGTGCGATCGAGCGCGGCGGCCGCGCGATAGCAGCGGCGGATGAGACCGAGGCGCTGCCGGCGGAGCTGACGCGAGCCCCTTCGTCGCCGCGGCCGCCTGAGCCGGTTGCGGCGCGCGCGGAAGGCCTGCCGGGGGAGCGGGTCGAAGCGCCTCCTCCCGGGCGGTCATGGTCCGGGGAGCGCGAGGAGGGGGGTCGGGACAGCGTACGGG
>JBAPYK010000439.1:0-4096 GCA_049284695.1 Rhodoplanes sp. | reverse complement strand
CACAAACAGGAAACCATCTGGCCGAGCTGTGGTGTAAACGGACGCGCCGGTGTCCCCCGCGAGGTAGCGGCCGATCGCCATGGCTGCGGCTACAGCGCCGTCGATCCGGCCACGTGCCTTTTCCTTGGTGAACTTCTCGTTCTCTGCCGCCTCCCGTTCGGCCACGACATTGCCGACCGAAGCACATCCGCAGCGCCGGGTTGGCACCGTGCCGGAAGTGACCGGCCAGGATCGCCCGCTTCAGTTCCTTGACGGGCGCGGCCATGCTGGCGAAGCCCTGGCCGAACTGTGCGACGGTAAAGCCTTCCTCTTGCAGGCGAGTGTTGACGGCCGTCGAGTTCCACCGATCGATCGCGATTTCCTGCACTGAGAAGTGCTCTCCCAGCTCGGCCACGTGCTCAACGATCGCGGCGTGATCCACCACGTTGCCCTCGGTGAACTGTCGCGATCGGAGGTGAAGCGGACGCGACACGAATGGGGCAATCCGTCGCGTCTGACCCTGAGCAGAACCGGCGGACCGAGCTTCAGCTGCCATGCTCAGCGCCGCTGAAAAAGCAGGAGCCACCCAGGCCGAGCTGGGCTGCCGCGGGTCATGCCCTTGGTTGCCCAGAGAGCGTTCTGGCGTTCCCGGGGCCCACGCGCCAATTCAAAAGACTTCAATTGCGAAAGGTGCTAAATCGCGCGGAGCAGGGCCACGGAACTCTACCAATGAAGGGTTTCCTACTGAAGGACGCTAACGTTGTTCTCGACGGCCGCACCGAGCTGCAGCCGTCGCTTAGCATTCTTGTAAGAGACGATCGCATTGTCGCCGTAACCCGAGACCCGATTGAACCGGGTGACGCGACGGTGATCGACGTCGCCGGCAAGATCGTAATGCCGGGCCTTATCGACGCCCATGCGCATATCACTGGCCTTTCGCTCAGCCCCAAGAACCTCGCCTACGCTGCAGCAGATATTGTGATGGCCGCAGCGAACTATCTGCGCAACAGTCTGATGGCGGGGTTCACCACGATCAGAGAGGCGGGCGGGGCGGATTTCACAATCGCGCATCTGCTCAAGGCGGGCGTGATCATCGGGCCGCGAATGTTCTATTCGGGCAAAGCGTTGACGCAGACCGGCGGGGGTGCCGATTTCCGCACGCCGATCGAGCTCACGGATCCGTGCGGCCATGTCAGCCCGCTCTCGGTGATGTCCGTGATCGTTGACGGGATCGACAAGGTGCGCGAGGCGGCGCGCGAGGAGTTGCGCAAAGGCGCAACGCAGCTCAAGGCGTTCGTGTCTGGCGGCGTCGTGTTTCCGGCCGAGGGCCATCCGACGCGTTACGAGTTTTCGGAAGCCGAATTGATGGCGATCGTAGAAGAGGCGGCGGCGCGCGGCACCTACGTCATGGCGCATGTCTACACGGATGAGGGCGTCCAGCGCTGCCTCAAGGCCGGCGTCCGCTCTATCGAGCACGGCAACTTCATGACCGAGGAGACAGTGGCGAGGATGGCGGAGAAGGGAGCATATCTCGATCCCACCTTTATCTCACTCGTACAGCGGCTCGAAACGGCGCCCGAGAACAACTTGTCCGTGGCGATCGTCGACAACCTCAAGCGAACCATCGACCGCGGCAAACAGGTCTATGCCTGGGCGAAACGGCACCATGTGCCAATCGGGCTAGGCACCGACCTGTGGGGGCCCGACGCGCAGGGATGGCAGTCGAGGGAATTCGAGGTGCGAGCGGAATTCGAGTCCCCGTCAGAGATCGTTCGCTCCGCGACTTCGGTGAACGCCGAGCTGCTGATGCAGAAAGGGGAGCTTGGAACGGTGGCCCCCGGCGCCTATGCCGATCTTCTTGTTGTCGAAGGCGATCCCCTGGCCGACATCAAAGTGCTGGTGAATCCGCATCAAACGCTCAAACTGATCATGAAGGGAGGCGTGATCTACAAGAACGAGCTCTTGCACTGATAGCCGACCGAACGGTGGAGGCGCAGCTCTGATCGATACTTCCGGAATTGGCACTCTTCGCCATTTCGCCGCGCTGCAATGGGGCGTCTGCAGTTAAGGGCAGACCGTCCGTGGCCGCCAAGCCATCTTCACGGCAGCCCGTGACCCGAGGCGGACCTGCTACGGACCACAAACGCGCAGCTCGCATTCGAACTCGTCCAGGCCGACCGACTTCGCACGGTGAAAGCGTCGTCCAAGCGTAAGGCGGTAGCGCGCTTTTGAGTTTCAGAGCGGGAGGATATTCTTGTTGTGCCGAAAGAGATTAATGGGGTCCCACTTTGCCTTAAGTTCGCGCAGCCGCGTATAATTCTTGCCGTAGCCCTCCAAGATTCGGTCCGCACCTTCGTCCTCGGTCATGAAGTTCACATAGGCCGAACCGGTGGAAAAGCGGCGCATAGCCTGCCAGCATGCGCGGGCCCATGCGATGTTCTTTTCGTCGTCGTCGGGTGACTCCCAAGAGCCTGTGATGTTCATCACCCATTTGGTATCGCGCGCACCGGCTGCGCAGTGATCCTCGGGCAGGGCGTTCAGGGCACCCTCCAGTTGGAACAAGAAAATCGCTGAGTGCGGTGATGCGATGCGCTCGAAATGCCCAAGCAGAACCGGAAAGCTCTCGGGATCAATCCCTGGGAGATAGTCCGACTTCCAATAATAGCGGCGGCCCTTAGGCTGGGTCGCGTCGAGCAACGCCTGCTGCTGCGTATAGGGACGGCGCACCACGATATCGCCGACAGGGTCGCCGAGGGCCTTGAGCGGCGCCAGGTCCCGCGCGCTTTCTTCAGCGGAGCCAGTGTGACAGACGATGACCAGAGCAATCGGCTTTCCGTGTATCTCTTTTGGGAGCCAGGGTGCCGGAGGCGCGCGGCGCAAGCTCAGAACGCAGGTTAGCTCGGCTGGTGCCGCCGCGGCGAAGGAGCGAAAGAACTCCACAACCTTTGGCGCATCCTCTCCGCGCCACGCGATCGCGCCGGCGGAGACCTCGGGGCCCAATGGATAAAGATCGTACTCGAAACTCGTGACGACCCCGAAGTTGCCGCCGCCGCCGCATATGGCCCAAAAGAGGTCGGCATTTTCCGACTTGCTGGCGGCACGCACTTCACCATCGGCCGTCACCACCTCGACCGCGCGCAGGCTGTCGCAGGTCCAACCGTACTTGCGCGTAAGATAGCCGAAGCCACCGCCGACGGTGACGCCGGCGGCTCCCGTCGTCGAGACAAACCCCAGCACCGCGGCCAACCCGTGGAGCTGTGTTTCTCGATCAATACAGCCCAGCGTACAGCCGGCCTGTGCGCGTCCTCTGCGACCCGCTGGATCGACCCAGACACCGTTCATCCCCGACAAATCGATGACGAGGCCATCTTCGCAGATCGCTTGGCCGGCAATGTTGTGACCGCCCGCCTTGATGGAGTTCAGCAACGCGTGCTCCTTGGCGAACCGGACCGCCTCGACGACGTCGGCCGTGCCCGCACAGCGAGCAATCAGGGCCGGGCGCCGGTCGATCATCGCGTTCCAGAGGCTCCGAGCGTCATCGTAGTGTGAGCTTCGGGGTGTGATCAGCTCGCCGCGCAAGCGCGCTTTGAATTCTGTCAACTGGGCGTCGGACAGTTCAATCGGGCTGCCGTCGAGCACACGCATAGCCGTCCTCCCAAAGCCTTTTCGAATCGATTGCGCTCACAAAACGTCAAAGTCTACCTACAGTTCCTTCTTAGCCAAGAAGTCGATCTAAGGGGTCCGGCACGGGAGGCCGAGGGGTGGCCTTAGCGGCATATCGGGATCCCTCGTTGCGGCGAATTGCCTGTTCGCCTTGTCCAGAGCGTTCGCGCGATATTGGGAGGCGCTTGCACGATGTGAAATGAGTTCTTACCGATATCAATGCCGATTTACCGCAATCGCAGTCGGTGCTGTCGGAGGCATGGCGTGCTCCTCGTCCTAGCTAGCGCCCCTGACCTTGCTCTTTGCTGCGGCGCATGAGTCCGGAAGTGGCACGAACCCTCCGTGCCGACCACTGTTCGGGTTGGTCCGGTAGTTGGGGTCTTGCTGCCAGTGGCGGGCGCCGGCTATTGAAGGCAGACCGTCCGTAGCCAGCATGCCATCTGCAGGGCAGCCC
>JBAPYK010000438.1:0-8360 GCA_049284695.1 Rhodoplanes sp. | reverse complement strand
CAGCGCCCTTGGCGTTCCGCCAGGGGCCGCGCCCGATGCGGTCGCGCGCGTTGACCGCAGTGGCGCCGCCCTCGGCCTGGGTGCTGAGATAAGCGCGCCAGGTGCGCCCGCCGGCGCCTGCGGCCTGGGCCAGCGCTTGGCAGTGCCGGTCGGCGCCATCGAGCCCGCCGAGATCGCCGCCTTTTCCTAACCCGACGCTGGTCACGAAGAAGGTCATCTCGCTCTGCTGCGCCTGGGCGCTTGCAAAATGACCCATTCCCGGCACCGCGAGCGCCGCGAAAAGCCAGAGCATTGCCTTGGCCATTACCGTTCCTCCTCTCGATTTTCGCCCTAATAAAGCCGCCAGCACGCTTTTGGGGTGGCGTTATCCTCCTTTTCTTCAGGTTTGGACCGCCGCGCCGTACTCGGCATCGGTGACGTGCTCGAGCCAGTCGACATGCCGGCCGTCGAGCGCTTCCTGCATTGCGAGATGCTCCATCGCTACGTTCGGAGCCGCCCCGTGCCAATGCTTCTCCCCAGGGGCGAACCAGATCATGTCGCCTGCGCGCACCTCGCGCACGGGACCGCCGGCGCTCTGCACGCGTCCGAGGCCCGATACGATCACAAGGGTCTGGCCCAGCGGGTGGGTATGCCAGGCGGTGCGCGCCGAGGGTTCGAACCGCACCCACACGGCGCGGAGCCGCGCCGGTTCCGGCGCTTCGATGATCGGATCCTGCCACACCGTGCCGGTGAACCACTCCGCCGGCATCCGCTTGGACGCCAGCGTCCCGCAGACGCGAATTTCCATCGCCGAGCCTCCTCTACAGGGCGAAACTTATAGGAGGCACGGCGCCGTCGGCGAGAGGTCGCAGGGTCGCGCCCCGCCACACGGTCGCATCGCCGAGCCTCGGCCTTTGGCGACGAGGGCGAAATGTCAGGAAAACAAGGAGTTCCCCGCTCCGGCGACCGGGCTCGCGGGTCGCGGGTCGCGGGTCGCGGACCAAGCTCCAGCCCCGGCTATTTCGCGATGGGGCTCGCGTCCAGCGCCGTCTGCCACTTCTTGCGGTAGATCGAGCGCAGGGTCAGCGGCCCCCATTTGATTTCCGCAATGCGCCAATCCGCGCCGACCTTGAGCAACTCCACCACAACCTTCTCCGGTTTGCCGAAGTTGGTGAAGCTGATGGTGCCGATCGCCTTCGCGCCGACTTCTTTCACCTCGACCGAAAGGTCCGCGATGTCCCAGCTCTCGTGGCCGACGAAGGGATCGTTGCCGAGCACGATTGCGTCGCCGGGCCGGCCCGCCGCAGAGTCGTCCAGAATGAGCGAAGCCAATCCGGGCGAGAAATAACGCCGGATCGCGTCGGCATCATCGAGCGCTATGCCCTTCGCCGACTGGGCGGAGTTGCCGTTATAAGCCTGATAGATGGTCGTCAGGAACGACTTCGCGGTCGGGGGCGCAACCCGCGCGTGGGCGAGATCCGCCGTGAGCAGAAACGCGAAGCTCAAGGCTAACATGAAGCGGATAATGGCATTTCTGAAATTCATCGGTACCCCCGCAATGAATGCGCCCTGTCCCGGCGCCACCAGGACCTTCAGACCATTAGTAGCGTGAACGCTGTGACCTGGTTTCGAAACCACCGCCTTAAGTGCGATCACGAGATCGCGAGCCGCGCGTCTTTGCCCCCCCAGCGACTAGCGGCGACTGTGGCTCAGCGATGACAGCGCGGAGAATTCGCCGTGGCCGGCTTGCTGGGGCCCGCCGGTCTGTGGAATGGTGGTTGTCAGAGGGTTCAGACTAGGATCCCGCAATGCGCAAGCACCTCTTTGCCGCCGCCTTGATGCTGCCGCTGCTGACCAGCCCGGGCTGGGCCGGCCTCCTCGACACATTGCGTTTCGAGGGCAATTCCACTGGCGGCATCATCGCTTGGACGCCCGAGGTCGATCTCATCTATCACAACATCGCCGCCATCCACTGCGCGAACTACAACAAGGTCCCCGAGATCACCAGCGCTCATCGCTGGTATGGGGACTATGTCGCGTTCCGCTGTCATTTTCCGCGCGGCTACGATCCGCGCAAATGGATGATTTACGGCCCACCCGTGCGGGCTTTTAATTAGCTGCCGCGGCGGGCAATGCGGGCCGGCTCGCGACCCGATGACGTTCTGTTCTCTATTGGGACGACGGCAAAGTGACCGGGGCGCAGTTGCGGCGTCCTTGCGCCGCGCAGTCGTCCATCCGCCGCTGTTCAAGGAGGGCATTCACGAGCCAGATGCCGATCCCGATGATGGCGACGATGAATACGCCGATCACGATATTGGTGACCCGGCGGTCGCCCTCATCCTCCTCGTCGTCGTCACGCGGAGCGTTGCTGGACATTCCCTACGCCGCCTTCCCGGCGTCGACGCCCAATCCCAGACCGCGGCGGACCGCTTACGGCCCCATCGTCTCTTTCACCGCCGCCACCAGTTGTTTGAGGGTGAACGGCTTGGCGAGGAACGCGAACTGGCCGCCTTCCGGCAGGTTTTTCGCGAATGCTTCCTCGGCATAGCCGGATACAAAGATGACCTTCAAGGTGGGATCGCGGCGGCGCAGCTCCTTAAGCAGCGTCGGCCCGTCCATTTCCGGCATGACCACATCGGAAACGACGAGATCGATCTTTTGCCCCTCGTCGATGAGCGCGAGCGCCTCGACGCCGTTGCTTGCCTCGCAGACGGTGTAGCCGCGCGAGGACAGCCCGCGCGCATTGAGCCCGCGCAACCCTTCTTCGTCCTCGACCAGAAGCACCGTGCCCTGCCCGGTGTGGTCGATCGGCGCGGTTTTTGCCGGTTCGGCTGCGGCCGGGTGCGCGGCCGAGCTTGCGATCTCGTCGGCGGTCGGCACATAGCGCGGCAGGAAGATGCGGAACGTGGTCCCGCGGCCGACTTCGGAGTCGACATAGATGGAGCCGCCCGTCTGCTTGACGATCCCGTAGACGGTCGAGAGGCCGAGCCCGGTCCCCATCCCGATCTCCTTGGTCGAGAAGAACGGCTCGAAAATCCTGTCTCTGATCTCCTCAGGAATGCCGGTTCCGGTATCGGCGACCTCGATCAGCACGTAATCGCTCGCCGGCAGGTCCTTGTAGGTGAGCGCGCGGCTCTCCTGCTCGCCGACATTCGCGGTGCGCAGCATGAGCCGGCCGCCGTCCGGCATGGCGTCGCGCGCATTGACCGCAAGGTTGACGATCACCTGCTCGAACTGGGACAGGTCGGCCTTGACCGGCCATAGGTCGCGGCCGAGGTTGATCGGCTCGAGGCTGACTTTTTCGCCGATCAGCCGCTTCAACAGCATCGAGATGTCGGACAGGGCCTCGCCGAGATCGAGCACCTGCGGGCGCAGCGTCTGGCGCCGCGAGAAGGCAAGCAGCTGACGCACCAAGGCGGCGGCGCGGTTGGCGTTCTGCTTGATCTGCATGATGTCCTGGAAGGACGGGTCGGTCGGCCGGTGGGCGTTGAGCAGAAAATCGGTCGCCATCATGATGGCGGACAGGACGTTGTTGAAATCATGGGCGATGCCGCCGGCGAGTTTGCCGACCGAATCCATTTTTTGCGCCTGATCGACCTGCTTCTGCAGCGCGCGCTGCTCGGTCGTCTCCAGCGCATAGACGATCGCCCGTTCCTGATCGAATTCGTCCTCGACGGTGGTGACGTAGAAACGCACCCAACGCTCGTTCTCGCTGGCAAGCGCGGCGTCAACCGACGGCACACCGCCCTGCCCGCTCGCCGCCTTGGCGATTGCCGCCTCGACCGTCGGGCGATCGCGCTCGGCGACGATCGCGAGGATGGAGCGGCCTTCCGGTGAAGCTGCTTCACCTTTGAGCACGCTCTGGAACATGCGCGCCAGCAGCGCATTGTTGCGCGCGATGCGGCCCGATCGATCGACCGTCGCAATCGCCATCGGCGTGTTGTGGAAGAACCGCATGAACCGCACTTCGGCGGCGCGCTGCGGATCATTCCCGTCGTCGCGCGCGCGGTTGAGCACCAGCGTACGCGACGGTCCGGGCGCGCCGTCGGCTGCGAATGCGACCTTGTGATAGAGCCGCACCGGCAGGGTCTTGCCCCCACGCGTCTTGAGGTCGATGTCGAGCACCGCCGTCTTGGTTTCGCCGGGATGCGCGAATGCGGCGAGCAGGGCGGCGCCGTCACCGGGCAGGATGTCAGTCAGCTTCAGGCCGCCGGAACCGACCTCGGCGAGATCGTAGTTCAGCCATTCGGCGAGCGTCGCATTGAGGTATTCGATGCGGCCGGTTGCATCGACGGAGAAAAACCCGGCCGGCGCATGATCGAGATAGTCGATCGCGTCCTGCAGATCCTGAAAGACGTTCTCCTGCCGCTCTCGCTCGCGCGTGACGTCGGCGACGGTCCAGACGGTATGATTGGCGTCGGCGGCCCGCGTCCCGAGCGGGCGAACCCGCAGCTGCAGCCAGCGCGCCGGCCGGCCCGGGAGCGCGCTGATCCGCACCTCTTCCTGCAGGCGCCGACCCTCGCGCGCCGCCTTGAGCAGGCGGTAAACCGCCTCCGAGGCGTCCGGATCGCCGATAAAGGCGCGCTCAACCGGCCGGACGTCGTTCTGGTCGGGCGCATCGACGAGTTGGCAGTAGGCTGCATTGGCGTAGACGACGCGGCCGCTATCGTCGGTGATTGCCACCCCGTCGAAAGCGTCGTCGAGCACCCGTTTGAAGGCAGGATTGCCCTCACTTCTCGTGGCGACGCGCAAAATTCCCGCCGCCGCCGCGAACAACGAGAACACGCCGACCATGCCGAGCACCGCCAGAAGAGCGAGCACATAGGACTCGGCCTGGCTGCGGCCCAGAAACATGAGAGCGGCGGCGGCGCCGATCAATCCGACCGCAACCAGGAGAACGAGCTGAATGCTCCCGCGGCGCTCGCCGGGAAGCGCGTCCAGGCCGTATCCCTTATCCAGCTCCTGCGTCGTCATCGGCCCTCGGTCTCGCCGCGCGCGGGACGCCGCGAATCACTTTTCGCGTGATTTCCATCTACCAAGATGCATGACCGGCGTCTTGTATCAACGCGATCCGGCCCCAGGGGATAGGGACCGGCCAAGGCGCCGGTGACTGCCACCCAGCCTTGAAGAGGGCGTTCGTGATGCTCTTTGGTGTCCGGGTATGAAACCGACCGATCCCGGGCAGGATTAAACCCAACGGTCCCGCCGCAGACAGCGAATGGCGCACCGCGCCGTTGCGACTGAAATAAGCCCTCAGCCGTTGGGCAGGGTCGTGCCCGGTCATGGCAGCAGTGGCCCGTTTCTGCCGGTGCGGATCGGGTGAGAGGCCGCCGCGCTCCCAGCGCAACGTGCCTCTCACCCCTCGCCCGCCACTTCTCCCCGCGCAATTGCATCCGATCGACGCCCCCGCAGTCTCTTTGCAGCCATGCCCCGCGCGGCATAGGCAGATCGGGGGTCGGCTTGGCCGTTTTCGCTCACTTGAGCCAAGGGACGCCGGTTCATGGCCGATTTTGTCGCATTAGGGTTAATGCGCCGTAAACCCGGCCGCCGCCATGCCGGCGCCATGAATTCGGCTTTTACTGGGATGGGGCAAATAAATCAGCGACTTCATGGATTTCATGGATGCCTTCATGGTAAGGCGTCGTGAGCAGAGCTGAGCGGCACATCTTGCCCGGAGCGTTAACTTTATCGAGCGTCCGCAGCGCCCTAAGCCGGACTACTAAAAAGGATCCAGAGTATGTTTGGCGACATGCCGCTTCCCGCGAAATTTATCATCGCGTTCGTCATTGTCCTCGCGCTGATCGGCGGCGTCGCCTGGCTGGTGCGTCGTTTCGGTGCGGGCGGATTGAGCACATCCTCCGCGCGCGGCCGGCAGGCCCGCCTGGGCGTAATCGAGGCAACCGCGGTCGACAGCCGGCGGCGGCTCGTGCTCGTCCGGCGCGACAATGTGGAGCATCTGATTATGCTCGGCGGCCCGACCGACGTCGTCGTCGAGGCGAATATCGTCCGCGCCCAAGCCGCTACGCGCGAAGCGCCGGGGCAGCGTCCCGCTGAGACGCCGAGCTGGTCCCCCCCGGTCGATACCGGAACCTGGCCCGGCGCACCGGAACCAGCGTTCCGCCCCGGCCGCGGAGCCGAGCGGTCTACCGTCGCGACCCCGGTCACCGATGACCTTCCGCTCCAGCCCCATCCTGAACCTGCGCCGCGCGTGCAAGCCGGCGAGCGTTTTTCCACCCTCGCATCCGAGTTCGGGCGCTCAGGCGGACGGGTAGAACCGCCGTCTCCTCGCGCTCCGGCGGAACCGCCGAGGTCGCCGGCCGAGGCGAGACGGCCGTTCGCCCCGACGCCCCGCGCTGCGGAGGAAACGCATGCCAGCGACCGGCATCTCGCGGCGATGGCCCAGC
The DNA here is from genome assembly GCA_049284695.1 of Rhodoplanes sp. Taxonomy (GTDB): domain Bacteria; phylum Pseudomonadota; class Alphaproteobacteria; order Rhizobiales; family Xanthobacteraceae; genus Rhodoplanes. Next base: position 1,977 of record JBAPYK010000438.1, on the reverse strand, counting down.
AACTCGAGGCGGCGCTGCGCCGTCCGGGCCTGACGACGCCTGCACGCGAAGGCGCGTCGGCGGAACCGCCGGCTGCGCGCCGGTTCGGCGGCGAAACACCTCGCGAGCCGCGCTTCTCACTGATGGAACGGGCCTTGCAGTCCCGCTCCTTTACGTCCCCACGCGCCAAGGCTCCGACGCCGGCTCCGGAAACGCCTCCAGTCCACACCGAAACGGGCGAAGGCGACGCCAGCGCTTCGACCAGCGCTCCCGAGGAGGCCGCGCCCCAGGCGCACGCCGCGCCTCCCGCAGAACCGACCGAGGAAGCAAACCGGTCGACCGATGCGCCGGCCGAGAAGAATGACGCAGCGGAGAGCACGCCGGCCAACATCGAGGAGGAGATGGCTAACCTCCTCGGCCGCTCGCCCGGGAAACCATAACGCCCCGGAGCCCAAATTCCTCTAAGCGGCAGGAGCCGGCCCAAGCGGGTCCGGCCCATACGTGTTCGGGCCAGTCGTTCCGCGCAGGCAGAACCAAATCAGCAGCAAGATGATGCCGACCCCGGTCAGGACGATCAGCACCCACCAGCCCGTGCGATCGAGATCATGGAGGCGACGAACGGACACGGACAGGCCGGGCAAGAACAGGGCGAGCGAAGCGAGGCCGTGTATAGGCCCCGTGTGAAGACCCGGAAAGAATGCCGCGTCGAGAATGGCCGCAGCGGCCCCGACGAGGATCGCGAACAAGGTCCAAAACCAATATTCGGACCGCGCGGCACGTCCGGCGAAAGTTGCATAGTTCTGAAATCCCGACGCAATCGCCTGTTGGAAATTCATATTGCGCTCCCCTCTCGTGGGCCAAGCGGAAACTAGCAAAGTTCGGCTGCAGATTCACCGCGGCTCTTGGCGGCTCTTGCAGACGGTCTTCGGCGGCATCCTGCGCACGCTGTTTTGTCGCTTCGAAGCCAATGGTCCGCCGACATTGATTTTTCGTGTCCGGCCTGAGAAGGAATTTGCGCGCCTATCGATGAGCTGACGGCGGGACATGATGGAAATCGATTCACAGTCCTCGCAAGCGCTGAGCATAGCGGCCCTTCCGGTCGTCCTCGGATCGATGGCGATGACCGCAGCGCTGATCCTGCTCCTCTTCCCCCTGCTTCGTCGCTATGCCCTTGCGCGCCCCAATGCCCGCTCGTCTCACGCCACACCGACACCGCAGGGCGGCGGCATTGCGGTGATTGCAGCGACGCTCGTCGCGTTTCTCGGCGCGGCCTATTCGCTCGGCGGCGCCCGGCTTGCAGGCAATCCGCACCTGCTTGCCGTGGTGGCGGCGACGGTCGGATTAGCCGCGCTCGGTATGACCGACGACATTCGCCCGATGCGGGCCGGCTCGCGCTTGGCATTCCAGGCGCTGGCGGTCGGGCTCGTGGTGGCGACCCTGCCCGCCGATCTGCGCGTCGTGCCGGCGGCGCCATTTGTGGCCGAGCGCGTCGCAATCGCCTTCGGGCTGGTGTGGCTCGTGAACCTCGTCAATTTCATGGACGGGATCGACTGGATGTCGGTCGCCGAGATCGTTCCGCTCACGGCTGGCCTCGCCGTCCTGACGGCGCTCGGCGCGCTGCCTCCGCTCGGCGGCCTCGCCGCGCTCGCGCTGTGCGGGGCGATGCTGGGGTTCGCCCCGTTCAATCGGCCGGTCGCGCGGCTCTTTCTGGGGGATGTGGGAAGCTTGCCGATCGGCTTGTTGACGGGCTGGGCGCTGGTGCTGCTCGCCGGACGCGGCCACCTCGCCGCCGCGCTGCTCCTGCCGCTCTACTATCTCGCCGATGCAACCATCACCCTTGGCCGGCGCCTCGCCAAGGGCGAGCGCTTGTGGGAGGCGCATCGCACGCATTTCTATCAACGCGCGCTTGCCAATGGATTTGATGTCGGCCAGGTGATCGGCCGCGTTTTTCTGACCAATCTCGTTTTGATTCTGCTCGCGGCGGTCACCGTCGCAGTT
>JBAPYK010000437.1:0-8405 GCA_049284695.1 Rhodoplanes sp. | reverse complement strand
GTCATGCCAGGTTGGCACAGGGATTTGGCTGGTGATCAGGATGGAGCCGCGGCCATGGCGATCTTCGACGATTTCCATGAGATCGCGCCGTTCGAGCGCCATCGGGTCGCGCTACCTTATCCGCATCACCGCGCGCGACAGCCACTCTGTCTTGTCTCTCTCGGCCCGAAATAGCACCGCCTTGACGGCGCCCGTGCCGACATCGTCATGCTGCGGCCATCGCGGCGCCGCCTTCATAGGTGCGGCGAGCGAACTCGGAGGCGCCGAGCGCGCCAGTGTAGATCGACTCGGGGTTGATGTTGATCGTCACCTCGCCGTAGTTCTCCTTGATCAGCTTGCGCAATTCGCGCACCGCCGCCTCGTTCTTGGCGACGCCGCCGGTGAAGGTGAACTCGTTGGTAACGCCACCCGAGCGCGAGATGATCGAAATCGCACGCAGGATGATGGCGCGGTGCAGACCCGCGAGGATGTCCTCGCGCTTTTCGCCGAGCGAGAGCCGGTCGCGCAGTTCGGCGCCGGCGAACACGGTGCAGGTCGAATTGATGCGCGCCGGGCGGTCCGACTTCATCGCCAGCGGGCCCAATTCGTGTAGGCCCATATTCATCTCGTCGGCGATATAGCCGAGATAACGCCCGCAGCCGGCGGCGCAGCGGTCGTTCATCTGGAAGTTCGTGACGATGCCGTTCTCGTCGACCTGGATGCCCTTGGTATCCTGGCCGCCGATGTCGAGCACCGTGCGCGTATTCGGGTACATCATGTGTGCGCCCAGCCCATGGCACAGGATCTCGGAGCGGATGTGATCCTTGGAGAAGGGCAGCGTCACCCGCCCGTAGCCGGTGCCGACCAGATACGTTTCCTCGAGATCGATGGCGAGCGTGTCGACGATCGTTTGCGGCACGTCGGTCGACCCGGTCCTGACCACGCTGTCCACGACGAGCACGCGGGCGAGCGCGCGGCGGAACTTGTCGCTGAGCTCGCCGGCAGGCGGGCGGTTCTCGACCTCGATGATCGACTTGTCGTAGACATTGAGCAGAAGGTCGTAGGGCAGCTTCGACTCGCGGGCGACCTCCTCGGCATGGGTATGGTAGCGCGAGCCGGCGATGTCGCGGAAGAAGTCCGACTTGCGCGTGGCGCCGGGCGCATAGAGCGACGGCGCATCCTCGCGCAGATGCTTGAACACCTCGCCGAGCGCCTCCTGCATGCCACTCTCCATCGTGGCGAAGCGCTCGCCTTTCACCTGGCCGCGGCAGGTCGCTTCGAGGTCATCGAGCTGCTCGACGAACTGTTCCAGGCGGAAGGCCCGTTCGAGGGCGCCGAGGAACTCGTCGAGTTCGCCGCTCTGGCCGCCGCCCGCGTTGAGCGCCCGGCGGAACAGCGTGAAGCGGCCGTCGACGCGCGCCTCCTCGCTCGCGACACGCGCCGCCGTTCCGTAGTTCGAGCGGGAATTGGTGATGCCGCGGCCGATCACGTGGCTGTTCTCGTCGAGGAGAATCGCCTTGGTTGTGGTCGAGCCGAGATCGATGCCGACGAAAGTTTTCATATCGCTTCCTTTAAGCGGCCGGCGCGCGCGCCGGCGCGCTTCTGCTCGATCATCTGGAAATAGCTTTCCAGCCGGTTCTTGATGTTGGCGGCGGAGAAATAGCGCGGATCGACGAGGTCGGACTCGATGAACGCGGCCGGCTTGCCGGTGCGTTTCTCCACCTCGCGCATGATCAGGAGCTGGCCCGCCGAGAAGCTGTTGCAGCTCTTGATCGAGTTGATGAGGAGCCCGTCCGCCTGGTACTCCTCGACGTAATTCGTCAGCATGTCGATGCGCATCGGCAGGCTGCGATTGGTGTAGACGCCGAGGCAGTATTCGGCGAGCGTCTCGAGCGGCTTGTCGGGATCGTGGCGGAAGCCGAAATCGTACACGCCGCCGACCTTGGTGTAGCTCGAGGCCACCACCACCGCGCCTTCGTCGTAGAACATTTTCCAGAACTGGCGGAAATTGGTGTAGTTGGGCGGGCCTTCCACGACCAATCGGTATTTTTCCGCGCCCATGTCGCCGTCTGGCGTCACCGGCCCCTGGCCGGCAGCGAGCCGCTCCTCCACCTCGTTGCGCAGGAACCCGTAATAGTCGATCGCATCCTGGGTGCCGCGGAAGGCGCCGAAGATCGGCCCGATATAGTAGATGCCCCCGAAATAGGCGTCGATCGGCGACGGCTTGCTCTTCGCGGTCTGCAGCACTCGCACGAGATTGTCCTCGGCCTTAACTGACTTCTTGAGATATTCGCGCAGCCGGTCGATGTCGAACTTCACGCCGGAGATGCGCTCAAGCTTGGGGATCACCTCTTCCTTGAGCTGCTTGACCATGTATTCGGTCATGTTGGGCGTGATCTTGCCGTCGCCCATATAGGGCGTGTGCAGCATGATGGTCTCGCACTTGTATTGCTCGCGCAGCAGCTCGAACCACTTCATGAAGGTGAAGCAGCCGGTGTATGAGAGCAGCAGCACGTCGGGATCGGGATATTTCTTGCCGTTGGGCGCGATATTGCCCTTCGCCATCATGCCGATGTCGGATTTGACATAGGTGCACACGTCCTCGGAATGGCCGATCTTCTCGGCTTCGAGCACGTAACCGCCGGAGAGGCGGCGCAGCCCGCTCTGAATGGCGTTGACCTCGGGCAGATTGTTCACGAGGTCGAAGCACATGATCAGCTCGTTGAGATTGCCGGGCACGAAGGTGCAGCACACCTTCGCGCCGGTCTGCGGCGCAGCGGTGAGCCGGTCATAATGCGCGGCCATCATCTGTTTCTGCTTCGCCATCGAGGCGTCTTTCTCGATGTCCTTGACGGCCGCCTTCGGCGTTACGATCTTGGTCGCTGTCATTGTCCGCTCCATAGCTTGATCGAGTCGGCGAAAGTGCCGGCCTGCTCGCGGATCGGCTGCATCTGGCCGGAGTTCTCAGCGTATTTGAACGCGATGTAGGGAATGCCGGCCTCGGCCAGCACGTGCTGAAGCATGGGACGGTCGAGGAGGGCAGGATCGCAGAAGCTCGGGCAGGCGAAAATCACGCCTTCGGCGTTCGTCCGCTTCACGGCGCGAACGAGATGCTGGCCCTTCTCCTTGAGGTCGGGCTCGTATTTCGCCGCGGTCGATTCGGAGTGATGCAGGAAGGCGAGCGCGAGATTGCACATCGGGTCTCCGTCGGTCGGCGCATCGCTGGTGAGCCAGCGCGTGACCAGCAGCAGGTCGTCGTCGACCACATAGCAGCCGGCGAGTTCGAGCGACTTGATCAGGTTGAGCGGCGGCTGCTCGCAGAACACGCCGGTGAGCACGATGCGGCAGTTGTCGCGGCGCGGCCGCTCTTCGATGCGGGCGGCGGCGAGGTAGTTGCGCAGCATGTCGGTGTGCTGTTCGACCGAGAGCACGAGGCCCGCGCGCATAAGCAGATAGACCTCGGAGGCCGGCGCCTGCCACGGCCGCTCGGCGCGGAAAGCGTAGAGGTCGCGCACGAGGCGGCGATTCTCGTTGTAGAGGGCGATCGAGTTGCGCAGTTCGTCGTCGGTGATCGGCTTGCCGCGCAGCGTGCCGAGGTCGTGCCGCAGTTCGGCGAGTTCATCCTGAGGAGGCCACGCAGCCGCCGTCTCGAAGGATGAGGGCGGATAGGGGATCGGCGTCATCACTTGCGTCCGGCTCCCGGCTGGATGCTTTCGGTCAGTTCGTCGGTCCAAGGCGCGTTCGCCGCAAGCGCGCGTCGCAGCGCGATGAATTCGGCCTCGCGACCGGTCTCCTTGGTGCCCTCGTTGAAGGCGCGGAAGCCCGCGCGCGCCTCGGTCATCATGTTGAGGGCGAGCCAGGCGCGCGAGTTTTCCTTGTTGCGGTTCCAGGCGTCGAGCTTGGGCTTGCGCAGCTCCTCGACCGTCTTGGTCGTGCAATCGGGGAAAGTATAGAGGAGCTTGGTGCACAGCGCCACGACCTTCTCATCAAGCATTGAAAGGTCGACCGACGCGGCCAAACAATCCTGCTGCAGAGAGAAAGGATCAAACGCCAGACCATCGCCTTGCGTCGCTTGCAGCATCAACAGCAAGCTGCGTAATATCATCAATGAGACGAGCCAGAGCCTCCCCTAATTTGCACCGCTCGCTGTCTCAAAAACTCTGACGACGGACACCCCAGTGTGTACCGAAAACTTCGTCCGGGTTGATTTGGTGGCAGAATCGCCTACCGTTCGCGTCGATGATCGCGCTGTTCTACTTGTTGCTGGCTCTGTCTGCTTCGGCATTCAAGTCGAAAAGCCGACTTGCGGCGGAAAACGCGGCGCTCCGACGTCAGCTTGCCGTGCTGCGGCGGAGGGTGCGAGGTCGCATCCGGCTCACGAACTGCGATCGTTGGTTCCTGATCCAGCTGTATCGGTGGTTTCCGTCTGTCTTGAAGGCGATCAACATCATTCGGCCGGAGACCCTCGTGCGCTGGCACCGCACTGGTTTCCGTCGGTACTGGCGATGGAAATCCCGCTCCTTGGGTGGCCGGCCACCAATCGATGCCGACCTGCGGGCGCTGATTAGGCGGATGAGCGTAGACAATCCGTTGTGGGGCGCGCCGCGCATCCATGGCGAACTGCTCAAGCTCGGATTTGAGGTCGCTCAGTCCAGCGTCGCCAAGTACATGGTCAAACGCGATGGGCCGCCCTCTCAGGGATGGCTCACCTTTCTGCGCAACCATGCACCGAATATCGCCGCAACAGACCTGTTCGTTGTCCCAACCATTGGCTTCGACCTGCTCTATGTTTTCATCATCGTCCGGGTGGAACGCCGAGACATTGTCTGGATCAACGTCACTGCAAACCCGACCGCGGAATGGATTGCACGTCAGATCACGGAGGCTTTCCCTTGGAATGAGGCCCCTCGCTACCTGATCCGTGATCGGGATGGCGTCTACGGTGCCGCTGTCACCCGCCGATTACGGGCCATGGGCATCCGTGACAAGCCGATTGCGCCAGGCTCGCCGTGGCAAAACGGCTTCGCAGAGAGGCTGATCGGATCGATCCGTCGCGAGTGCGTCGATCATATCGTCGCCCTCGGCGAGGGACACTTGCGTCGGGTCCTCCAATCCTACGCGCGCTATTACAATGGATCGCGGACGCATCGAGCTTTGAACAAGGACGCTCCACCATCATCGAGCAATCGAGAGCCTCGGTACCATCATCTCACGACCAGTCCTCGACGGGCTTCACCACCGATATTGCAGAATCTAAGTTTTCGGTACACGCCGGGCACGTCATGAGCACTTATCGACTGAAATCGCTGTTTGCTCCTCGCGCGATCGCGGTGGTGGGCGCAAGCCCGCGTGAGCTGTCACTCGGCCGGATCGTCCTCGACAACCTGCACGGCGCGGGGTTCAAGGGCCCGATCCACGTGGTGAATCCCTGCTATCCGGAGATCGACGGGCAGACCACTGTCCGGAACATCGAGGCGCTCGACCCGGCTCCGGATCTCATGATCGTCACGGCCCCAGCGGTCGATATCCCGGGTCTGGTCACCAGCGCCGGGGCGCATGGGGTCGGCGCAGCCATCGTGATCACCGCCGGGCTCGGCCATGGACCGGGCTCGCTCGCCGAGCAGGCGAGCCAGGCGGCACGCATTTACGGCCTGCGGCTGCTCGGGCCCAACTGCCTCGGCCTGTTGGTGCCGAACGCGCGCCTGAATGCGAGCTTTGCGGTCCATCAGCCCAAGATCGGGGATCTCGCGCTCATTTCCCAGTCCGGCGGCGTGGCGGCGGGGCTTGTCGAATGGGCGGCGGGGCGGTCGATCGGCTTCTCCGGCATCGTCTCGATCGGTGACGCCCTCGACATCGATTTCGGCGACCTCCTCGACTACTTCGCCCTTGATCGAAAAACCCGCGCGATCTTGATGTACATCGAGTCGATTTCCGACGTACGCAAGTTCATGTCGGCGGCCCGCGCCGCCGCGCGCGTCAAGCCGGTGATCGCGGTGAAGGCAGGACGCCATATGGAGGCCGCTCGCGCGGCGGCGACCCATACCGGCGCGCTCGCGGGGGTCGACGCGGTCTACGCCGCGGCCTTCCGTCGGGCTGGTCTATTGCGGGTTTTCGATCTCGACGAACTAATTGCAGCCGCAGAGACGCTCGGACGTCTCAGCCCCTTCGAGGGCAAACGCCTCGCCATTATGACCAATGGCGGCGGCATCGGCGTGCTCGCGGTCGACCGCATGATCGATCTCGGCGGAACGCTCGCGGAGCTTTCACCGCAGACCTTGGCCAAGCTTGACTCCATTCTCCCGCCCACGTGGTCGAAATCGAACCCGGTCGACATTATTGAGGACGCGGATGCGACCCGCTATGCGGCCGCGCTGCGGCCGCTTATCGACGATCCGGAGAACGACGCCGTGCTGGCAATGAACGTGCCAACTGCGCTCGCCGCGGCGGGGGATTGCGCCGATGCGGTCGCCCACGTCGTGCAACAGGAGCGCGCCAAGCGCGTCGCGTACAAGCCTGTGCTGGCGGTCTGGGTTGGCGACGACGGCCGCGCGGCCAAGGCGTTCGACGCCGCCGCCATTCCCTATTACGGCAGCGAGACCGATGCGATCCGCGGATTCATGCACCTCGTACGGTATGTCGAAGCGAACCGCCACTTGATGGAGACGCCGCCGAGCGTGCCCACCGAGTTCGCGTCCGACACCGAGACCGCGCGCCAAGTCATCGCCGAGGCGCTCGCGGCCGGAAAAACCTGGCTGGATGCGCTTGAGGTCAACCGGCTGTTCAACGCCTATGGTATCCCTATCACGCCAGCCGTATTCGCTCGCGACGGCAAGGAGGCGGCCGCGGCGGCCCGGCCTTTCCTGGCGCAGGGTCAGGGCGTGGTCGTGAAGGTCCTCTCCCCCGACATCATCCACAAGTCTGACGTTGACGGAGTGCGCCTCAATCTGACCTCCGAGAAGGCCGTCGAGGCGGAAACCGCCGGCATTTTGAGACGCGCGCATGCGGCGCGCCCCACCGCTCGCCTGACCGGGGTAACTGTCCACCCGATGGTCGTGCGGCCGAAAACACGCGAGTTGATCATCGGCCTGGCCGACGATCTGACCTTCGGCCCGGTCATCGTGTTTGGGAGCGGCGGAACGGCGGTCGAGGTCACAGACGACAAAGCATTGGCGCTTCCTCCGCTCGATATGAAGCTCGCCGGCGACCTGATCAACCGCACGCGGGTCTCGCGCCTACTTAACGGCTACCGTAATGTGCCGCCGGCGGACCGCCAGGCGCTCGAACTAATGCTCGTCAAAGTGGCTCAGCTCGCGGCCGACTTACCGGAGGTGAGGGAGCTCGATCTCAATCCCGTTCTCGCCGACGACAAAGGGGCGATCGCCGTCGATGCCCGCGTGGTGATCGAGCCTGTCGACAAAGGAGCGCGGGCGCCGTCGCGTTTCGCCATCCGACCTTATCCGAAGGAATGGGAACGCCACTATGACGACTGGAACGGGCTTCGTCTCGCGGTGCGTCCCGTCCGCCCGGAAGATGAGGGACTCTATCGAGAGTTCTTTCGCCATGTCACCGAACCCGACCTGCGACTGCGCTTCTTCGCAGCGGTGAAGGAATTCAGCCACATCTTCATCGCTCGACTGACCCAGATCGACTATGCGCGCACCATGGCTTTCCTCGCCCTCGACGATGGGTCCGGGCAGATGCTGGGGGCGGTGCAACTCCACGCCGACGCGAACCACGAGACCGGCGAATACGCTATTCTGCTTCGGTCCGATCTCCAGGGCCGCGGGCTCGGCTGGCTATTGATGCAGACAATGATCGAGTATGCGTCCGCCGACGGCTTGAGGTTGATCGAAGGACAAGTGCTGAGCGAGAATACCACCATGCTCCGGCTGTGCGGCGAGCTCGGCTTCAAGGTCGAGCCTGACCCGGAGGATTCCGCCCTGTGTCGCGTCGTGCTTGATCTGGGCAGGCCGAAGCCTCTTGTGCGCGCCCCTGAATTGGCCGAACAGCGTCCGACCCCGGTTCGCCCGTTGGATGCTCCATGATCGCCCTCGATCCGATGACGGTGTCACCGCGCAGGCTTGTCGCTTCCGAAAACTCCATCCGCCCTGACAGACACTTGATTGGGCTTTTTTCTGCGTTGCTGGTCGGACGAGAAAATTCCCTGTTCTTCGAAAAAATTCCCTGTTATGGCTCCAAAAATTCCCTGTTCCGTTGCGTAGGGAATTTCTCTGCAAAGCATTGAATTTGCTGCCTTAGCAGGCGCGAAAATCGCCTCTTCAGGCCGCATTCTGCAAAATTCCCTGTTAATTTCCCTGTTACAGGGAATTTGAGGTGGAGACTGGTTCGATCCGGGCTGCGTCCACCACCACGCGGAATCAAAGACCTAATCTGATCTTAGGACGGCCAAGCGCGGTGCCGTGTCT
>JBAPYK010000436.1:0-4044 GCA_049284695.1 Rhodoplanes sp. | reverse complement strand
GCGGCCCGCATGAGCAATTCCCGCTGGCGGCGGTTGACTGAGGAATGCACGGGCCGCGCGAAATCGGTCTTTCAATTCGACGTGCAGGGGTCGGTGGCGAAATCCACGCATGCCGGCATCCCCTGGCTGCGCTGTATCCGCCAACAGTTCGGGTCCCGCGTCCATTTCTGGCCGCGCGATCACCGGCACGCGCTGGAATGGGCTCTTGTTTTTTGGAATTAAGAACCACGGGGGCCGGTCATGAAGAAACCGGTCGTCCGAAGGCTCCGCTGCGCGGTCTACACCCGCAAATCGAGCGAGGAAGGCCTCGACATGGAGTTCAGCAGCCTCGACGCCCAGCGCGAGGCGTGCGAGGCCTATGTCGCGAGCCAGAAGGCGGAGGGCTGGTTGCTCGTCCCCGACCGCTACGACGACGGCGGCTTCTCCGGCGGCACCTTGGAGCGGCCGGCGCTGCAGCGCCTGATTGCTGATATTGAAGCGAAACGAGTCGACGTGGTGGTCGTCTACAAAATCGACCGCCTGTCCCGGTCGCTGATGGATTTCGCCAAGCTCGTCGAGGTTTTCGATCGCAACAGCGTCACCTTCGTCAGCGTGACGCAGTCGTTCAACACGACGACGTCGATGGGGCGGCTCACGCTCATCGTCCTGCTCAGCTTCGCCCAGTTCGAGCGCGAAGTGATCGGCGAGCGCATTCGCGACAAGTTCGCGGCCTCCCGCAAGAAGGGCATGTGGATGGGCGGCTGGGCGCCGGTCGGCTACGACATCAAGGACCGCAAGCTCGTGGTCAACGAGGCCGAGGCGGCGGCAGTGCGGACGATCTTTCAGCGCTTTCTGCGCGTCGGGTCGATGACCAAGCTGACCGTGGCCCTCCGGTCGGAGGGAATGCGGACGAAGGGCGGGAAGCCGGTCGACAAGGGCTATCTCTACCGCATCCTCAATAATCGCGTTTACATCCGCAAGGCCGTCCACAAGGGGATCGCATATCCGGGCGAGCACGCGGCGATCGTCGAGCGGCCGCTGTGGGAGCGCGTGCACGACATCATGGGTGACAGCCCGCGCAAACGCGCCATGCGGACTCGGGCGCAGACGCCGGCCTTGCTGAAGGGCCTGATCTTCGGTCCGACCGGCGCGGCCATGACGCCGGCCCATACCCGCCGGAACGGAAAGCTCTATCGCTATTACGTGTCGACCGACATACTGAAGCGCGATGGCAAGACCTGTCCAATCCGGCGCGTACCGGCGGGTGAGATCGAAACCGCGGTCATCGATCAGCTGCGCGGATTGCTGCGAGCACCGGAGGTCGTCGTGCGCACGTGGCGGGCGGCGCGGCAATCGGGCGAGGAGATTTCGGAGGCTGAGGTGCGGGAAGCATTGGAGCGGCTCGATCCGCTGTGGAACGAGCTGTTCCCTGCCGAGCAGGCGCGCATCGTCCAGCTCCTCGTCGAGCGGGTCGATGTCAGAACGGACGGTGCCAACATCCGGTTGCGGACCGAGGGACTGACGAATCTGGTCACTGACCTGCGCGCCGTCAGATCGCAATCACGGAGGGCGGCGTGATGAGCGAGCCGAATCCGCGCCACGATGGACGAACTGTCACGATGCGAGTGCCGATTTCGATCCGCAAGCGCGGCGGTCGGAAACTTGTTCTCGCGCCCGATGGCGCAAACGGCACCTGGGCGGCACCCTGCCGACGAATCGGCAACGCGATGGTCAAGGCCATCGCCCGGGCATACCGCTGGCGGAAGATGCTGGAGAACAGCAAGTATGCGACTATCGCGGAGATCGCGGCCGCCGAGAAAATCAACGAATCCTATGCGGGGCGAGTCCTGCGGCTGACACTCCTGGCGCCGGACATGCGACCGGCTGGAAGCGGCGCGCGGCGCGCGGGAGACGACGCGCGACCGGCTCACGGTGGCGAGCCTCGCCGGCCTCAACGCGCCGGATCCCGACACCTTCCGCGACGACGCCCGTTTCGCGCTCGACGCCCTGCCGGCGCTCACCGCGCGCCCCGACCAGATCGAGCAACTCCGCCAGAGCATCCTCAGCCTAGCCGTTCAAGGCAAACTCGTGCCGCAAGACCCGAACGACGAGCCGGCTTCGGAGCTCTTGAAGCGGATCGCAGCAGGAAAAGCCGAGAGGAAGCGTAAGACCGGCGACGCTCGGATAAAGGCGCCCGATCCCGATCCCGCAAAACTCTCGATGATGCTGCCGCCTGGATGGGCAGCTCAGTCGTTTGAGAACCTGTTTCTGTTCATCGACTATCGCGGCAAGACGCCTCCAAAGACGCACGAGGGAATCCCCCTTATCACCGCAAAGAACATCCGCATGGGCTATCTCAACCGGGAGCCTCGCGAGTTCATTTCCGACAAGACGTTCAAGTCTTGGATGACCCGAGGCTTTCCCAAAATTGGAGATTTGTTCTTCACCACCGAGGCGCCGCTTGCGAACATCTGCTTGAATGACATGGACGAGCCGTTCGCGCTCGCTCAGCGCGCCATTTGCTTCCAGCCGTATGGCGAGATCGACACCAAGTTCCTGATGCTTGCGTTGATGAGTGACGTGATGCAATCGCTTATTGATGCGCACGCCACCGGCATGACGGCCAAGGGCATCAAGGCGGCGAATCTGAAGCCGCTTCCGATACCAATCCCGCCGCTCCCCGAACAACACCGCATCGTCGCCAAGGTCGATGCGTTGATGGCGCTCTGCGACCGGCTGGAGACGAGCCTCACCGCGACCACCGCAACGCGTCGTCGCCTGCTCGACGCGCTGCTCGCCGAGGCGCTGGCGCCCGCCGAGCGCCAAGAACGTGAGGCAGCGGAATAGGTCATGGGCGCTCGCGTGACAGCCTTTACCGATGCGCAAATGAACCGCCCGCTTTTTGAGGAGCCGACACCGGCCTTGGAGCGGGTGGACCCGTCGGAAGGACCTTGGGGTTTCATGGTCGGCGGAATGGCGAATCTCACGTTTCAGCATGTCGGGCAGCAATATTTCGACGCCGCCTATCTCCTGTCGGAAAAGATCAGGAACGGAGATTGGGAGGACCATCGGCTCGCCAACCCGGTCCTTTACCTTTACCGCCATTCCGTCGAACTTTTCCTGAAGGCGGCGCTGGGCAATGCGGCTAAGACGCACGACCTCGGTGGGCTTGCGGATCAGTTCCAGGCATTCATCAAGACCGAGTTCGATACCGATCTTCCCGACTGGATCGCCAAACGATTGAAAGAGCTTGCCGCGATCGACCCGAACTCGACTGCGTTTCGTTACAGCCAGAACTACGACAAGGCCGCGAAGAAAGACGTGCCCGTTGATGGCGAGTTCCATGTCGATCTGGCGCATCTTCAGAGCGCAATGGCGGCGCTTAACACTGCGCTTGTTGGCGTGATCGCTGCTGTCGCTCGTGGCGAGGGCAAGTCGGCAAGCAGCAAGCCTCTCAAGGATGGGTCGTAGTCCAGCATGCCCGCCTTCGCCCGCACGATCGGCATCGACTATTCGGGCGCCGAGACGCCCACCGCCAGCCTGAAGGGTCTGTGCGTCTATCTGGCTGAGGGCGATGCACCGCCGGTCGAGGTTCCGCCGCCGCCATCCCTGAAGAAATACTGGACGCGGCGTGGGATTGCCGAATGGCTGGCCGACAAGCTGACCGAGGACCTGCCCACGCTGGTCGGCATCGACCACGGCTTTTCGTTTCCGCTGCGCTATTTCAAGGTGCATGGACTGGAGCACGATTAGGCCGCCTTCCTCGACGATTTCCAGCGCCATTGGCCGACCGACGAGGATCACACCTACGTTGATTGTCCCCTTCGGGGATCCAAACCCTCGCCTTCAGGCGAAGCGAAGGGCTGACGAAGTCGGCGAAGGCGACGATGTCCGATGAGCGGCGCGAGGTCGCTGGCCGACAGGGCGAGATATTTCCGGGGCGCGCGTCGCTTGGTTCTCCAGGAAGGGCGACGAGTTGGAACGGAACAGCGAGGCGGCTGGGGATCGCAGTCGATTTCCAATCGACCCTTATTGAACCCCTCGCCTTACAGGCGAGGGTTGTTT
>JBAPYK010000435.1:0-6500 GCA_049284695.1 Rhodoplanes sp. | reverse complement strand
GCGCCCGCTGAGCGTCGTTTTGGCGATAGCGAGGCAGGCGCTGCACAGAGACTCGCGGCGACCCTTGTGGCTGCGGCGGCGCCATGTGTGGAGCGTCTGGAGTGGGTGGAGACCGGCGATGCCGCTCATAAGCCGGCCCAGTGTCTGATTGCCGAAGCGGGCGAACCTATCGCGGCGTTGGCGCCGTGGGCATGGTGGATGCTCAAGCACATTCCCGCGAGCGCGCGGACCGGCATAGAATGGAGTGGATCGTTTCGCGGTTATCGCGCGTTATCATTATCGCGGCCGTGCGGCGCGGCCGCGAGCGAGCGGCTTGGAGGGTGCTTGGAACCGATCGGAGACCGTTATGTGGACTAGGGCATTCTCCGCCGAAGTGGAAACCGGTTCGCCGCAGAAAATGCGACCACCAAAGGAAAACCGGAGCGAATTCCGATTCCGCCGGGACGGAATTCGCTCAAAGGTCCGCCAATTTCTCGGCGTGGGCATAACCGCCCTTTTGGTGACGGTCGCCGCGCTTTTGCCGGGCCGCGTGCGCGCGGAAACGGTCGATTTGCTGCTCGCGCTCGCCGCCGACGTCTCGCGCAGCGTCGATGCGCAGAAGTTTCAGTTGCAGCGCGAGGGCTATGCCGCCGCTCTCACCAATCCGCGGGTGCTCGAAGCCATCAGCGCTGGCCGGCATGGACGGGTCGCCATCTGCTACATCGAATGGTCGGGAGCCGGCAATCAGAAGGTCGTGGTCGACTGGATGGTGATACGCGATGCGGACAGCGCCAACCAATTTGCGAGTCTACTAGCCGAAACGCCGCGCGCCTTCGCCGATCGCACCTCGATCAGTGGCGGGATCGATGCCGCCATGGCGCAGATGGAGCGCGCGCCGTTCGAGGCGCGCCGCCGAACCATCGATGTGTCGGGCGACGGCACCAATAATTCCGGACGCGACGTAACGGCCGCGCGCGACGAAGCGGTCGCCAAGGGCGTCACCGTCAATGGTCTTGTTATCCTCACCGAACAGCCGCTGTCATGGAACGCCGAGCACACCAACCCGACGGGCGGGCTCGAGAACTACTATCGCGCCAATGTCATCGGCGGCCCCGGCGCGTTCGTTGCGGTGGCGCAGGACTTCGCCTCTTTTGGGCAGGCGATCCTCAACAAACTTGTCGCCGAAATCGCAGACTCTCGTTTGAGAGACATCGCGCTCAGTTCTCTGGCGAAGGCCGAAGCGGCGACGCGCTGAAGTGGCGCTCGGAACCGCCGCACGTTTTCATCTGGTGGAAGGGTGAATTCTCAAGATAGATCAAACAACACGCCGGTAGTTTCGATTCATTCCAATCTGCTACATTTTAACCATTCTAAGTTATTGATATATTTGATATATCCGACTTGACAGCGACGCTTAACCCCCCTAGCTGTTGCCGTTGAGCGCGCTGTCGCCAATCGCGCAGACGCCGGCCGCAATAGGGGAGTGAAGATTTCATGCCGTCATGCTTCTGGCGAGTTCCCGGCGCGCGGCGAGCGCCCGCGCTGATCGTCGCTGCCTTCGCAGTCATGCTTGTCGCCACGGGCGCCGGTCGAGCGGCCGGGGATTCGAATGAGGTGAATGTCTACACCTATCGCGAAGCGAAACTGATGGCGCCGCTGTTCGAGGCCTTCACCAAGGCGACCGGGATCAAGGTCAACGTGATATCCGCAAGCGCCGGCCTGGAGCAGCGGATCGCGGCCGAAGGGGCGAACAGCCCCGCCGACGTGCTGTTGACGGTCGACATCGGGCGATTGAAAGAAGCGGTCGATCTCGGGATCGCCCAGCCGATCAAGTCGGAACTGCTCGACAAGGTGGTGCCGCCGCAGTACCGCGACCCGGAAGGCCAGTGGTACGGCATCTCCGCGCGCGCCCGCGTCGTTTATGCCTCGCGCGATCGCGTCCCGCAGAACGAGATCACCTACGAAGAGCTTGCCGACCCCAAATGGAAGGGCAAAGTCTGCATTCGCTCCGGCCAGCACATTTATAACAATGCGCTGTTCGCCGCCCACATCGCGCATCACGGCGAGGCGAAGACGGAGGAATGGCTCACCGGCCTCAAGGCCAACCTCGCGCAGAAGCCGTCCGGCGGCGACCGCGAGGTCGCGCGCGACATCGCCGCGGGCAAGTGCGACATCGGTGTCGGCAACACCTATTACTGGGCGCTGATGCTCAATCGCGATCCCGACAAGAAGGCGTGGGCGGAAGCAACCAAGGTCATCCTCCCGACCTTCAAGGACGGCGGCACGCATATGAACATATCGGGGGTCGTGCTCCTGAAAAACGCGCCTAACAAAGCCAACGCCATGAAGTTCATCGAGTGGTTGGTGAGCGAGCCGGCGCAGAAGCTCTATGCGGACATGAACTACGAATATCCGGTGCGCGCCGCGACCGGGATCAACCCGACCATCGCTAGTTATGGCGAACTCAACGCCGATCCATTGCCTATTGCCAAAATCGCTGAGAACAAGAAAGCTGCTGCGACGCTGGTCGACAAAGTCGGATTTGACAACTGAGCCGTCTTCCCCGTGACCGCAGTGTCAATTCACGGCGCAGTCGCTGCGGCTACTTTGTCCTCCCCCTTCACGGGGGAGGGTTGGGGAGAAGGGAATTAGCGCGACGAGTGGATTAATCAGCCCGCCTTCCAGCGCAGCAATGCCATCCGACCTCCCTCGCAATGGGGGAGGCGGCGACAGCAGTCCCGTCCCACGCGAGCAACTGGAAGACGCATCACGGAGCGCGCGCTGCGTTCGTGCAGTTGACGAGCTGCGACCGCGGCCGGCGCGCGCTGTCGGCGCCGCGCGGCCAGCCCATCCGGTCGCTATCGCGCTACTCATTCTCGTCGCCGCCGTGCCGCTCGCGCCGATTGTCAGCCTTCTTCACATTGCGCTGCAGGGCGACACGGAGATCTGGCGTCACCTCTTCGCGTATGTGCTCCCGACCGCCCTTCGCGACACCGTGCTGCTCTTGGCCGGAGTGTCCGCGATCGCGGCGATCGTCGGGGTCAGCGCAGCCTGGCTGGTCACGGCGTATCAATTCCCCGGACGGAACCTGCTCGTCTGGCTGTTGCCGCTGCCGCTCGCCTTTCCGACCTATATCGTCGCATACGTCTATGTCGACGTGCTCGACGCGCTCGGACCGGTGCAGAGTTTGCTGCGGAGCCTGACCGGTTGGCGCTCGCCGGCCGATTACTGGTTTCCCGAAATTCGCTCGCTCGGCGGCGCCGTTTTCGTCATTGGCATCGTGCTCTATCCTTACGTTTACCTCGCCGCGCGCACGATGTTTCAGACGCAGAGCGTGACGCTGATCGAGGTCGCGCGCGGTCTCGGCGCACGACGGTGGCGGCTCGCCCGCGACGTGACGTTGCCGCTTGCACGGCCCGCTATCGCCACGGGACTTACCCTCGTGCTTTTGGAAACGCTCAATGACATCGGCGCGAGCGAATATCTCGGCGTGAATACCCTGACGCTCTCCATCTTCACCACTTGGCTCAATCGCGGCAGTCTCGCCGGCGCAGCGCAGATCGCCTGCGTGATGCTGGTCGTGGTGGCCGCCCTGATCGCGCTCGAGCGCGCGGCGCGGCGCGGGCGCCAATATGCCGGGTTCGACCGCGATCCGCGCTTGCGTGCTCGCCATCGGCTGCGCGGCCCGAAGCGCTACGCCGCGGCGGCGGTCTGCTTGATCCCGGTCGCGCTCGGGTTCCTTGTTCCATTCGGCTTCCTCGTCAATCAGGTGATCAGGCGCGAGCTTCTGGTCGGTTTTGATCCGGACCTGTTCGGACATGCGCTGACCACGATAGCGCTTTCCGCTTCCGCGACCGTGATCACCCTCGCGCTGGGCTTCGGCGTCGCCTTTGCTCACCGGTTCGTGCGCCGGCCATTTGCTGCAGTCTGCGTGTCGATTGCGGGCCTTGGCTATGCGGTGCCCGGCACCGTGCTGGCGCTCGGTCTTCTCGCGCCATTGATTGCGTTCGACGATTTGGTCAATGCGGCGACGCAGGCATTCGCCGGGCAAAGCGTCGGCCTGCTGCTGGCCGGTTCGAGCGCCTCCCTCGTGATCGCCTATGTGGTGCGGTTCCTCGCGCTCGCGACCGGGTTTGCGCAGGCGGGCCTTGCCCGCATCACGCCCGACCTTGACGATGCGGCGTGCAACCTCGGTGCGCGGCCCGCAACGGTGCTGCGCACCGTCTACCTGCCGCTGACGCGGACGGCCGTGCTCAGCGCGGCGCTGCTGGTTTTCGTCGATTGCCTTAAGGAGCTTCCGGCGACGCTGTTGTTACGCCCGCTCAACGTCGAAACGCTTTCGACCTACATCTATCAGTTCGCCACGCGCGGGAGCTTCGAGGACGGCGCGCTTGCCGCGCTTCTCATCGTGCTGGTGGGCCTGCTTCCCGTCATCCGCATGGTGCGGCTTGCCGACGATCTCGATCCCGCGCAGCCGGTGCCGTGATGTAAAGAGGCGAGCGAACTTTCGGCGATGCCCTCTGTTTGCGGCGCTTGCGCTCATGGAGAATCATGCGATGGAATTTATCAACTCGCCCGCGGCGAAGGCCGCGAAGCTGCCCTTCAGCCAGGCCGTGCGCGTCGGCGATGTTCTGTATCTCTCGGGGGCGCTCGGCAACAAGCCGGGCACGCTCGAGCTCGTCCCCGGAGGCATGGAGGCGGAAGCGCGGCAAACCATGGAAAACATCGGCGCTGTCTTGAGGGAGAACGGCTTGTCGTTCCGCGACGTATTCAAGTGCACGGTGATGCTCGCCGACATGGCGAAATGGGCCGACTTCAACAAGGTCTATGTGGGCTATTTCGACCCCGATCGCTTGCCCGCCCGCTCCGCCTTCGGCGCCAATGGTCTTGCGCTCGGCGCGCAGGTCGAGGTCGAGTGCTGGGCCTATGTCGGGGAATGATGATCGCGCAATCCCAACTCCGATTGATGCGGGACCCCGCCATCCAGGTCGGCGCTTGGCGGCAGATATCGGCCGCGGAGCGTGAGCATTAGAATTAGGCCTTTCTGGTCGCGGCCCTCGCGTCGATTGCAGCTAAACCTCACTCCCGCAATTCCGTCAGGTTTTCGTATAACGCGAGCGCCTCGGGATTGGCGAGCGCTTCGGTGTTTTTAACCGGCCGCCCGTGCACCACGTCGCGCACCGCGATCTCGGTGATCTTACCCGAGCGCGTGCGCGGGATGTCGGCGACGTGGACGATCTTCGCCGGCACATGGCGCGGGCTTGCGCCGGTGCGGATCTGCTTGCGGATGCGGTCTTTGAGCGCTCCATCGAGGGTCACGCCCTCGCGCAGCCGCACGAACAAAACCACGCGCACGTCATGCTGCCAATCCTGGCCGATGCAGATCGCCTCGACCACTTCGGGAATCTGCTCGACTTGCGCATAGATTTCCGCCGTGCCGATACGCACGCCCGCGGGGTTCAGCGTCGCATCGGAGCGGCCGTAAATGATGATGCCGCCGTGCCGCGTCCATTCGGCGAAATCGCCATGCGCCCACACATTGGGAAATTTCTCGAAATAGGCCGCGTGATACTTCTTCCCCTCGGGGTCATTCCAGAACATCACCGGCATCGACACGAACGGCTTCAGGCAGACGAGTTCGCCCTTCTCTTCGCGCAGCGGCTTGCCGTCTTCCGAATAGACGTCGACCGCCATCCCGAGCGACGGCGCCTGGATTTCGCCTTTCCATACCGGCCCGGTGGGATCGCCGCAGACGAAACAGGAGATGATGTCGGTGCCGCCGGAGATCGAGGCGAGGTGCAGGTCCTGCTTGATCACCCGGTAGACATAATCGAAGCTCTCGGGCGCGAGCGGCGAGCCGGTCGAGGTGATGAGGCGCAGCGCGGAAAGATCATGCGTTTTGGCTGGCGCAAGGCCCGCTTTGGCGCAGCCGTCGATATATTTCGCCGAGGTGCCGAACACGTTCATCCGCATCTCCTGGGCGAAGTCCCACAGCACCGCCGGATTCGGCGCGAAGGGCGAGCCGTCATAGAGGAGAAGCGTCGCCTCGCTCGCGAGCGCCGAAGCAAGCCAATTCCACATCATCCAGCCGAGCGTGGTGAAATAGAATACGCGCTCTCCGGCGCGAATGTCGCATTGGAGCTGATGCTCCTTCATAAGCTGCAATAAGGTGCCGCCGGCGCCATGCACGATGCACTTCGGCGCGCCGGTCGTGCCCGAGGAATAAAGTATATAGACGGGATGATTGAAGGGAAGGCGCGTATAGGCGATCGGCTGGGGCGCGAACGCGTTCACAAAGGCGTCGAGCGTGACCGCGCGCGGCAGCTCTTTCGCGACCGCTTCCGCTTCGCCGAGATAGGGCACGACAACCACGGTCGAGGCCGAGTCAAGCTCCGCCACGATCGTCTTGAGCTTGTCGACGATGGGCACCGTTTTGCCGTTGTACCAATAACCGTCGACGGTGATGAACAGCTTCGGCTCGATCTGCCCGAAGCGGTCGAGCACGCCTCGCTCGCCGAAGT
>JBAPYK010000434.1:0-10530 GCA_049284695.1 Rhodoplanes sp. | reverse complement strand
GGGTGTCGATTTCTCACCCTGCCGTTTTCGACACTCCCGCGTTTCCACTCGCGCGATCATCCTGCCCGACGCTGGCGCTGGCCAGACATTGCGCCAGCGGAGAAGGGCGATGACGGCAGATGACAAGAAAACAGCTCCCGACAAACCTTTCCTCACCACCAAGGAAGCTGCCGCCTGGCTCGGGCTGAACCCGAACACACTCGAGAAATGGCGCGTTCACGGTGGGGGCCCGGTCTACCGCAAGCATGGCCGCTATGTCCGTTATCACCTCGAAGATCTGATCGCCTGGTCGGAGGCGAACAAACGAGAGTCGACCTCCGGTGTGCGCTGATCCGATGCGCCCGCGCACCCGAATCCTCGTGGTCGCGATGCCTTTTCTCGCTGCGGCGGCCGTCGCGATCCCCATGCGCGAACTCCATCCTCTGCTCCTCTACAACGCCTCCGGAAGCGCGCCGATCGGGTTATACCGAATTGAACATCGGACCCCCGAGCGAGGAGAAACGGCGGTCGTTCTCCCCTCGGCGACGCTCGAAAATCTGCTCTCCTCCCATCGCTTGCTGCCCCCGGGCGTGCCTCTTCTCAAGCGGGTCATTGGGCTCGGTGGCGATTGAATCCGCGTGAATGAGACGCAGGACTCCGCCTCACCAACAAGACAGTCGGAAGAATGAGCAAACAGAGCAGAGGAAGGGGCGGTTGGGGGTTGGGCGAGATAAAAGCTGTGCCGCCTTCCATCGTCGAAGCCGTTGCCTGCACATCTAGAAAATGCCGCTGCAGATCGCTTTCCTACCAGCAATGCCGGCACAAGGTCGTGGCCTCCTTGCACGTTCATGTCTCCGACTTGCCGACTGCGTGCCAGCCCGCATGCGCCAGCGGATTCTCGACGGCGACGCCGACATTGATGCCGTGTAAATTTGGCCGACGGGTCAGCCCGTTCGAGGCCGGCGGATTGCGATTCCAAGGCTCAGAATCAAGGCGAAGCTGGGCGGCTCAACAGGCCGTGCTCCAAGTTCTGGAGCCGATTTTCGAGCCGATTTTCCATGACAGCAGCCATGGCTTCCGTCCGCGTCAGCCGGAGCGCTGCGCGCCGCGGCTCGCGTGCCGTTTGCGGGCGCGGACCAAGGCCGCCCATTTGGGCTCCGGCCTGGAGCGGGTCGTCCGGCCCAGATTGCTTGCTTTCGCCGCGGCCGTCTTTGTCACGACCGGTGTCTTCCAGGTTGTCCCGACGCGCGCCTTCCTGGTCGTCGCGACGGCCGATTTTGCCGTCGTCGCAGCGGGGGCCTTGCGCGCCGTCCCGGCCGAGATCTCGCGCGCGCCGCCGACGGGCGTCTTGCCCCTCGCGGCAGCGGACCGCTTGCCGGCCGCCGCGGCGGGCGCCGCGCTGTCTCCCGCCGCCTCGCGGTGCTGCGTCCGCTTTGGCGCGGCGGGAGCGGAGGCTAGAGCGGCAAGGCCAGCGGCTTCCGCCATGTCGAGCCCGAACACGGCCGCAACATCGCCGTCGTCGAGGACCTTCTTCCCTTTGGGCGTCGCCTTGGCGAGCGGAAGGTCCGCCCCGGCGCGCGCCAGCAGATCGCTCTCATCGACGCCGCGCAGCACGAACAGCAGTTCCGGTTTATGGTCGAGCCGCGCGCCGACCCCGTAGAGGGCGGCGGCGACATGCTTGCACATGCCCGCCCAATCCGGGCAACTGCAGGAGAGCTTGATCTCGCTTGGCGCCGGAAACAGGCCGTCGCCTTTCCGGCAGACCCGGTCCATCACCCCTTTGGCCAGCCGGCCCTGCAGAAGCTCCACGAGGGATTCGATCGTGCCCGCGCAGTCGCGGCAGATCGCCTTCCAGCGCGCCGCCTTGACCGGTGCAATCGTCGCCTTCACCTGGTAGAGTTCCGAACCCGACACCCACGCCGCCACCTCGCCCGTTGCGATCTGTAGATCGACGACCGACCCGTTGCGGACATAGGTGCGCCCGCGCGGCAGGCGGTTTTCATAGTCGCTATAGCGCTCGAGATTGTCGCACCAGGACTTGCCCCAGAAGCTCGCGGCGATGATCCGGCCCTCAATCGCCACGGGTGCCACCGACTGGCCTTTCTTCTTCATCTCGGTGAGCTTCTTCTGCGCCTGCCGCTGTCTTTGGGCAACCGACACATAGGGCCGCCAGCCGTAAAAGCTCATCGTCAGCCCTCCTTCATCGCCATCGCCAGATCGAGCGAGACGAGCTTCAGCAATTCCTCATCCTTCAGCTCGGTCAGGGGCGGCTCCGCGCCGCCGCTCAGGAAATCCCCCGCGAGCCGCTGCTTCGATTCGATCATCCGGTCGATCTTGTCCTCAACCGTGCCGCGGCACACGAATTTGTGGACCAGCACGTTCTTAGTCTGCCCGATTCGGAAGGCGCGGTCAGTGGCCTGGTTTTCCACAGCTGGGTTCCACCACCTGTCGAAATGGATGACATGCGAAGCGGCGGTGAGGTTGAGCCCGGCGCCCCCGGCCTTGAGCGAGAGAACGAAGAAGGGGACGGACTCGTCTTCCTGGAACCGGCGGACCAGTTCCTTGCGCTTCTTCACCTCGGTCTCGCCATGCAGCACGAGGCCGGGCCGCCCGAACACCGAACCGAGAAACGCCGCAAGCGGCGCGGTCGTCTCTTTGAACTGGGTGAAGACCAGCGCCTTGTCCTGGCGCGCGGCGATTTCCTCGACGAGGTCGCGCAGCCGCGCGAACTTGCCGCTGTCCTCCTCCGCCCAGCCGTTGTCGCCGAGCCATTGGGAAGGGTGGTTGCAGATCTGCTTCAGCCGCATGAGCAGGGCGAGCACGATGCCGCGGCGCTTGATGCCGTCGGCGTCTTCCAACTGCCGGGCGAGGTCGTCCACCGCCTGCTGGTAGAGCGCCGCCTGCTTGCGGCTGAGCGGGCAGAAAGCCTTCACCTCGGTCTTGTCGGGCAGATCGGCGATGACGCTCTTGTCGGTCTTCAGCCGCCGCAAAATATAGGGGCGCACCAGCTCGCGCAGCGGCCCGTAGGGATTCTGCGGCCGATCGGCAAGCTGCTTAACATAGGACGAGAACTGCTTGGACGAGCCGAGCAGCCCCGGATTGAGGAAGTCGAAGATCGACCACAGGTCACTGAGCCGGTTCTCGATCGGCGTCCCGGTGAGCGCGATGCGAGCGGCCGCCTTGATCTGCTTGACCGAGCGGGTCTGCTGCGCCGAGGGGTTCTTGATCGCCTGCGCCTCGTCGATCGCCACCAGCCGCCAGGCCCGTTCCTTCAGCCATGGTGCGCGCGCGAGATAGCCATAGCTCGTGATGACCAGATCGACGTCCGCTGGATTGTCGGGCCCATCCGCCTTCAGCGCCTCCGACGGCATCGCCGAGGGGTGCGCCACCATCGCCTTGAGGCTCGGCGCGAACCGGGCGATCTCGAACGCCCAGTTGGCGAGCAACGAGGCAGGCGCCACCAGGAGCGAGGGCTCGGCCTTGCCCGCGGCTTCCGATTTGAGCACGAGCAGGAGCGCGAGCACCTGGATGGTCTTGCCGAGCCCCATGTCGTCGGCGAGGCACGCCCCGAGCTTGAGCCGCGCCAGCAGATAGAGCCATTGCACGCCCGCCCGTTGATAGGGCCGCAACGTCCCTTTCAGCAGCCGCTCCGGATCGACGCCGATGCGGCCGTCCGGGCGGCGCAATGCGGCGAGCGTCTCCGCCAGCCATGGCCCCGTCACGGCCGCGCACCAGTCGCGGTCGGTCTGCGAGGCAGCGTCGTCGCCGGAAAGGTTAGCGCCGGCGAGGAGCCGCATGGCCTCGCCGAACGACAGGCCCTCCGCCGCGGCGCGGCGTTCGATCGCCTCGAACCGCTTGAGCGTCCGGCTCAGCCGGTCGTGGTCGATCTCGACCCATTGGCCACGAATAAATGCGAGCCCGTCGCCCTGCGCTAGCAAGCGCTTGATTTCGGCCTTCGTGAGCGCCTCACCGTCGAGCGTCACCTCCATGCAGAAGTCGAGCAGCGCGTCCAGTCCAAGCTGCGCGGGGGCGTTGGCGCCGACCGTCGCCTTCACCTGCGCCCGCGCGGGGCGGTTCATCCGCCAGTTCGCCGGCATTCGCACGACCACGCCGGCGGCTTCGAGCGCGGGCACGTCCTTGAGAAATTGCAGCGCCTCTTGCGGCCCCCAGCGCAACGGGTGGAAGACTTCGCCGGCGTCTACCATGGCCTTGAGCCATTGGCAGCGCTCGGCGGCGCGCTGGACCGGCATCAGCAGCGACAGCAGGCGCGCGCGGTTCGTCGCGCCAGCATAGTCCTGCAAGGCCTTGCCCAGCGGCAGATGCTGCGCCTTGCCTTCCGCCGAGAGCTTCGTCGTATAGGTCGCTAGGAAAGCGAAGGGTCGCTCCTCGTCCCTTCGGTTCTCCGCCAGATTGAAATGCACGCGCCCGACCAGGTTCCAGGCGGGATAACGGCTCTTGAGAAAGTCCTGGACAGGAAGCTTCGATTGCGCGAGTTCCGCGTCGAAGGCGGCGTCCGTCTGCGCCCAGAGATCGCCGAGCACATCGGCCGTCAGGTATTCCGCGCCGGTCATGGGCGGAACCGCCGCGGCCAGCGCCATTAATTCGTCGTCGGCCGGTCGGACAACCGGCGGCTTCGTCCGCTCGCCGTCGATGTTCGGCAGCGCGCACAGCGCGGTCACGTAGCGCGTGGCGAAATCGCGCCAGTAGGACAGCACGGGCGACATGGCCGCCCCGACCTCGTTCGCGCCGAGCCACAGCAGGCCATGGCCGGACCCGCGCGCGAACGCCCTCTCGAGCCGCGCCCCCAGCTCGGCCGCCACTTCGGGCGCGTCCGAGGCCTGGCGCAGCGTCAGCGCGCCATGTGGCGTGAGAATCGGCTTGAGCATCATGACGGCGCAAGGCTTATCATCGGGGCGGGCCTGTCCGCCAAGGGATCGATCGGCCCTCCACTGTTCGATAACGGCTTGCAGGGCTGACGATCAGGTTGCGGTGACCCCGCACCCGGCACCGTCGCGCGGCGGCGATCGGGTGAATCACGGAAACGACACCGCGCGAATGGCAAGAGCTGATCTCATTCTGCGTTGGCGGGCAAAGGCGCGCGATCGAAAGAAACCTGATCCCTGATCCAATTTCGTCCATATGCTCACAGGCAATTGAACGGCTGGACGATCTTGTCCGCTGATGGCGTGGGTGCGATCGTGCGTTGCGCTTGTTTTCGCACGCATGACAACGTTGCTAATTGGTGATCGAGAGACTCATTGCGCGACGGGCCTTTCTTGCCTTTTATCGTCCCACTTGCCTCTTGTGACGCCCGTGAGGGGTGGAATGCGTCCGGCGCGAGTCCATGTCGGTCAGATTATCGCCGTCGCCGCGATTGTGGTCTCTGCGATCTGGAGCGCGTCACAGTCGGCGGCGGCGCCGCTGGGCAGTCACCCGGCGCTGGGGCCGGCCTGGCTCGCGGTTATTAGCTTCCCCGTCTTCTTGCCCTGGCGCCTGTTCGGGTGGGGGTACGCCTATGAGACCCCCGTCTTTGCTTGCGCCGTCCGCGTCCTCCTGCACGCGCCGATTCCTGCGATTTCAGCGCCACCAGACAGCGGTCGAATGTACACTTGCCCAACCGTTGCAGCGGTGAGAATTCGGTGCGACTTACGTCACTTCGACGCCATGCCTCGGTGTCCGACCAGAATAAGCGGCGCGGCTTGTTCTCGGACCACGATGCGGTCGGTTCACCTGGTCGCGGTTACGAAGGAGCACGACATGGCGCGCCGATTCCTCCAAGAACCAACGAGCCGCGTCAAGACGCGTGCACCCGACCGACCGATGGCAGGGAAAAAGCCGCGAGGTGCGGGCCGGTCGGATATTTGGAGAGCGCTGGATTATCAGCGCCTTGGCGCGAGCCGCAGCCTACGATTTTCAATAATCCTCTTGAAATCAATGCCCGCTGCAGCTCGCGCCTATTTTTCAATAGGGAGCGAAGCTTGGCGCGCCGCGGCGTGTACTTGGGCTGTTCCTTTGGCCCGCGCCGGCGCCCATAATCTCGATGCCACAAAGCAGAAATGCGGATGGGCGATCGTGAGCGTTCCCAACCACATCCCGGCACGAAGCCAGGTCGGCGACGGCACGCTGCTGCGCCTGGCTCTGACTGCAGCACGCGCCGAAGAGGGGGGCCGATAGACGATGGCGCGCGGCCCGTGCACGTTCAAGAAAAACGATGTCACCAAGGCGGTGAAGGCTGTCGTAGCCGCGGGAGTCGAGGTGGCCCGGGTCGAGGTGGACAAGGACGGTCGGATCGTTGTAGTCGCGGGGAAGCCAGCGTCTGAGAAGGGCAAGGGAGGCAACGAATGGGACCGCATCTGATGGGGCGCCCGCCGAAGTTCGTGCAGGGCTTTGTCGACCGCCACGGCAAGCCACGCTTCTATTTCCGACGTGCCGGATTGAAGGCGGTGCCTCTTCCCGGATTACCGTGGTCGCCGGAGTTCATGACGGTTTACGAGGCCGCGCTTTCGGGACAGCCGTCGCCGTTCGGCAGTGCTCGGGTGAGGCCTGGAACAATTCATGCATTGGCCGCCAGCTATTTTGTGTCAGTCGATTTCCGCTCGATGCAATCGAGCACACAATCTGTCTATCGCAATATCATCGAGCGGTTTTGTCGCGAGACGGACAAAGACGGTAACCCACATGGTGACAAGAGCGCAGCGACGTTGCAGCGCGAACACATCGTCAAGTTGATGGCAGCGCGTGCCGAACAGCCGGACTCCGCGAATGGTTTGCGCAAGGTTCTGCGAGCCATGATGAAGCATGCCGTCGATGCCGGGCTACGTGCCGACGATCCTACGCGGGACGTGCGCGCCATCCGCGTCAAGTCGGACGGGTTCCATAGTTGGACGGATGCGGAGATTTCGCAGTTCGAGACGAAACATCCGGTGGGTTCCCGCGCTCGCTTGGCGCTCACCCTTCTACTATACACCGGGCAACGCCGCTCGGATGTGGTGCGCATGGGCCGCCAACATATTCGCGATAGCGTCTTGCAGGTGCGCCAGATGAAAACCGGCGCTGAATTGGACATCCCGGTTCATGAAGTTCTGGCCAAGATCATCGCCGATACCCCGGCCAACCATCTCACATTCCTGACCACGCAATTCGGGAAGCCGTTCACCGCTGCGGGCTTCGGCAATTGGTTCCGCGAGCAATGCAACGCCGCCGGCTTGCCTCACTGTAGCGCCCATGGATTGCGCAAAGCAGCCGCCCGTCGACTTGCGGAGGCAGGGTGCACTGAGCACGAGATCGCGTCGATCACAGGCCACGCCAGCTTGCGGGAGATTGTCCGGTACACGAAGGCAGCCGATCAAAAGAAGCTGGCCCGCGCCGCCATCGGCAAGGTGAGTGCAAAACCGGAACAAAAACTGTCAAACCTTGATCCTAGTTTGACATTTTTAGCAAAAAACCAAGCAAATTCAAAGTGAACAATTGTGGTTGGCTCCCCGGGCCGGATTCGAACCAGCGACCAACCGGTTAACAGCCGGTTGCTCTACCGCTGAGCTACCGGGGAACAGAATGCCAGCGATCAGGCCGGTTGCGTATAACAAAAGCCCACGTCCGTTGCAAAGTTCAATCGCGCGCGCGGGCCAGCCGCGTGCGAGGGCCGGCACCGTCGGTGCGGACAGACGCCGCGCCTTCCCGGCAGCGCAATTCCACGCGGTCCGTGTTGACGGCGAAGCGCGCAACGCCCAGGCGAAGGCGCCAGCCTCTTAACCAGATGTTCGGCTGCGCAGTTCGGTGGGCGCGATCAGCGCTTCCAACCGTTCACCGCAATGCGCGCAATGTCCTTCCGGCTGACGCCGAGCGCGGCCAACTGCTCATTGCTCATGTTGGCGAGTATCCGATAACGCGTGGCGAGTTCGATGCCTTCGCGGACGGCGGCGAACGCCTTGCGGGCCAGGGCGAGAGGCCGGAGCGCACCGCCACGCGGCGGCGCGCCGGAACCGGGGGTTTTGGTCAACATGGATCGCCTCTGGTTTATTGTTTGGCTCGAATGTAGGCGAAAATGATCGAGATTCCAGTATGCTTACCGCATGGCAGCATGGCCGTTTTGCATAGGCTGGCGTCACTTTCCGTTAACAATTGGCGTGGTTCAGCCGCCGCCTGCCGGCTCAATTTGGAAGCGAGATCGAGCGGTTAGGTCGAACGCCGCGCGCGGCGGGCGCGCAATCGGCAGACTATCAGGTTCGCACGGTTCGGGCCGCTCTTGTGCGCCCTGTTCCTGGCGCTCCGCCGCTCGGTCACAATCCCGCGCTTCGCCTGATCAGCGCTGCCAAACATTCTTCATGAGCGATGATTGGATAAGATATGCTGTGCCCGAAAAAGGGAGCGCTCGAGAGGTGCCATCCATGCAAGTCGATAACATTCTGAAAAGCAAGCGCCCCGCCGTACTTTGGGTGCCGCCTGCGCTATCGGTCGGGGAGGTGGCGGAGCGTCTTCGGTCCGCGGATGTCGGCGTCATGATCGTCAGCAACGACGGCGAGTCGCTAAAGGGCCTCGTCTCGGAACGCGACATCGCCCACGGACTTGCGGTGCACGGCGCGGCGCTGCTTTCGTTGAAGGTGTCGGACCTGATGACGCGCTCGGTGATCACGTGTGCGCCGGGGGACAGCGTCGCGGACATCGCCCGCATCATGACCATGCGCCGCATCCGGCATATTCCTGTCGTGGAGGGCGGAAAGGTTGTGGGCGTCATCAGTATAGGCGACGTGTTGAAGTCGAGGATTTCCGAGATCGAGCTTGAGGCCAATGTCTTGCGCGACCTCGCCGTCGCGCACCGGTAAGACTTGGCAGCCCGAAGCAGTGAGGGCCGAAATCTTTTTCCCCGTCATGCGGTCGCCTTCCTGCGCTCCTCTTCCCGCAGCCGCAGCACCCGGCGCTGCACCTTGCCGGTCGTGGTCATCGGCAACTGGTCGATAAACTCGATCTCGCGCGGATATTCGTAGGGCGCGAGCCGCCCGCGGACGTGGAGCTTGATTTCGTCCTCCAGGTCCTTCGAGGGGGAGAAACCGGGAGTGAGCACGATGAACGCCTTGACGATGTTGCCGCGCTCGGGATCCGGGCTCGGCACCACGGCGGCGTTCGCCACCGCGGGGTGCTTCACGAGGCAGTTCTCGATCTCGGACGGGCCGATGCGATAGCCGGCCGCGTTGAACATGTCGTCGGCGCGGCCCATGTACCAGAGATACCCATCCTCGTCGCGCTTCGCGAGGTCGCCCGTGTGGCCCCAATCGCCGGAGAACTTGGCGGCGGTCGCCTGGGGGTTCTTCCAATATTCGAGGAAGAATACCGCGTCGGCCTCACCCGGACGCCAGTAGCGGTTGACCGCCACTTCGCCGATCTCGCCCACCGGCACCTCGTTGTCGTCGTTGTCGATCAGCGCCACGCGGTGGCCGGGGTAGGGGCGACCCATGGAGCCGGGCTTCGGCCGGTAGACCGACTGGCAGTTGCCGACGATGTAGTTCATCTCGGTCTGGCCAAACATCTCGTTCACGGTGACGCCGAGCGCTTCCTGCGTCCACGCGAACACGGTGTCGCCGACCGCTTCGCCCGCGCTCATGATCGAGCGCAGCTGCACGCCGAACCGCTCGCGCGGGCGCGGCACCGCCTTCATCATCATCTTGAGCGCCGTGGGGAACAGGAAGGCGTTCCGCACGCCGTAGCGGTCGCAGAGGTGCAGCGCCTTTTCCGGATCGAAGCGCCCGCGGTAGCCGAGGATCGCCTGCCCGTGGAAAAGCGTGGGCAGAAGCGCATCCATCAGCCCGCCGGTCCACGCCCAGTCCGCCGGCGACCAGAAAAGGTCGCCCGGCTGCGGGAAGAAATCGTGCGAGCACTCGAAGCCCGGCATGTTGCCGATTATCACTTGGTGCGCCTTCAGCGCCCCCTTCGGCGGACCGGTGGTGCCGCTTGTGTAGATCAGGAGCGCCGGGTCGGTCGCGGCCGTGTCCACCGGCGCGAAACTCCGCGCCCCCTTATCGAGCAGGCTTTCCCAGGCGAGCGTGTCGGTCTCGCGAGCGCCGCCGACGCAGATGATGTGTTTCAGGTCGGTAAGGTTCGTGCGCACCGGCCAGAGATTCGGGAAGCTCGCTTCGTCCACCAACGCCGCGACGGCTTCGCTATTCTGCATGCGGTATTCGATTGCGTCCGGCCCGAACAGGAACGAGAGCGGCATCGCCACCGCGCCGATCTGATAGCACGCGATGTGCGCGATCGCGGTTTCCGGGCGCTGGGGCAGGATGATGGCGACGCGGTCGCCGCGTTTCACCCCGAGCGCGACGAGCGCATTCGCGAGCCGGTTCGCATCCTGCTGCAAGTCCCAGTAGGTCCACGCAGACTTGTGGCCGGCTTCGTCCTCGTAATAGAGCGCGAAGCGGGTGCGGTCCGACGCCCAGCGTCCGCAGCACGCGACGCCGATGTTGAAGCGCGCGGGGACTTCCCAGCGGAAGGTCGCGGTGAGCTCGTCGTAACTCGTAGCCCGGCGCATGACGGTTCCTGCTACTTCGCGGGAGTGGC
>JBAPYK010000433.1:0-1511 GCA_049284695.1 Rhodoplanes sp. | reverse complement strand
CGACCTTGGTGAAGGGGTCATTGGCGCGGGCATAGTCGTTGAGCGCGACGGCGCCCTTGTCGGTGACGAAGTCATAAGCGGCGAGCCAGTTGTGGCGGACGATGACCGGGTCGGCTGGAATCGAGCGGACGTTTTCGATGAACCGCGCCAGGTGCCAGGCGATCTGCGGATCAGTGGGGCGATAGTCGGCAACAGCCGGAGCGATGGCTTGCGCTTGGCCGAGCTTGTCGATCTCCACCACCCAGGGGGTGACTGTACCGCGCGCAGCCTGCCAGACGAGGCCGCCGGCAAGACCGGCAGCGAGGAACAGGTTGGCAAAGGCGATCAGCCGCCAATTGCGCGCCTGGACACGGGCCGAGCCGATGCGCTCGTCCCATACCTGCGCCGGTTTCTGAAAGGGCGTCTCGGGCTCGGGGGTGCGGCCATAGCGGATGGAGGCGCGGCGGAAGAGCATCAGTGGTCCCTCTTGAGGTCGACCCCGGTGGAACCTCCGCCATGATCACCGGAGCGGACAGCGTGCGCGGCGGTGGAAACGCCATGGCTCATCATCTGCTCGCGGCGTAGCTTGCGAGCCCATGCCGGCGGACCGCCGGAGCCCGCGGGCGGATTGCCCGTACCAGCGTTGGAAAGGGTCGTTCCAGACGCGATCGATGCGACGCGCTGGCCGGCGCCGGCGAGCGCCCCGGCTCCTGCCCTCAAGGCGACGGCGCCCGCGACACCGATGCCTCCGGCGGCGAGCGCGGTTCCGATCGCAGCGCCCGCGCCAAGCTGGGGCGCGCCGGCCGTCAAACCGGCCGCAATCCCGGGGCCGAAAATCCCAAGACCGAGCAGCGACAGCGCCGCGAGCACAAGCGCCAGTGCATCCTCGAGCGACGGTTGGTTGGCGCCGAATCCTTGGGTGAACTCGCCGAACAGCGTGGTTCCGATGCCGACGATGACGGCGAGCACCAGCACCTTGACGCCGGATGCGACGACGTTGCCCAGCACTCGCTCGGCGAGGAACGCCGTCTTGCTAAAGAGGCCGAATGGCACGAGGACGAAGCCCGCGAGCGTCGTAAGCTTGAACTCGATCAGCGTGACGAACAGCTGTACGGCCAGGATGAAGAACGCGACCAGAACGACGAGCCATGCGATCAACAGCACGAAAATCTGGATGAAGTTCTCGAAGAACGACACGAAGCCCATGAGCTGGCCGGCGGCCTGAAGAATCGGCTTGCCGGCATCAATTCCGACCTGTGCGAGCCGTCCGGGCTGCAGGAACTGATCGGCGGAAAGAATAGAGCCCGCGGCTTTCAGACCGAGACCAGAGAAGGAATTGAACACGATCTTGGCAAGCGCGTTGAAGTTGCCAATCAGGAAGGCGAAGAAGCCGACATAGAGGGTCTTCTTGACGAGGTGGGCGAGGACGTCCTCGTCGGCGCCCCAGGCCCAGAATAGGCCGGCGAGTGTTACATCGATGACGATCAGGGTCGACGCGAGAAATGCGACTTCCCCACCAAGCAGGCCGAATC
>JBAPYK010000432.1:0-7674 GCA_049284695.1 Rhodoplanes sp. | reverse complement strand
TGGCGCTGGCGATCCGCGTCAACGATTTCCTCTGCGGCCTGTTTCTCGGCGTCGGCATCCGGCTGGTCGATTTCAAGATGGAATGCGGCCGGCTGTGGGAGAACGACATGATGCGGATCGTCGTCGCTGACGAAATTTCTCCCGACTCGTGCCGGCTGTGGGACACAAAGTCGAACGAAAAGCTCGACAAGGATCGGTTCCGTCGCGATCTCGGCGGCCTGCTCGAAGCCTACACCGAGGTTGCGCGCAGGCTCGGCATTATGAGCGAGAACGAACGCCCGCAGGGGTCGGGCCCGATTCTTGTGAAGGGCTGAAGCGGGCCCGCGCGGTTGCATTGAGGTCAGGGGAAAACGGTGGTACGCGGGGGCACAGCGCCCCCGCCGTCGTTCTGCGGCGTCGTTTCAGAGGCCCGTGATGAAAGCCCGAGTTTTCGTGACCCTGAAATCCGGCATCCTCGATCCGCAAGGCAAGGCGATCGAGGGCGCGCTGAAGTCGCTCGGCGTCGCCGGCGTCACCAGCGTGCGCCAGGGCAAGGTGTTCGACATCGAGATCGCGGGCGATGACCGTGAACGCGCCGAGGCGGTGTTGAATGAAGCAGCCGACCGGCTTCTCGCCAATACGGTGATCGAGAATTATCGGGTCGAGATCGCGTCATGATTCACGCGCGAAGGCGACCACGGCCGATGTCGTGAACGAATCTATGTAACCCCGCAGCCGCCATGAACGCCGCCGTCCTCGTCTTCCCAGGCATCAATCGTGAGCGGGATATGGCGCGCGCGCTGACGCTTGCGGCGGGCCGCGCGCCGGCCATGGTCTGGCATGCGGAGACCGAGCTTCCGGCGGGCACCGATCTCGTCGTCGTCCCCGGCGGGTTTTCCTACGGCGATTACCTGCGTTGCGGCGCGATTGCGGCGCGCGCCCCGGTCATGGACGCGGTGCGCGCGTTCGCCGCCCGCGGCGGGCTCGTGCTCGGCGTTTGTAATGGCTTCCAGATCCTCTGCGAGGCGGCGCTGCTGCCCGGGGCGCTCATGCGCAATGCCGGGCTGAAATTCATTTGCCATGACGCCTATCTGCGGGTCGAACGCTCGGACACGCCGTTCACCCAAGGCTACAATGCCGGTCAGGTGATCCGCCTGCCGGTCGCGCACGGCGAAGGCAACTATGTCGCCGACGCCGAGACGATCGCGCGACTGGAAGGCGAGGGACGCATCGTCTTCCGCTACGCCTCGCCCGATGGCGCGCTCACGCCCGAGTGGAACATCAACGGTTCGATCTACGCCATCGCCGGGATTCTCAACGAGCGCGGCAACGTGCTCGGGATGATGCCGCACCCCGAAAACCATGTGGAACCGGAAATAGGTTGCACCGACGGTCGTGGACTGTTCGCCGGGCTGACCAGGTTTCTCGCCGCACCGCGCGGCTGAACGCGCCTGCGGCGGCAGCAAACGCCGTCAGCGCTTCAGAGGATATCCGGGCATGAGCTCGTAGGGGTGCTTCCAGCCGGGCAGCGCCATGATGCGATCGAGCCAGCCGCCGATGTTGGGATACGCGGCGGGGATGTCGAAGCCGAACTCTTCGGCCGGGTAATACATGTAGCCGCACATCGATAGGTCGGCGATGGTGGGATGATCGCCGATCAGGAAGGATCGCCCGGCAAGCCGCTTGTCGACGATGGCGAGCGCGTTGTCGATGCGCCCTTTGAGGAAGGCAAGCACCGCCGGATCGGGGGGCGATGGCGCAAGGCTCCGCAGGAAACGATAGGGGCCGAGAAAGCCGCCGACCTTCTGGTTGTCAAAGATGCTCCAGCGTAACGCTTCGAGCCGTTCGTCTTCGCCCTGTGGCTGGAATTTCCCCGATCTCTCCGCAAGGTAGGTCAGGCACACCGCGGACTGGCTGAGCTTCCGATCGCCGTGCACAAGCACGGGAACCTCGCCCATCTCGTTGACTTTTGTCCGGTATTCCGGCGTGCGCGGTTCGCACTTGATAAAATAGTCGACGAAGATCGGACGCCAGTCCGCGCCGATCAGGTTGAGCATCAGCGCGACGCGATAGGCGTTCCCCGACTGCGCAAAACAGTAGAGCTCGAATTCGGCCATTCGCACGTTCCTATATCGGGAGAAAGCCAGCTTGCGGGCTTCCTGGTAGCGCAATCCCGCGCACCCCGAAAGTCACAGTGTTTTGGCAGTAGAGCGAAGCAGCTCCCTCTACGTCCGGCAAAGCGCGCTCGCGGCCGCGATCCTGGTCTCGCTCAATTGCGGTAAACCGACGCGTGACCGTAATGCCACATGCCCGGCCAAGCCCGATCCGCTAGTGTCGCTGACATTGTTCGATGGCAGCCGCGCACTTGTGCAACGGGATTAGCCGCGTCGTTGACGCTTCAGTCGCTTGGCCGGAGGCGTGTTAGTGCGCGCCGAAGACGCTTCGCCGCCGGCCGTGAAGATAAGGCCTGACGCTCTCCGCCTGCGATGGTATAAGCCCGGCCACTCGACGCCGCGCAGCATTCGGCTCGGTTTTATGGATCACAGCGTTGCCCCCCGGCGAACAGAAACGATGGTCGCGGACAGTCCGACCCCTTCGGCGACTGCGTCGACGAGGGGGCGCTTTGTCGCGCTCACGCTCGGCAGCATCGGTGTCGTCTACGGCGATATCGGCACCAGTCCTCTCTACGCCTTTCGCGAAGCGCTGAAAGCAGCCGTCGGCGGCGGGCCGATCACCCAAGTCGCGGTGCTCGGCGTGCTGTCGCTGATTCTGTGGGCGCTGACCATCGTCGTGACCGCGAAATACGTCCTCATCCTGCTTCGCGCCGACAACAATGGCGAGGGCGGCACGCTCTCGCTGATGGCGCTCGCCTCGCGCGCGCTCGGCCGGCGCACGCCGACGTTGTTCATGCTCGGCATTATCGGCGCCGCCATGTTTTACGGCGACTCGATCATCACTCCGGCGATTTCGGTTCTGTCGGCGGTCGAAGGTCTGGCGGTCGCTGCGCCCGCCTTCGAGGAGGCCGTGCTGCCGCTGACGATCGCCATCCTGATCGGTCTGTTTGCGGTCCAGTCGCACGGAACCGCACGGGTCGCCGCCTTTTTCGGTCCCATTATGGTCGTGTGGTTCGTTTCGATCGCCGCCCTCGGCTTCCTGCACCTTGCCGACGACCCGCATATTTTCGCGGCGGTCAATCCGGCATACGGCGTGATGTTCCTGATCGATCATCCGATGATCGGACTAGTCACGCTCGGCCTCGTGTTTTTGGCGGTGACGGGGGGCGAGGCGCTCTATGCGGATCTCGGCCATTTTGGCCGGCGGCCGATCCGGATCGCCTGGTTCGCTCTCGTTTTTCCGGCGCTTGTCATCAATTATTTCGGCCAGGGCGCCATGGTGCTCGCGAACCCGGCCGCGATCGAGAACCCGTTCTATCGCATGGTGCCGGAGCCGTTCCAGTTCCCGATGGTTGGCCTCGCCACTATGGCGACCGTCATCGCGAGCCAAGCGGTGATCACCGGGGCCTACTCCATCACCCGCCAGGCGATTCAGCTCGGCCTCATTCCGCGCCTCGCGATCCGTCACACCTCTGAAACGCACTCGGGGCAGATCTATATTCCGCGCGTAAACAATGCGCTGCTGCTGGGCGTCTTGCTGCTGGTCGCGCTATTCCGGACCTCGAGCAATCTCGCTTCCGCCTACGGCATTGCGGTGACGATGACCATGGTGGTCGACGGCCTGCTCGCTTTCGTCGTCATCTCGAAACTGTGGCACTGGGGACCGTGGGCGGCCGCCGCCCTCGTCGCGCCCTTCGTCCTGGTTGATTTCACTTTTTTTGTCGCAAACCTGCTCAAACTCCTGGAAGGAGCCTGGGTGCCGCTCCTGTTCGGGGGGACGATCGTGATGATGATTCTCACTTGGCAGCGGGGCACGTGGCTGCTCAGCGCCAAAACCCGTCATCTCGAAATACCGCTGGGGACGATCGTCAACAATCTCACGCAGAAGCCGCCGCATATCGTGCCCGGAACGGCCGTATTCCTGACCAGCGACCCGGAATCGGCGCCGACGGCGCTCTTGCATAACCTGAAGCACAACAAGGTGCTTCACGAACACAACGTAATCCTCACCATCGTCACAACCGATACCCCGCGCGTGAGCGAAGAGGAGCGTGTACGCATCTCCCGAGTCTCGCCATTGTTCAGCAAGGTCGAGCTGCGGTTCGGATTCATGGAAACGCCTAACGTCCCCAAAGCGCTCGCCATTGCGCGCAAGCAAGGCTGGCAATTTGATATCATGGCGACGTCGTTTTTCCTGTCGCGCCGCCTGCTTAAACCGGCGGCCAAGTCAGGAATGCCGCGCTGGCAGGACAAGCTTTTCATCCGCCTGACGAAATCCGCCAGCGATGCGACCGACTTCTTCCAGATTCCGACAGGACGGGTGGTCGAGGTTGGCACCCAGGTCACAGTGTGAATGAATTCGCTGGGCGCCGGCATCCTGCCCTGACGATTCCTCCCCGCAGGTGTAAAGTGAGATCGCCCGCTCGCGGCGCAACATTAGCCTGATTGCCATGGCCCAGAGCGTCATCCCGTCCCAGGGAGCTGAAGCGCCGATCCCGGCCGAACAGCAGGCGCCGACAACGAGCAGGTTTGTCACGCTGACGCTCGGCAGCGTCGGGGTTGTCTACGGCGATATTGGCACGAGCCCACTCTATGCGTTTCGCGAAGCCGTTCTCGCCGCAGGCGGCGGCGGGGCCAGCCGCGAAGCCGTGCTCGGCGTGCTCTCGCTGATCTTGTGGGCGCTGATTCTGATCGTCACCTGCAAATATGTCATTGTGCTGTTGCGCGCGGACAACAATGGAGAAGGCGGGCCATTGTCGCTGATGGCGCTTGCGCGCCGGGCGTCCGCCCATCCGACGATCGTTCTCTATTTCGGCGTCATCGGGGCGTCGCTGTTTTTCGGCGATGCGCTCATTACCCCCTCGATTTCGGTGTTGTCGGCGATCGAAGGCATAAGGGTCGCAACCTCGATGTTCGACCAGTATGTCGAGCTCGCCACCGTGGTGATTCTGATCATCTTGTTCGCCGTTCAATCGCGCGGCACGGCAAGCGTCGCCGGCTGGTTCGGTCCGATCATGGTGGTTTGGTTCGTCGTTATCGGACTCGGCGGGTTGAGCCATATGGTCGGCAATCCGCAGGTGCTGGCCGCGCTCAATCCAGTCCACGGCGTCGCGTTTCTCCTGAATCATGGTCTCGTCGGGTTTGTGACCCTCGGCGCCGTTTTCCTTGCGGTGACGGGCGCAGAAGCGCTCTACGCCGATCTCGGCCATTTCGGCCTCAAACCGATCCGGACCGCATGGCTCGGGCTTGTCCTGCCCGGCCTCGCCTTGAATTATTTTGGGCAGGCCGCGCTGGTGCTGTCCGACCCCAAGGCGATCGAGAATCCGTTTTTTCTGCTGTTCCCGGAGTGGTCGCTGCTTCCCATGGTCGGCCTTGCCACGATCGCGACGGTCATCGCGAGTCAGGCCGTCATCACCGGCGCTTTTTCGCTCGCCCGCCAGGCGGTTCATCTCGGCCTGTTGCCGCGCCTCGAGGTGCGCCACACTTCGGCGGAGCACGAGGGTCAGATCTACATGCCGGTGGTGAACACAGTGCTGCTGATCGGCGTTCTTCTCTTGGTCGGCCTGTTCCGATCATCGGGCGCGCTCGCATCCGCCTATGGCATCGCGGTCACCGGCACGATGGTGGTCACGGCTTGCATGGCGTTCATCGTGATTTGGAAAGTTTGGAACTGGTCGCTGCTCTTCGCGGTCGCTCTGATGGCGCCATTTCTGGTCGTCGACTCGACCTTCCTCGCCGCCAACCTAATAAAGGTCGTAGAGGGCGGTTGGGTGCCGCTCGCCTTCGCCGCGGCGCTATCGATTGTCATGTATACGTGGCAGCACGGCACACGGCTTCTGTTCGAGAAGACGCGGAAACTGGAGACGCCGCTCGATGCGCTGGTCACGATGCTGGAGAAGAAGCCGCCGTTGCGCGTGCCTGGCACGGCGGTGTTCCTGACCTCCGACCCGACCAGCGCGCCTACGGCGCTCATGCACAGCCTCAAACACTATAAGGTGCTGCACGAAAAGAACGTCGTCCTCAGCGTGTTCACGACACACACGCCGCGCGTCGCGCTCGAAGATCGGGTGAAGATCGAAGCAATCGGGAAGACCTTTTCGCGTGTAAGACTGACCTTCGGCTTTATGGAAAGCCACAACGTTCCCCGTGCGCTCGCTATTGCGCGCAAGCATGGCTGGCAGTTCGACATCATGTCGACATCGTTCTTTCTGTCGCGGCGCCTGCTCAAGCCCGCAATCCGTTCCGCGATGCCGCGCTGGCAGGATCGGCTGTTCATCGCGCTTACGCACATATCGAAGGACGCGACGAGCTATTTTCAGATTCCGACGGGACGAGTGGTCGAGATCGGCACGCAAGTGACGATCTAGCGTTTCCGCCCGCGTGCCGCGCATCGACTCCCGCGGCGCGAGCCGTTAACACGCTAAAATAGCACTATCATGAAATAGACGTTTCAGCTGTATCCGATTTTCCGTTTGAAATGATGCCGACAAGGCTGACCCGCCAGTTAGTTC
Source organism: Rhodoplanes sp. (assembly GCA_049284695.1). Taxonomy (GTDB): domain Bacteria; phylum Pseudomonadota; class Alphaproteobacteria; order Rhizobiales; family Xanthobacteraceae; genus Rhodoplanes. The sequence goes on along the minus strand of JBAPYK010000432.1, from coordinate 1,070 downwards.
ACCATCAGGGATCTCCGGTGTACTCCGGTGTTGTTAAGGCGTCGCAACGATTGTATATACCTCCCAAACACCAAGCGACTCGAAGAAGAGGTCGCATAGCCAAGGGGTTGGCGTTGGGAGTGAACGTATCATGCGCCCGGAGAAGAACGGCCATTATCGGCCGACCGATAAGGAACCTTTCATGAACGAACGCCAGCGCGACTATTTTCGCAAGAAGCTGCTGGCATGGAGGGACGACATTCTGCGAGAGGCGAAGGAGACGCTCGCACATTTGCAGGATGAAAACCAGAACCACCCGGATCTCGCTGACCGCGCCTCCTCCGAGACCGAACGCTCGATCGAATTGCGTGCGCGCGACCGCCAACGCAAACTGATCGCCAAGATCGATGCCGCTCTCCAGCGTATCGACGACGGCACGTACGGCTACTGCGAGGAAACCGGCGAGCCGATCTCCATCAAGCGGCTCGAAGCGCGTCCGATCGCTACACTATCGGTCGAGGCGCAAGAGCAGCACGAGCGGCGCGAGCGGGTCTATCGCGAAGGTTGATACGCCTTCTTCTCTATCGTGGGGAGGCGGTCGCGAGGACACCGCAGTGGAGTGCCAAGCCGCGCCCGAGCGGCGGGTCTGTTGCGGCGCCTGCGGTGAGCCGCTTTTCCGGGTCCTCGGTCAAGTCGAAATCACCCTTTTCCAAGGTGTGGGGAGCCATAGCCCCTCGCTCCAGACGGTGATTGCGAAAAGTCATCATCCCGTCCGGACGTGCGTTGCGGAGACATGATGGCAAGTGGTTCTGAGACGCCGGGCGTGATCGCGCCGCCGCCGCTGATCGCGCTCGCGGCGGTCGCGGTCGGGCTCATGCTCGACTGGCTGTGGCCCGTGAACCTGTTGCGCGTGGCGCTGGGATTGCCAGGGCGCTTGGCGTTCGGGGGCCTGTTGATGGCGTTGGGGCTCGGCCTTGCGGTCGCCGCCGAGCGCGCCTTCCGCCGGATCGGCACCAATGTCGCGCCTTGGAAGCCGGCGCTGGGGCTTGCCGCGGACGGCCCTTACGCCCACACGCGCAATCCGATGTATC
>JBAPYK010000431.1:0-4134 GCA_049284695.1 Rhodoplanes sp. | reverse complement strand
GTTGCCGAACCCTGGGTTTGCTGGCTTGCGGCTGAAGAAGCGGCTGCGCTTTGCGGCGCATCTGCCACAGGTACGGTCCCAACGGCGGTGGGCGGAGCAGGGGACGCGCTCGACGCTGGCGGGGCTTGCGATCGACGCGGGGCCTGCTCGTCCAGCGCCGCCAGCCGGTCGCGGGCCATGTCATAGGCTTCCCGCCCGAATTTGTCCTCCGGCGGAATCGCCACGGCCGCCTTGAAGTCCGCGCGCGCGCGCTCAAGGTCGCCCTTCTTCTCGTAGGCGAGCCCACGAGAGGCTCGCGCCCGCCCAAAGTCCGGGTCGATCCGAATAGCCTTGTCGTAATCCTGGATCGCACGGTCGTACTGGCCCTTGCGGAAATAGGCGTCGCCGCGCCCGCCATACCCGCCGGAGGCGCCTTTTGGATCGAGCCGGATCGCCGCTTCGCAATCCGGGATGGCGCGATCGGGTTCGCCCTTCCTGTTATAAGCGCCGCAGCGGTTGATGTAGGCGGTTGGATCTTTCGGATCGAGCCGGATCGCCTCCCCATAGTCTGCGATCGCCCGGTCGTAGTCGCCCGCGAGGTGGCGGAGCCAGCCGCGGTTGTTGTAGGCGAGCGAATATTTCGGATCGGCCCGGATCGCCTCGTCATAGTCAGCGAGCGCGCGGTCGTACTGGCCCTTGCGCTCGAAGCTCCAGCCGCGGTTGACGAAGGCCAGCGCGAAATTGGGATCGAGCCGGATCGCCTCGTCGTAATCGACGATCGCGCGGTCATGGTCGTCTTTCTGGCTGTAGCTCCAGCCGCGATTATTGTAGGCGGTGGCCCGATCGCTTTGTGATTCTCGCTTGCCGCGATTGAGAACATTGGTGCAGCCGGCGATGCTGGCGTCGACGTTGGACCCGTTGCAGGCGTCCCAATCGCGATCCCGTTTGGCGTTCGCCGCGAAACTCAAGCTGACTGCAATGACGCAGCCGGACAATATCGCAAGGAGCAACGCTCCCGACTTACGCATCGGAGCCCTCTTCGCTGAGATTATTGAGACAGGTCAACAGCTGACCTGAATGATAGCGATTTGCCGGATCGCCGGAAAGCGCTCCGGGCAGGGGCAGACGCGGTCGGTCAGACATCGGACTCGGAATCGCCGCCCTATCCAATCAACGATCGAAGGGCCGATCGCCCGATCCGAACCCGCAAACCGCCCGGAATTCAGGGTATTCGCATGCTGCGTCAGAGCGCGGCCGCACGCCTTTGGCGCAGGTATTGGAAAAACTCCACCCCCTCGCGCAATCGCCGCCGCATCACGTCGGGGCTTCGCATCATCTCACCCATAATCGCCGCGATCTTGCCGGCGCGGAAATAGAAGCGCCGGTAGAACTCATCGACCGATTGATTGATTTCGGTGTGGCTCAGATGCGGATAGCGCAAGGGCGCCATTTGCGTGCCGGAATCTGACAACAGGTCCGGCTGCTCGTCCGCGAGCCAGCCATTCTCGACCGCCTGCTTGTGCAAGAACGTGCCCGGATAGGGTGCGGCGAGGGAAACCTGGATCGTGTGCGGATTCATCTCGGTCGCGAACCGGATGGTCTCCTCGATCGTCTCCTTGGTCTCACCCGGCAGGCCGATAATGAACGTGCCGTGGATTTTGATGCCGAGATCGTGGCAGTCCTTGGTGAATCGCCGCGCGACGTCGATCAGCATGCCCTTCTTGATGTTGTGCAAAATCTTCTGATTGCCGGACTCGTAACCGACGACCAAGAGCCGCAAACCGTTATCGCGCATGATTTTTAGCGTGCTGCGCGGGACATTGCCCTTGGCGTTGCAGCTCCACTCGACGCCGAGCCTGCCCATTTCTCGCGCCAAAGCCTCGACGCGCGGAAGGTCATCGGTCAGCGTGTCGTCGTCGAAGAAGAACTCCTTGACCTGCGGAAACGCCTTCCTCGCCCACTGCACCTCCTCGATCACATGGCCGACGCTGCGCGTGCGGTATTTGTGCCCGCCGACCGTCTGCGGCCACAGGCAGAAGGTGCAGCGCGATTTGCAGCCGCGGCCGGTGTAGAACGACAGATAGGGGTGCTTCAGATAGCCGCTGAAATAGTTTTCGATCACGAGGTCGCGCTTGTAGACCGGCGAGACGAAGGGCAGCGCATCCATGTCTTCGAGGATGGCGCGATCCTCGTTGTGGACGATGGCTCCGTCGCTGCTGCGCCAGGACAGTCCCGCGATGCTGCCGAAGGCGCGGCCCTCGGCGACTTCCTTGATGGTGTAGTCGAACTCGTTGCGGGCGACGAAGTCGATGGCGTCCGAAGCCTTGAGACTTGCCTCCGGTTCGACCGCGACTTTCGACCCGATCATGCCGATCTTCAGGGCCGGGTTTGCAGCCTTGAGCGCCGTGGCCGTCTTCACGTCGGCGGCAAAGGACGGCGCCGAGGTATGCATCACCACGAGGTCGCGCTGCTTGGCCTCCGGGAGAATATCGGCGAGCTTGAGCCCGTGCGGCGGGGCGTCGATCAGCTTCGATCCTTCGACCATCGCCGCGGGCTGCGCCAGCCAGGTCGGATACCAGAACGAGCGAATCTCGCGGCGGGCCTGATAACGTGCGCCTGCGCCTCCGTCGAACCCGTCGTGCGAGGGTCCCTGGAGAAATAGCGTGCGCATCATGGTTTCGTCCTCCGTTCGCACATCTGGCCGTCAGGTCCGATCCGGTAGCGGCGGCCACGCCAGACGACGTCGCGTCCGAGATAGCTCGTCAGATAGACCACGGCGGAGAATAGGTCACGCATCGGGATCAGCCAATACGGGTGGCGCGGAATCCCAAAGACCTGTTCGAGCCGCCACAACAGGGCCATGCGCCCCCCGATGGCGCAAAAGGCCAGCGCCAGCGCCGGCGCTCCGCCGCCGGCGACCAGCGCCAGCAGCGACCAGGCGAACGGATGCATGATGATCGATCCGGCGTATCCGGCGGGATCGATGCTCCGCAACGTCCGCGCCCACCGCAGTTCCTGCGCCCACAGGTCGCGCCAGTGGCCGTATTCGCAGCGATGGGCGACGGCGAAAGGCGGGATGACGATTCGCTCGCCGCGGAGCCGCAACGCCGCTCCGATCGCATAGTCGTCGGCGAGGCGATCGGCGAATGCGGCGAATCCTCCGATTGCTTCCAGGGCCGTTCGCCGCAGCGCGATGGTCGAACCGAAGCAGGGCTGCGCCCGACCGACCGCCAAGCCGACGATCACGCTCGGCAGGAAATGCGCGTCGATACCAAGCGCGGCGAGCTGCGACCAGTGTCCTTTCCCGGGGACGCCGTAGTACAGGCACGTCACGCCGCCGACGCCGTCCGCCGTCAGCGCCGCCACGACACGGGACAGGTAGTCGCGTTCGACGCAGACGTCGCTGTCGGACATGATGACGATCGGCTTGTCGATGTGCGCAGCCATGTTCGTCAGGTTCGAGACCTTGCGATTTGAACCGTGCAGACGCGAGTCGACCACGAGGTCAATCGCGGCGCGCGGGAAGGTGCGCTGCAATTCCTCGACCACGGCGGTCGCGCTGTCCTCGCGCGCCAGCACGCCGCAGACCATTGTGACGGGGCCCGGGTAGTTCTGCCGGCAGAACGACGCGAGATTGTCGAAAAGCCACGGTTCGGTCCCGTAAAGCGGTTTCATCAGCGTGACACCGGGGGCGGGCGAGGGCCGGCTCGGTTCGCGGTTCTGCGTGAATCGCCCGACGAGAACGATGGCGGCGACGAGATAGCCGCAGCCGAGCAGGGCCATCAGAATCCCAAAGCTTGCGATGATTGTCAGAATTGCCCCCGCCATGCTGACGTCGTCACAATCCGGCCGAAGGCTTGTCAGCTGCCTCGGGCTGCGGTTTGCCGGCGCGGTCGATGATGCGCAACCGTCGGCCCTCCGCGACTTGCCAAACGAGAAGGCCCGGCAATCCGAGCGCCACATCGGCGGCACGCTTGACCAGCGATAAAGCCAAGGCCTCGTTGGGCGGGATGCCGAACAACGCGCACAGCACGATCAGTCCTCCCTCCTGCGCTCCCAGCGCGCCCGGCACGGCGAAGGCAGCGCCCCGCACGGCGTCGATCAGGCTTTCGATCACCAGCGCCTCCGCCCATCCGACGGGGCGGCCCATAAAGG
>JBAPYK010000430.1:0-10006 GCA_049284695.1 Rhodoplanes sp. | reverse complement strand
GGGGCAAGCTCTATCGCTATTACGTGTCGACCGATGTGTTGAAACGGGACGGCGACTCCTGCCCGATCCGACGTGTGCCGGCGGGCGAGATCGAAACCGCGGTTATCGATCAGCTGCGTGGATTGCTGCGCGCGCCCGAGATCGTTGTTCGGACCTGGCGCGCGGCGTGGCAGTCGATGGACGGAATCAACGAGGCAGAGGTACGCGAAGCATTGAACCGGCTTGACCCATTGTGGGATGAGCTGTTTCCCGCCGAGCAGGCGCGCATCGTCCAGCTCCTCGTCGAACGCGTCGATATCCATCCCGTTTCGATGAATGTGCGCCTGCGCACCGCAGGATTGACCAAGTTGGTTCCTTGCCTATCCGGTTGTCACCCACAGCCCCCGGCAGTGCAGAGGTTTCCATGCGAAGGCCCGTGTTTATTGGGGATTTTTCCGCGCTGACGAGCCAGCAGAGAATATTTGGTGCGGTGCGACTGGCGGAGGGAGTGGGATTCGAACCCACGATACGGTTACCCGTATACACGCTCTCCAGGCGTGCGCCTTCGACCACTCGGCCACCCCTCCACAGCTTCAGTCGAGACCGTCGGGCCGGATGCTTGGGGCTGGCGCCGACCGGACCCGGAAAGCGAGGCGCGCCAACCCGACCGGCCGGGGCGGTCTCGCATCGACCTGTCGCTTCTGCGAACTAGCCCTATCGATAAGAGGGCGCTAGCGAAAATCAAGCTTTTCGGGCGCGCCCGGCCAAATGGGAGCCGGAGCCGCCGAGCCGCACCGATCGCACGGCAAGCGAGGATATCAGGCTCCCGAGGGCGCGCCGGCGACGCCGCCTTGCCTTCGCCGAGCTCTCCCCCGGCCTTTGCGCCTTACTTCGCCGGGCTCTCTCCCCGGGCCCTTGCGCCTTACTTCGCCGGGCTCTCCCCCGGCCCTTGCGCCTTACTTCGCCGGGCTCTCCCCCGGGGCTCTTGCGCCTTGCCTTCGCCGGGCTCTAGCCCGGCTCTTGCGCACCGGCCAAGCCAGCCACATTGTCCTTACATGCTGCATCCGTTCGACGACTACCTCATCCGCCCCGACCCGCACGATCCGCGGCTTACCGAACGCGTGCGCGGCATCGACCAGACCGGCGGCGCGGTCCAGACCGCGGTTACGGTCGAGCGGGCGCTCACCATCTTCCTCAATGCGCAGGAGATCGTCACCGCCATGACGATCGGCGACTACCCCGAGTTTCTCGCGCTCGGCTACCTCCTCAACCAAAACATGCTGCGGCCCGACGACGTCGTCACCGCCGTCGACTACGACGACGAGCTTGCGGTCGCCGTCGTCCGCACCGAGCGGGCGACCGACTACGAGCACAAGCTCAAGAAGAAGGTGCAGACCTCCGGCTGCGCGCAGGGCACCGTGTTCGGCGACCTGATGGAGGCGATCGAGCAGGCGCAGCTTCCCGCCTGCGAGCTGCGCACGTCGTGGCTCTACGCGCTCACGCGCAAGATCAACACCACGCCCTCGCTCTATCTCGAGGCTGGCGCGATCCATGGCTGCGTGCTGGCGCAGGAGGACCGCCCGCTGGTCTATATGGAGGATGTCGGCCGGCATAACGCCGTGGACAAGATCGCCGGCTGGATGTTCCAGAACCGGGTGAGCGCGCACGACAAGATCTTCTACACCACCGGCCGCCTCACCTCGGAGATGGTGATCAAGACCGTGCGCATGGGCATTCCGATCCTGATTTCGCGTTCCGGCTTCACCGCTTGGGGCGTCGAGCTGGCGCGCAAGGCAAATCTCACGCTGGTGGGGCGCGCGCGCGGCAAGCGTTTCGTCGCGCTTTCCGGCGAGCAACGCATCGTGTTCGACCAGGACCTCGCTGCCGTCGAAGAGGAAAGCGCGAAGCATCGGCGTAAAGCGGCGGCGCATGACGAATGACGGTCCACCCACCCTCGGTCTTGTGCTTGCGGGCGGGCTCGCGCGGCGCATGGGCGGCGGCGACAAGCCGCTGATCGACATCGGCGGGGCGCCCATCCTCGACCGTGTGCTCGCGCGGCTCGCACCTGATTGTGCGCAAGTCATCCTGAATGCCAACGGCGACCCCGGCCGCTTTGCGTCCTACCGCCTGCCGGTCGTTGCCGACGATGTACCGGGCTTCGCCGGCCCGCTCGCGGGCATATTGGCGGGCCTCGACTGGGCGGCGCAGAATCGGCCCGCCCTCGCCTGGCTCGCAAGCGCGCCCGCCGATTGCCCGTTCCTGCCGCGCGATCTCGTGCCCCGGCTGCATGCGGCGCGCGTCATGCAGGGAACTCCCCTCGCCTGCGCGCGTTCAGGGACGCAGCGGCACCCGGTGGTCGGACTATGGCCGGTCGCGCTGCGCGGCGATTTGCGCCACGCGCTGGTGAATGAGGGGCTGCGCAAGATCGAGACCTGGACCGCGCATCACGGCGTTGCGCTCGCCGATTGGCCGGCCGAGCCGATCGACCCGTTCTTTAATGTCAACACGCCGGATGACGTTGCCGAGGCGCAGCGGCTGGTCGCACGCTACGCGGCTTGATGATCGGCTAGCGTCAGCTCAGTCGACCTCGCCGCCTCGTTCCTGGATGGGGCGAACCTTTTCAACATACTCCGAGATCTCCAACAGATTTCCGTCGGGATCGCGCACGTAAACCGATCTGATTCTTCCCATCGCTCCGGTCCGCTCGACCGGCCCTTCCTCGATCGCCACGCCGTTTTCGCGCAAGCGCAGAATCGCTCGTTCCAGCGGGATGCTTGCCACGAAGCAGATATCCGCCGACCCCGGCGTAGCGTTTCCGGCATTGGGCAGGAATTCATGCCCCAATTGGTGCAGGTTTATTTTGTGACTCCCGAAAGCGAGCGCCTTTCGCCCTGACCCGAAGGTGACCTCGGTCATGCCCAGGCAGCGCGTGTAGAATTTGAGACTTGCTTCGATGCTGGCAACGGTCAACACGAGGTGGTCGATCGTCTCAAGCACGCTGCTCTCCACTTGCTCTGAAGCGATCTTGCAAGCACTGGCACTGACCAGAGGACCGCCCCCTAGGATGGAGCAATCAATCTGTGCCCGAAACGCCGTCTATTTCGGCGCGCGCTTGGCGAGGATGCGTTGCAGCGTGCGGCGATGCATGTTGAGGCGGCGAGCGGTCTCCGACACGTTGCGCCCGCACAGCTCGTAGATGCGCTGGATATGCTCCCACCGCACGCGGTCGGCCGACATGGGGTTTTCCGGCACGTCGGGTTTCTTTCCCTCCGACGCAAGCAAGGCGGCGACGACATCGTCGGCGTCAGCCGGCTTCGACAGATAGTCGAAGGCGCCGAGTTTAACCGCGGTGACCGCGGTCGCGATGTTGCCGTAGCCGGTGAGGACGACGCCGCGCGCGTCCGGACGCCGCTTCTTGAGGGCGGAGATCACGTCGAGTCCGTTGCCGTCGCCAAGCCGCATGTCGACGACGGCGAAAGCAGGCGTGCGCCTTTCCACCTGCTCTAGCCCGTCGGCGACGGTCTCCGCGGTGGTCACCACAAAGCCGCGCGCCTCCAGGGCGCGGGCGAGCCGCGCGACGAACGCTTTGTCGTCCTCCACGATCAGGAGGGAGCGATCGGCTGGACGGGCGGCGACCGCGGCCGGATCTGTCATCCCTACGGTCCTCTTGCGGTGCGCGCAGAAAATCCATGCGCACCAAACATCTAATCAACGCAGCGGCGACGCTCAAGAGGGTCCGGCAAGCGTCTCGGCGGGCTCCGGTTCGGTCGGAAGGGACGACTCTGGACGTTCAAAATCGCTCCGCCGCCAATGCAGCCGCACAATCGCGCCCCGCAGCGGGAAGGTGCGGTTTTGGAGGGTCAGGGTAGCGCCCGAACGTTCGAGAAACGTCTTGGCGATGAAGAACCCGAGGCCGAGGCCGGGCGCCTCGCTGCCCTTACGTCGACCACGCTTGCTGGTGACATAGGGATCGCCAAGTCGGTCCATGATCTCAGACGGAAAGCCGGGGCCGTCGTCGCTGATCATGATCCACACCGAATCGGCGCTCCACGACACCGCGATCTCGACCCGTTCGCGGGCGAAGTCCACCGCATTCTCGACCAGATTGCCGAGCCCGTAGAGAATCATGCGATTGCGCGAGGCAACCGGCTCGGGACCGCCGTCGGAGGGCAATATCACGTCGATTGCGATCTCCGGGCTGCGATGGGGCGCGACCACGTCCTCGATCAAGGCGGAGATCGGCTGCCGCTCGAACGGCTCGCCGGGAGATGGAAACTCCGACAGCTTGCTCAGGATGTCGCGACAGCGCAGGGCTTGGGTCCGCAGCAGGTGGATATCCTCGGCCAACGGCGATGCGGGGTCGAGCTCGCGCTCGATCTCGCGGCTGACGACGAGAATCGTGGCGAGCGGTGTGCCAAGCTCATGCGCGGCTGCCGCGGCGAGCCCGTCAAGCTGGGAGAGGTGCTGCTCGCGCGCGAGCACCAGTTCGGTCGCCGCGAGCGCCGCCGTGATCTTGCGCGACTCTTCGGTGATCTTCCACGAATACATGGTGACATAGGTGATGGCGATGAGGTTCGCGAGCCAGACGCCGACCATATAGATAAAGGGCAGTTCGAAGCCGCCCTCGCTCGGCCACGGCAGCGGGAGATGAGCGACCATGAGCACGCTCGCACAGGCCATGGCGAGCGCGGCGAGCATCAGTGTGAGCCGAACCGGCAGGGCGGTCGCAGATATCAGCACCGGGCCGAGAAACAATAGCGCAAACGGGTTCTGCAGCCCACCGGTCAGGAACAGCAGCGTGGCAAGTTCGATGATGTCCACCGCCAGCAGCCAGGCGATGGGCTTCGGCGCGAGCCGCTGGTCGGCGCGGTAGCGCAGCAACAGAAAGATGTTCAGCGCCGCATAGAGCCCGATGACGCCGAGGCACGTCCAGAATTGCGCCACGTGAATAGCATCATGAGCCATAAGAACCGCGGCGGACTGGCCGAAAACCGCAATCCAGCGCAGCCGCACCAGCGTGTCGAGGCGGACATGGCGCAGCGGATTTTCGTGATAGGCGAGGACACGGCTGGGCATAATGCTATCTTACAGGATTGCAGCGCCAACGGCAGCCTTGCATCGGACCGCACGTCGATCGTGCTGTCTTGATGCAGATCAGAGAGTGGCGGAGCCGGGTGGCCGAAGAGTTCGAAACGCATCCGGCACCGGCCTGACCAGCGAGCAGAAAGCCATGCCGTACCGCACCAATGACGATCTGCCGCCTTCGGTCGCACGCCATCTGCCGCCGCATGCCCAGGACATCTATCGGGAGGCTTTCAACCACGCCTTCGCGGCCCATGCCGGCGACCCGCGGCAGGAGGAGGCCGCGCATCGGATCGCCTGGGCTGCGGTGAAGCGGTCCTATGTCAAGGTGGGAGATCAGTGGGTCGCGCGCGCGCGCTGAGCGCATCCGAACTGGCCTGCTCTATCAAGACGAGCCACGTGCCTCGCGCACTGCGGAGCGCACGACCCGCCGCCAACCCTGGCCTGGGGTTCGCGCATTAGCGCCGATAGCAAACCCATGACGCCGAATGAACCGATCAAACTATTTCTCTGCGGAGACGTGATGACCGGCCGCGGCATCGATCAGATTCTGCCGCATCCCTGCGATCCGCTTCTGCACGAGCGATACATGGACTCCGCGGTCGACTATGTCCGATTGGCCGAGGAGGCGACCGGCGCGATTCCCCGCCCCGTCGGCATGTCCTACATTTGGGGCGCCGCGTTGGAGGAATTAGCGCACGCACAACCGGACGCACGCATTATCAATCTCGAAACGAGCGTCACGCGCAGCGACGCCTGGGTCGACAAAGGCATCAATTACCGGATGAGCCGGGAAAATGCCGCCTGCCTGCGGGAAGCGGGCGTCGATTGCTGCGTGCTCGCCAACAACCACGTTCTTGATTGGGGGCAGGCCGGACTTCTAGACACCCTCGCCACGTTGGAAGCGCTGGGCATCGCGACGGCGGGCGCGGGCCGCGACCTGACGGCGGCAAGCCGGCCGGCGGTCATAGACGTCGCCGGCAAAGGCCGGGTGCTCGTGCATGCCTTTGCCGACCCGACCAGCGGCGTTCCGCGCAGCTGGGCGGCACGAACGGACGCGCCCGGGATCAATTTACTGCCCGATCTGTCCGACGACAGCATCGCGCGCGCTTGTCGGCAGATCGCTGAGTTCAGGCGGCCGGGCGACATCGTCGTTGTTTCGCTGCATTGGGGCGGGAACTGGGGATACGAGATTCCGGACAAGCAGATTCGTTTCGCCCACAGAATGGTCGACGACGCGGACGTTTCGGTCGTTTACGGGCATTCGTCCCATCATCCGAAGGGGATCGAGGTCTATCGGAACCGGCTGATCCTTTACGGTTGCGGCGACTTCCTCAACGACTACGAAGGGATCACCGGGTGTGAGGAATTTCGCGGCGATCTGGCGCTGATGTATTTTGCGAGCATCGATGCGGGAAGCGGCGCACTCGTCCGATTGGATTTGACGCCGCTGCAGATCCGGCATTTCAAGCTCAACCACACGACAAGCGCCGACGCGGCTTGGCTCAGGCAGACGATTGAACAGGCGAGCGATCAATTCGCCACGCGCATCGAGGTCAAAGCGGACGGACGTCTCGCGGTGGCCTGGCGATAGCAGGCTACTGCGCTGGCCTAGCCGCAGCCTAATTGCTGGAGGCGGCACCGGGGCCGCAGACGAGACGCAGCGGCTGCGGTACTATCAGGCCGGGAGAATTGCAAGCCTCTCAAGGGAGATGACGGACATGGATATAGCTCGCATGTGGCGTAGCATGCGCGCCGATCCCGCCGATGCCCCCCACGCTGGCGCGCGTCTGGAGACGGCGGGAATCACGATCAGTGTGACGCAGGAGTGCCAAATTGCGCTGCCTCCCCAAAACAACCGGATCCCCGCGGTTAGCGTGACAGTCACTTCGCAGCGTCCCGGAATGGCCGCCCAGGTGATTATTGCTGCCAACTTCAATTCCGTGGACGGCAGCTACCAGGGTCCGACGACAAAGGTCGGACAGGGCCAGTTCACCGCCACCGGCTCGCTCGTCCAAGCCCGGTTCATCGTTCTGCCCTCCGGCTTTCCCGTGCTCGGCGTCGGCGCCTTCGCCGATTGGGCGGACGGAACGCAAAGCGGTACGCTGACCTATGAGCAAATTGCGTGCGACCCCTGGGTATGGTGGGGGTGGCTGACCCCGGTTGCCGGCGTCCTGAGCCGCTCGCTCTCAGCTATGACTCGCTTGACGCCGCCTCGCGGCTGAGTCGGCTGAATTTGTGGCTAGGCTATGGGGAATAATCGGGCGCACTGCGATGGCTGCAATGCTTCACGGAGTTTAGCGGTACAGGTACAGCCCGGCTTTTAAGGAGCAACCGCTGCGAGCTGGCGACGTCCGTAGTCGGTTAGTTTCCAGATTGTAACGGTTTGCGTCATCGTGCCTTTAGAATAGTGGGGTTTGGAGCGATCCTCCCGAGCAATTTCAATCAGGCCATACAACAAAAGCTCTCGCCTAAGGGTCATCACAGATGTTTGATCGAAGTCTCCACTTGGGGTTATACCGAGAAGAAGCTTGGCCGCATGGCTAAGGACTTGCCCCTCATGCTCGTAAAGCAATGCACCTTCAGCTACCGCTTTAAAGCCATCCATAAGCGAGCAAGTTAAAACGGACCCGTCTTTCATAAGCAAATTTATTTGTTTTTCATGAGCGGGGAATGGAGCTAGCATAACCGACCCCTGAACGGCGTTTAAGGCCTCCTTTAACCTGTTGTTCTCTTCAAGTAGCTCTGCGTATCGCTTAAAATCAACCGATGCGTCAGTCCTAACGTAACCAACCGCAGGCCGATCGTGAATCAACTGGACGAAGCTGGTTGTCACCTCCAGCGCCAATTCATGTGGGCTCCTGAATTGTCGCACCGGGCGCCTTTTGACCTTCTCAATGAACTTTTGAAGTTTCGTCCGTGCGTCTTCTGAGCTCTCTGTTTTGCTCACAACAATCGAGCCTGGATCAGCGTGCACGAACCCGATGGTCGGCTTTTTCTGCGTTATTGCATAATCGTACTCCATCTCGGTGAAACTAGTTCCATCAGCCGCCTGGCTGCCGTAACGACCTGCAACCACTACAACGTAATAGTCCGAATCGTTGATCTGGGACTTAATGAAGTTCCAAGTCTCTTCATCAGCAGCTGGAAAAAGCTCCATGCCGACCGGCAGGCAGCCGAGCTGAAGTAGTCCTTTCTGCACGGCAGCGCGCTCTTCGCGCAGGTCCTCGTAAGTAGAACTAACGAAAACTTTGTAGATCTTTTCCGAGACCATTAAGGCACCTAAATAATCGACCCCCGCAAGATCGTGAGTTTACGAGCTACGTAGATGGCTTCTCGTCGACTTCTTCGGGCCAGGTCTTCTTGATTTCATCCACAAGAGTCCCATAAATGCTCTTTGGACCTTGGCAGGAGATTATCATCTTGCCGTCGCGCGGTGTCTCGAAAAACGGGACGCCTACAAGCCTGCTATCGACCACTGAAGCTGCGCCTTCATTTTCCGAAACGTAAAACCGCCACACCGCACCGCCGCTTGCACCTCCAAAACTGCTCGGCACTTCGAAATCCGAATCCGGTGTTACTTCAAAATCGAATGTGTCGTTGCTATTTGCCTCGACCATGGCACCGCTCGTTCCGGGTCCAAAGATCGCGGTGAACCTCTTCAATCGTACCTGCCTTTGTTCGGCATCGACATCCTCTGTTAATTGGGAAATCATCCCAACAATCGCGTCAACCGACGAGGGCGCCGGTGCTTTGTTCGCCAGCACGTCGTCTCGACGCTTGCTCAGATTATAAAAGGAAAGGACGGCTTCGAGCATAGCGACGCTTTGCGGCGGAAGTCGCAGAAATCCAAGGTCTGGACCTGACGGCCCAGACGCCTCTCCACCAACTAGCAGCTTTTGTGTTTGCTGCATGTTTATCGTCGGCCTCCTAAACCGCGGGGGAGGGCCGATATACCAAACAAGCCCAACATCCCCCTGGTCTGGCAAGTGCTCAAGTACATGGGCGGCGGTCAAAATTCCTTTTATCGGCCCAACTGATATTAACGAGCCCGAGCCTGCGGATTCCGCATCCTCTACACCCTCGCGGATACTTAAGCGGACAAAGCCAACGGTGAAGTTGGCGGTTGCACGGCTGATATCGCTCGTGGAAATCTTGAACTCGCGTTCGGCCAGTCCATAATCCATCATTTTCCGGCAGTCCTCGCTGCCGCATGTAAGGATATCACGAAGAATCATTCGGCCGTGGTCCCCGACGTCCCATAAAAGGCAGCATGGGGGCGTTGCTCGCGCTCGGTTTGCCTGCCGACAAAATTAGGTGGCACGCCGCGTACCCTGGTGAGCCATGCTGTGCGCGTACAAAACGTGACCCTATTGTGCCCCCGTGCGGAAATAGTTTTCTAAGTCATTGAATTATTGCTTCGCCGCCTTCATCCCGACAAGGTAGCGCGCGAACCACCGGGTCGCATGCTCGATGACCGCCTCCAACGCGCCCGGTTCGGGGAAAAGGTGGGTCGCGCCGGGCACGATCTCCAGAGCCTTCGGGCCCCGTAGCCTCGCGAGCGCCTGCTCGTTCAGTTCGATCACGCCGAAGTCGGCGCCGCCGACGATCAGCAGAGTGGGCGTGCGAATCTGGTCCAGCACGTCGCCGGCGAGATCGGGACGCCCGCCGCGGGAGACGATCGCATCGATGCGCTCATCGAGGCGGGCGGCCGCAGCGAGCGCCGCGGCCGCCCCGGTGCTCGCGCCGAAAAACCCGAGCGAAAGCCTGGAGAGCGATGGTTCGCGGTCGATGAAGCGCACTGCATCGACGAGGCGTTGCGCCAGCAAATCGATGTTGAACACATTCGCGCGACTGGCTTCCTCCCGCGAGGTGAGGAGATCGAACAGAAGCGTGCCGATGCGCCGATCGTTAAGCGCGTTGGCGACCGCGCGATTGCGGGAGC
>JBAPYK010000429.1:0-6641 GCA_049284695.1 Rhodoplanes sp. | reverse complement strand
GGTCTGCCATCGACGGCGCACGCGGCGGCGATTCGCGAGTCATCCGATGCTTGAATCGGAACCCGCCGTCGCAGTCGAGGAAATTCTATCCCGGCTATCGCTCTCGCCCTACCTGGGCTGTTACCTATCGCGAATACCCGCATGTCATCGCCGTCGTTCATAGTCACTCGCACGCCATCGTTCCGTTGAGCGTGCTCAAATCGACGCCGCTGCGCGCCATCTTTCACATGGCCGGCTTCATCGGCGAAAGCGCCCCGGTCTTCGACATTCGCGATGTTGCGGGTCCCGGGACCGACCTGCTCATCAGCAATGGCAGCCTCGGACGGGCGCTCGCCAAGTGCTTTGCCAAGAGCAACATCGTGCTGATGCGCGGCCACGGCTCGACGGTGATCGCTCCGTCGCTGCGGCAGGTCGTATATCGCGCGGTCTATGCCGAGATCAATGCGCGCTATCAGCTCGCGACGATGCCATTGGGCGAGGTGAACTACCTGACGGCCGAAGAGGCCAAGTCGTGCGAGCGCAATATCGAGGCGCACGTGCAGCGCCCCTGGGATTTGTGGAAAAAGCAGGCCCAGGAGCGCCGAACCAGGCGGTGATGCGCATCCGGCGTCGCTCTTGCAGCCCGCTGGAACGGCGGTCGCGAGATCATCATCAAAAGCGGATCTTGATTGCGCTCGCGCCTGATCGCATCATTCCTTGCAAATGAGGCCGCGGCGGCGGCCCAACAGAACACTGCAACAAACGTAACGAGGGAAGAAACGCATGAAAGTCGCAAAGCTGATCGCCTTCATCGCCGGCGCTCTTTTATCGGCACCGGCGCTCGACGCGGTATTAGCGGCAGACACGCTCAAGCTCGCCATCGGCCAGCGGGGCAACTGGGAGAATGCGGCGCCCGAGCTCGGCCAGAAGGCGGGAATCTTCAAGAAGCACGGGATCGACCTGGACATTATCTATACGCAGGGCGGCGGCGAAACCCAGCAGGCCGTCATTTCGGGCAGCGTGGACATCGGCATCGGTGTGGGGACCGGAGGCGCCATGGGCGCCTTTGCCAAAGGTGCGCCGCTGCGCGTGATCGCCGCCTCGGTAACCGGGGCGCACGACCTCTATTGGTATGTTCCCGCCGGCTCGCCAATCAAGACGTTAAAGGACGCCGACGGCAAAACGATCGCCTATTCCACCCGTGGCTCCTCGACCAATTCGATCGTGCTCGGCTTCCTCAAGCAATTCGACGTCGCGGCAAAGCCGGTGGCGACCGGCAGCCCCGCCTCGACCTTCACGCAGACCATGTCGGGACAGATCGACGTCGGCTGGTCCTCGCCGCCCTTCGGCGTCGATGCGCTGCAGGAGGGGAAAATCCGCGTCGTCGCGCGCGGCAGCGACCTCGACTCCACGCGCGACCAGACGGTGCGGGTGCAGCTCGCCAACGCCGACGTGCTGGAGAAGCGTCGCGACGCCATCGCCCGCTTCGTCCAGGCCTGGCGCGAGACACTCGACTGGATGTATTCGGACCCGGCCGCCATCAAGGCCTATGCCGAGTGGGTCAACATTCCAGAAGAACGCGCGCGGCGCGTGCGCGATGAATTCTATCCCAAGAAGAACCTCTCGCCCGACCAGATTTCCGGCCTCGACAAGGCGATGGCCCAAGCGGTCGAGCAGAAACTCCTCGCCGCGCCGCTCACTGCGACGCCGCTCGATGAATTCATCCAGCTCCCGAAACCGAAGGGGTGAGATCCCGGCCCGGGAACGCATGGCGCGGAAACGACGTAGTGTTATCAATCGGCACTGGGACTGCGTCTCATACGGCCTCCGGCTGATCGCCTCGGGGCAAACTACGTTACCTCCCCCCTTGAGGGGGAGGTAGCAAAAGGACCACGCGCGCTCACTACTGATCTGATCCCCCGGATGCCGCGTCACATGGGCTGACGGCGGGACACTTGCGGGACCCGCATTTGGCCTATCTTTTCGCACCTCGATGAAGGATGAAACAAATGGCCAAAGGATATTGGATCGCCCATGTCGATGTAACCGATGCGGAAGGCTACAAAGAATATCAGGCGGCGAACGCGGTCGCATTCCGCAAATATGGTGGACGGTTCCTGGTGCGCGGTGGAGCCTCGGAGCAGCCAGTAGGCAAGCTGCGATCACGCCATGTAATTATCGAATTCAAGGACTTTGCAACGGCCATCGCGTGTTACCGCTCTCCGGAATATGGATTCGCGGCTGAAAAACGGAAGGGCAGAAGCGATATGGACCTCGTCATTGTCGAGGGATATGACGGCGTGCAGCCGGAGTAATGCGGCCACACAATGCACATGCGGCTCCTCCCCTTCGTTTGCTAGCCGATATGACGATGCAGTCTAAGAGCCCGGCGACACCTCCTTGATCCACTTGGCGACCTCGGGCCATGCCTCCTTGAGGGTTTTCGCGCCCATGAACAGCCCGATATGGCCGCCCGGCACCAACTTCTTGACGATCTTTTCTTTTGGCGTGCCCAGCCGTTTCTCGGCCTCGAACACCTGCGGGTACGGCGTGATGTCGTCGCTTTCGCCGGCCAAAAGGTAAGTCGGACAAACGATATCGTGCAGTCCGATCTTGCGGCCGAGCGCCACGAAGTCGCCCTTGCAGAACTCATTATTCTTGAAGATGTGTTCGATGGCCTGCAGGTACCGATCGCAACCGGCCGATGGTACCGGGTCGTGGCCCCCTCGATCGTCGAGCCTATTCCGGGCAACTTGGAGCCGATGAGAGTGAAGAAAAGCGACGTCGCCCAGGTCGAGACGCCTCGCGCCTCGATGAAGTGCTCATCGAGATTGGGATTGCCGGTGAGCGACGCCCACAGCCTCAGATCGGCGCGGTTCAGCGAGCGGTCGATCGAGACGGAATCGCCCGCATGAATCTCGTCGAGCGTCTTGTTTTCGACAACGGGGGTCACGGCCCCACCGCCTTTCGAGCATGTTCCGGCGAAGTGGGAACCGGTTCGCCGCAGAAAATGCGATCACTAAAGGACAACCGGTGCGAATTCCGATTCCACCGGAACGGAATTCGCTCTCGTGGACCGCCATGGGAGCCCTTGCGCGGCGTCTCCCTGCGCTCGGACCGCCGAGAGCTAACGCCGATGAGCGCTACGATTCCGCTCGGACGCGAACAGCGCCAATCGTACCGTGCGGATGCAGCGCCTTGGTGACAATCTCGGCGCTGCGCCGTCGCTTTGCGGTGCGGTTCTCGACGAGCTGCTCCGTCGCCAGGCGGACGGCGCTCAGAATGAACATCCAGATCAAGTTATAGAGCCAGACGCCGGCAATGGCTCCCCAAGAGATCGGAGCGACCAGCCAGCCGAACGCGCACATGAGCACCGCGAGGATTTGCGTCGCCACGATGGCGAAGAACAGCGGCGCAGCCGGGAATGGCGGCAGGAAGAACCATTTCTCGGTTCGTGTGACGAATAGCAACAGGTGCCCGCCCGCGACCAGTTGCAGAAACATCACCGTCTGCAATTGGCTGCGGTCGGCAAGATCGAACCATCGCAAGGATGGGTCGGACAACGCTTTGATACCGATCGAAAGTAGTGCGAAGGACTGGACGACTGCAAAGAACCCGAGCACCGCGGATATGCTCAACATTCGCGGCATCTTCCACCGGATCGGCCGTTTGCTGACCGGCGTATTGTCATAAGCGATCGTCATGATCGGGATATCGTCCAAAAGCGACATGATGACGATCATGATTGCGGTCAACGGCTGGAAGCCGAGGAAGATGGTCGACAATACCACCAGGAACATGATGTCCATGGTCAACGCGACGCGGTAAATCGTGTAGCTGGTGATGCGGCCGAAGATCCGCCGCGCCTCGTCGATGGCGTTGTTGATGACCGACAGCCCCGGCGCGGTGAGGATCAATGCCGCGGCTCCCCGCGCTGCGTCGGTTGCGCCAGAGACCGCGGTGCCACAGTCGGCCTGCTTCAGCGCCGGCGCGTCGTTGACGCCGTCGCCCGTCATGGCGACCAGGTGGCCGCGCGACTGCAGCGCCTTGACAATGGCGTATTTGTGCTCGGGGAACACCCGCGCGAAGCCGTCCGCCCGTTCGATCGCATCGACGATCTGCGGCGGCACATTGTTGGGATCCATACCCTGCGGGAACGCGTCCGCAGCCGCAATGATATGCGTTCCCATGCCGAGCTGGCGCGCCGTTTCGCGGGCGATCGCCGTATCATCGCCGGTGATCATTTTCACCCGCACGCCCTTGGCGGTGACCAGATCGATCGTCTGCTTGGAATCGTCGCGCGGCGGGTCGAACATCGGCAGAATGCCGAGCAGCGCCCAGGTCGCGCCATTATCCTCGGAACGGGCGACCGCGAGCGCCCGATAGCCTCTGTCGGCGAGATCGTCGACCGTCTTCTTCACCCCATCCGCGACGTCCTTCGCCGGCTTAATGAGCTCGACAATCGCCTCCGGCGCACCCTTGGACACGACGATGGTCTTGCCCCGCGCGCCGGTTACCGTCGCGGCCGTGCGCTTGGTGACCGGATCGAAGGGCACAAACTTGCTCTGCTTGTACGATGCGAGGCCAGATTGATCCTTGAGCGCTTCGATCACCGCAGTGTCGATTGCGTCGCGGTCTTCGATCTTGGAGGCGAGCGCGGCGGCAAGGATCACGTCCTGCGGATTCTTTGCGGCGAGAAGGATCGGGTCGCCGAGCTTGAGCTGGTTCTTCGTCAGCGTGCCCGTCTTATCGGTACACAGGATATCGACGCCCGCCATCTCCTCAATCGCCTCCAACCGCGAGACGATCGCTTTCTGCTTCGATAAGGCGAGCGCGCCGAGCGCCATCGTGATCGAAAATACCGCCGGCATCGCCACCGGGATCGACGCGACGAGAAGGATCAGCACGAACTGCAGGATGCCAAGCGCGTCGCTCAGCCCCCACGTGTTGGCGATGACGATGTCATGGTAGACACGGAACGTCACCATGATCGCCGCCAGCACGACGGCGACGACGATGAGGAAGTTGCCGATCTGGAACATCGCCTTCTGCGCATGGCTCACCGCGCCGGCGCCGGCCACGAGCTTTGCCGTGCGGCCGAAAAAGGTGTCGGAGCCGGTCGCGATGACGACCCCTTCCATCTCGCCCTGCTTGACGACGCTTCCGGAATAGGCCTCGTCGCCGACTTTCTTGGCGACAGGGAGCGACTCGCCGGTCAACGCCGCCTGGTCGATCGAGGCATAGTCGCCCGACACCATGCGCAGGTCGGCCGGAACGATGACGCCCAGGCGGATTTTGACGATATCGCCCGGCACCAGGGTTGCGGCATCGACGACGCCCCATTTGCCGTCGCGCAGCGCCGTGGCTTCGGGCGCCAGTCCCTTTTTCAGGGCCGCCAGCGCGTTCGCCGCCTTCAGGTCCTGCCACAAATCGAGGGCGCAGTTGAAAACCAGGAGCGCGGCAATGATGATGAAGTCTTGCCAATGGCCCAGGATCGCCGAGACGATGGCCGCTGCCTCGATCATGTAGGCGATCGGCCCCATGAAATACCCGAGAACCTTGGAGAGAAGGCTCTGCTCCTTCTCGACGAGGGCATTCGGGCCATGTTGATCGAGACGCTTCTTCGCCTCGGTGCTGGTGAGCCCAAGACCCGGGTCAACATCGAGTTGGGAGAAGACTTGAGCGACCGGAATTTTTTCCAGATCAGCGCCGGATTCTTTGGCCGCTGCATTTGCTGCAGCTGGACGGTCAGCCACCACGGTGCTCATCGCGCGCGCTCCTGACTCCGGGGTTGTCTAAAGATTAAACGACCGGACCTCCAAAACGAAATGCAGGGTATGCTAACTCGCTGCAGTCTTGCCCCGCAGTCGCAAACTGACCGGGCATCATCGGATAGGTCACGATACCTTGAAAACCATCAAGCTATTCGAACGCGAAACACCTCCATTCCCGTCTCTGCGCCAGGACGTAGATCAAAAGTCGCGCTGCCCTCCGTCGTCGGGCTTTTGAGGACGCCGAGGATATTGTCGCTCCTCTGCATGACGACGGCCGACACGCCTCTCACGGCCCCACCGGCGATTCCATCCGCCGCGCCGCCTCCAGGACCCAGTCGCGGTAGCGCGCGAGCGGGGTGACCCCGGTCAGCCCGCCGCACCCGGCGGTGAGGCGCGGTCCGGTCGACCAGCTGACCACGCCGACGACGGTAAGCGTACCGCCGGCGGCCGCGAACACCGGTGCGCCGGAATCCCCGGTGCACGCGCCAAGGCCGGCCCGTTCGCCTTTCGTAACCGGGTCGACGAGCCGCAGTTGCAGGGAGCCCGGCTTCCCGGTGGCGACCAGCTTCGCCGTGCGAATGGTGCCGCCGGTCTTGCCGTCGCCGCGCACCGCAACGCCGTAGCCCGCGACCATGAACGCATCGCCGACGGCGCTGGGGCGCCCCGGCTGCGCCAATGCGGCCGGGGCGAACTCCGCCGGCAGCGGTGCGGCGAGCTTCATCAGCGCCACGTCGGCAGTGGCCCGGTGACCGAGCAGCGCCTTGAGGTCGAAATTCGGATGGCGTGCGATTTGAGCGGCGTCGAGAAGGACGGGCCGCCCCTGATCGTATCTGACGAGCTTATAGTCCGCGCCGGGCAGCACGCAGTGTGCGGCGGTGAGCACCAAGT
>JBAPYK010000428.1:0-17906 GCA_049284695.1 Rhodoplanes sp. | reverse complement strand
ATGCGGTCGAAGGGCAGCCGCCAGGGACCGAGCGCGCCGATATTGAGATAGGCCGAGGCTGCGCCGGGCCCGCCGTTGAAAACGAAGGTCACCGGGCGACCGGCGGCCGGGTCACCCGAGACAAAGGCGACATAGGCGATCTCAGCCTGGAGCTTGCCGCCATCCCCGTCGAATAGCGGGATCGATCCGGCGGTCGCCTTAAAGCGCAACGTGCGTCCGGGAAGAGCGAGCGTGTGATCGGTGATTGCATCGGCCGGAAGTTTGCGCGTTGCCTCCTGCGCGGCGTGATCGCGCCCGGCCGACTGCTGCCCGGTCTCCGCCGACGGGCTCGCGCGGTTGGTCTCGGTCGCAGCCGTGGCGGGCTTGGTCTCGTCGGCGGAAGCGCGCGCGCGGTCGGCGTCGGATGCGGGAGCATTCGGCCGCCGCGCTTCGCTCGCCGGTTGCATTTGGCGCTGCGTCTGCGGGAAGGCCGGCGCGGCGACGCCGAGTGCGAGCGCGCACGTTGCTGCGACCGCCAGCGCGTGGATGAGCCGGCGCAGGGGCGAAGTGGAATTGTGGGGGTTGGGGGTCATGATCTATTCAATTGTGGGTCGTCCGGCGTTCCGGACAGGGTCGGAACGCCTCCTTCGCACGCAATTGTGTCGCTCTCGCGGGAGGTTTGCCCGCGCCGCGCAGGCCAATTCGCCGGGCTTGCGGCCTAGATCGCCGCCCGCCTCGCGCCGTTAAGACGGGATTGCCGGCAAAAGGCCAGTGGCGGGCGCTGAGTCAGGCCGGCTGCTGCTTCTTCGATTGCGGTTGTTGGCCGGGCGCTCGGGCTCGGCGCCCGGTGCGCGCTCGATCGACACCAGCCGACCACGGACGAAGCGATAGAGGCCGGCCCGCTCGGTCCCGAGATAGGTCAGGGTCACGGTCCGCTCGCCGCGCGCATTTTTGGTAATATCGGTCGCCTGCGGGACGCCCAGCGCCTGCACCACCTGGCATTCCGTCATATCGAGCGCGACCGTGTTCAAGTTCGTTCCTGGCTCGCCCGCGCTTGCCGTTGCGCCGCCGGCGCAAAGACCCTGCGCGTCCACGAGGTCGGTCGCGCGTACCGGCTTCGACGAGTTGATCGCGGCCTGATTGAAAGAGTTTGAAGTTGTCGGCAGAAACGTGCTGGCCGACGGCAGCTTCACATCGGCCCAGCCCGGCATGTTGGAGCAGGCGCCGGTAGCCACGGCGCTCGCCACGACAGCCAAGATCAGCACTTGATGGAATCCTGGATTAGATCCTCGCATGTTTGGGCCCCGTCCCATCCTCGCGCAGGTGTTCAACAGGAATAACTATATTCCAACCATACTAATTTTTCGACACCATCATGGCGACCCATCGGTGACGGGCAGCCAAGGGGCCGGCTAGCCGCGCTGCTGCCAGCGTCCGTATTCATCGCATTGCCAGTAGGTCACCTCGAAACCCTCAGCCTTTTTCGTTCGCCACAGCTCGCGCGCCTCGGCGCGCGCCTCCTCGTCCTCGCCGTCGAACAGAACGACGATGCGTTCATAGGACCTCGCATCCGCGGGCGGCTGGGCGCGATCGATCAGGAAACGCACCGATGCCAGGTTTGGGTTGTCGTCATGGACGGTGAGCAGGATCGGCTGATCGGCGGCCAGGCTCTCACGAAACGTGCCGTGGGGCAGGAAACTGTCGTCGCGATAAGTCCACAGGTGCGCGTCGAGTGCTTCGACGCGCTCCTCCGAGGAAGATTGCACGACGACGCGCCAGCCGCGGGCAAGCGATTTCTCCAGGAGCTGCGGCAGCACCGCCTCCAGCGACCGGCGTTCGAGATGATAGAACAGAAGCTCGGTCATGCATTGGCTCTCATAGCCGCGAGATCACCACTGAGAATCGCTTCATCCTCTACCTCTCGTAGTAATCCGCCACGAAGCGATCGAGCAGGCGAACGCCCCAGCCCGAGCTCCAGCTCTTGTTGATGTCGGTCTGCGGCGAGCCCATGGCGGTGCCGGCGATGTCGAGGTGCGCCCACGGCGTCTTGCCGACGAACCGCTGGAGCAGTTGCGCCGCAGTGATCGCCCCGCCATGGCGGCCGCCAGTGTTCTTCATGTCGGCGAATTTCGAATCGATCAGCTTGTCGTATTCCGGCCCCAGCGGCATGCGCCAGACCCGCTCGCCCGTCGCCTCCCCTGCCTTGGCGAGCTGTTCGGCAAGCTTGTCGTCATTGGTGAACAGGCCCGCGATCTCCTGCCCGAGCGCCACCATGATCGCCCCCGTCAGCGTCGCCAGATCGATCATCAGCCGCGGCTTGAACCGATTGGCCGTGTAATGAAGCACGTCGGCGAGCACGAGCCGGCCCTCCGCGTCGGTGTTGATCACCTCGATAGTCTGGCCGGACATCGTCGTCACGATGTCGCCGGGTCGCTGCGCCTTGCCGTCCGGCATGTTCTCAACAAGCCCGATCACGCCGACGGCGTTGACCTTGGCGTCGCGCGCGGCGAGCGCATGCATCAGCCCGACGACGCAGGCCGCGCCCGCCATATCGCCTTTCATGTCCTCCATGTTCTGCGCCGGCTTGATCGAAATGCCGCCGGTGTCGAAGCACACGCCCTTGCCGATGAAGGCGAGCGACTTGTCGCCCTTTCGGCCGCCATTCCAGCGCATGACCACCACCCGGCTCTCATGCGCGGAGCCCTGGCCGACGGCGAGCAGCGCGCCCATGCCGAGCCGGCGCAATTTGCGCGGCTCGAGCACCTCGACCGCGACGCCGGTGCGGCGAAGCGCGAGCGCCCGGCGGGCGAAGGAGTCGGGAAACAACACGTTTGGCGGTTCATTGACGAGATCGCGCGCGAACACGACCCCGTCGGCAACCGCCGCGCGATCGACAAAGGCGCGCCGCGCCGCCGCCGGATCGGCGGCCCCGAGAGTAAGCGTCACCGCGTCCGGGCGTTCCTCTTCCTCCTTGCGCTTGGTCTTGTAGCGGTCGAAGCGATAGGCGCGCAGGCGCGCCCCGAGCGCGAGGTCGGCGACAACCTCGGGATCCATCGCTCCAGACGGGTATTCGGCGATCATCGTAACTTCACGCGCCGCAGGGGGGGCTTTGCCTAGTCCCGCCCCGCCGAGCTTGAGCGAATCGAAGGGCTTTAGGTCCTTCGGCTTGCCGAGTCCCACAACCACGAGTCGGTCAGCCTTGAGGCCCGCAGGCGCGGCAATATCAAGGGCGGAACCGAGCTTGCCCTTGAACCCCTCGGCGCCGGCGGCGCGTGCAAGCAGCGCTGCGGCGCCCCCCAGAACAGCACGTGTAGCCGAGCCCACCCGCAACCCATCGTCACAGAACACTACCAGAACACCCGTGCGCGGTGCCGCGATGGGAGCAAATTTGACCCGAAGACTATCTGGCATTCTTAATCCTCACTCGGTCTGTGGCCTGCTAGACACAGCGCCACCAAAAGCGGCGACTCGGTAGTGACCCGTATTTGCAACCTTGTCATAGCATTAGCGAGCCAGTCTGGTCATACTGCGTTAACCCTGTGGGGCCTATGGGGGATACACGCCTTCCGGCGGCCATTTTGTGGACAGATCAAACAATTACGCTTTGAGATCAGATGAGAAACCCGCCAAGCCGGACCTCGGCAGCGGCACGCGAAGGGGGAACCGACGAGGAGACCAGGGTAGGTAAGAGCGCGGAAGCAAGTCGGCGTGTATGATAGCGCGCGGGGGGCGCGTGAAATGGCCGGATTCGTCGGAGAATGTCTGGCTAGCCAAGCATGGGGCCGGTGGGTTCCGTGCGATTCATTTTTTGCGGCGATTTGCTACTGCGCGGCCGGCGCAGCCGCCATGAGCGGCGCCGTGCGCGGCGTGGCGGGTGAGAGCGTGGGCTGATGATCGCGGGACGACTAGCTCGCTACTTCGGTTGGCGCTTCTTGAGCGCGTTGCTCGCCATTTTCATTGGCGGCTTCTGCCTCGTCGCGCTGATCGATTATATCGAGCTGGTGCGCCGCACCGGCGACGATAAGAACGCCTCGGCGCTCATCAACTTGGCGATTTCGCTGACTCGCATTCCCCAGCTCATGGAAATACTGATGCCGTTCGCGGTGCTCGTCGGCGCGATGATGTGCTATCTGAATCTCTCGCGCCGCCTGGAGCTGGTGATCGCACGCGCGGCCGGCCTGTCGGCTTGGCAGTTCATCACGCCGGCTCTCTTCGTCGCCTTTGTCTTCGGCGCGCTTGCGACCACGGTCTACAATCCCGTCGCCGCGTACCTCAAGGAACAGTCGAAGCGCCTCGAGGTCAAACATATCGGCGGCTCGCAACAGACCAGCCTGCAAAGCACGGGAACCGGCATCTGGGTGAGCCAGAAGAACGCGTCCGGCCAGGCGATCATCAACGCCGCGACCAGCAGCGACCAGGGCGTGAGACTGGGCGGCGTCACCGTGCTCATCTACGACCACGACAACCATTTCCGCGAGCGCATCGAAGCGAAAACCGCGACCCTGGTCGGCGGATATTGGCGCCTGCTCGACGTGCGGCGATACACGTTGAATGAACCACCGGCTGTTTCGCCGGAATATCTGCTCGCGACCAATCTCACGGTTGAGCAGGTCCGCGAGAGCTTCGCCACGCCCGACACCGTATCGTTCTGGGATCTGCCATTCTTCATCGAGAAGGCCGATCGCGCCGGGCTCGCCGCGGCCGGCTACAAGCTCCAGTACCAGAAACTTTTGTCGCGGCCCGCTTTGCTCGTCACGATGGTGCTGGTGGCGGCGGCCTTCAGCTTGCGCTTCTTCCGCTTCGGCGGAGTGCAAAACATGGTGCTGTGCGGCGTCGCCACGGGCTTCGTGCTTTACGTCCTCTCGAAGATCACTGATGACCTGAGCAAGGCGGATCTCCTACATCCGATCGCGGCGGCGTGGCTGCCGGTGGTGATCGGAACGCTCACCGGCCTTCTTCCGCTGCTCTATCAGGAGGACGGCTGATCGTGACCGCGCTCGTCGCCCTCCCCTCTGTTCGGCGTCGGCGGTGGCGACCCGCCGGCCTTGCGATAATTCTTGCCCTTGCGGCCGCGGCGACGCTTGCCGGCACGGACCGGGCGCAATCGCAATACCTCACCTTCCAAGGCCAGGTCAGGCCAACCCCGCCGCCGCGCGAGCCGGAAACCGGCGATGCGCCGATGCTCGTGCAGGCCACCGAAATCCAATACGACTATCCCAACGAGCGGGTGTTGGCGGTCGGAAACGTGCAGATCTACTACAAGGGATCGACGGTCCAGGCCGACAAGATCATCTACGACCAGCGAACGAAGCATCTCCACGCCGAAGGCAATGTGCGGTTGACCGGCGCCGACGGCGTGATCACTTATGGCGAGCTGATCGACCTAAGCGACGACCTCCGTAACGGCTTCATCGACTCGCTGCGGCTCGAGACGGTCGATCAAACCCGTTTCGCCGCGGCGCGCGGGCGGCGTACCGAAGGCAATTTCACCGTCCTCGAAAGCGGCGTCTACACCGCCTGCCAACCGTGCCGAGAAGATCCCCGCAAGCCGCCTCTGTGGCAGGTCAAGGCGGCCCGGATCATCCACGATCAGTCCGAGAAGATGATTTATTTCGAGGACGCGCGCATCGAGTTCTTTGGCGTGCCCCTCGCCTATTCGCCCTATCTGGCGGCGCCCGATCCCACCGTAAAGCGGAAGTCAGGCTTCCTGATGCCGCTGGTCACTACGAACTCCATTTACGGCGTCGGGATCGAAACACCCTATTACTTCGCGCTTGCGCCAAGTTATGACTTTACCTTTTCGCCGCGGATCATGTCGAATCAGGGTCCAATCGGTCGTCTCTTGTCATCGTCAACGAATAACACCGACGGCAACACAACTCCGCTGCTGCAAGGTGAATTTCGGCAGCGGCTCGAAACCGGCTCCTACACAATCCGCGCGGCCGGTCTTTATCAACCGAACAAGGAGGAATTCGCCAACACGAGCGCTTTCAAGGACTTCCGTGGCAGCGTCGAGACGAGTGGGCGGTTCAATCTGTCGCCGCGCTGGGCCTGGGGATGGGACGGCGTGCTCGTATCCGATCCGACCTTCTTTTCCGACTACAAGATACGTACGCTGCAGTCGCGCTCCACCGAACTGGTCAACCTTATCGGAATTAACGACGTGGGCGTATCTCAGCTCTTCCTCGCCGGGCGCGGAGACCGCAGCTATTTTGACGTGCGCGCCATGCACTTCACCGGGTTTACCTCGAGCGACCAACAAACGGTTCTCCCGGACATTCACCCGGTGATGGATTACCAATATACGTTTAACCAAGCCATATTCGGCGGAGAGTTGGGCTACAGCGCGAATCTAACCAGCCTGTCGCGCCAAAATCCGAGTTTCGATCCGATCAGTCAGGCCGCCGTGACCTACGGCTACTGCAGCACGGCGACCGCCGATACGGCGGTCAAGACCAACGCCAATTGCCTGCTGCGCGGCGTTCCCGGCGTCTATTCCCGCCTGTCGGCGGAAACCCACTGGCGGACTAAATACATCGATCCGTTCGGCCAGGTGTTCACGCCGTTCCTCGCCGTACGCGGCGACGCCGCACAACTCGCCGTCGATTCCGATCCCGGCGTCTCGAACTTCATCGAGACCGGCGACAACAGTCTGACGCGATACATGGCGACCGCCGGCCTCGATTACCGATATCCGTTCATTTCCGTCCATAGCTGGGGAACTCAGACGATCGAACCGATCGCGCAGGTCATCGCTCGCCCCAACGAATCGAATATCGGCCGGCTCCCCAACGAGGATGCGCAGAGCCTCGTATTCGACGACAGCAATCTTTTCAAAGTCGACAAGTTCTCCGGCTGGGACCGCGTCGAGGGCGGCGGCCGCGCCAACGCCGGCGTGCAATACACCGCGCAAATCAACGGCGGCGGCACGATCAATGCGTTATTCGGCCAATCCTATCACCTGTTCGGCATCAACTCCTTCGCGGTTGCGGACACGACCAATACCGGCCTCGGCAGCGGGCTGGACACGAACGTCTCCGACTATGTGGCGCGCTTCACTTATGCGCCGAACAAAATCTTCTCGATGATGTCGCGCTACCGCTTCGCCGAGCAGGACTTCTCGCTCCAGCGCTTCGAAGTCGAAGGACGCGCCAATGTCGATCGCTGGAACGTCTCGCTCCTATACGGCAACTATGCGCCACAACCCGAGCTTGGCTTCCTCGACCGACGCGAAGGGCTGTTGTCTTCGGGTTCAGTCAAGCTCGACGCCAATTGGGTCTTCTCCGGCGCGGCTCGGTACGACATCGCCCACAACAACCTGAGCCAGACGCTGGCCGGCATCGGCTATATCGACGATTGCTTCCTGTTTGGGCTGAACTACATCACCGACTATACCTATAGCACCAGCATTCCGAAATCGAACCACACGGTGATGCTGCAGCTCGGCTTACGGACTCTGGGCAGCACGACGTCATCGGGACTTGGAGGCGGCACTCTTCCCCTGGCGACCGCTCAATAATTTTGCCTATTTCTATGCCTAGGTTTCGGCCCCTGCCCGGCCGTGACCCCCGCCGCTGGCGATACGATGGTTATTTTGGCGTCGCGGGCCCATCTCTGGTCCGAGCTTGACGGCAAGCTCTGCTTCCGGTGAAGGTTGCGGAAGGGCATCATCCAGGTCGCAATGGAAGCTTCAATGCCGGCGCCACTGATGAAACGCTTCAAGGTCTATTATCGCCTCATGAACATGCCCCGAGCCTGCTTCCGTCTGACGTCCGCGGCGTGCTGCCTTGGCGCGATTCTAGCGCTGAGCGCGCTTTCGGGGGACTTGTCCCGACCGGCGGCCGCCCAGGGGGTTGTCGTGATGGTGAATGGGGATCCGATCACCTCCTATGACGTCGACCAGCGCGCCAAGTTTCATCAGCTGGTGTCTCGCAAGGCGTCGGCGCGCCGGGAGGTGATCGACGAGCTGATTGACGAAAAGATCAAGGTGCAAACCGGCCACCGCTACAAACTCGAAATCACCGACAAAGACGTCGATGCGTCTTTCGCCGAGATGGCCAAGCGCATGAATCTTTCGGCAGAGCAGCTCGCCCAAACCCTCGAGAAGGGCGGAGTCGATCCCGGAACGCTCAAGGCCCGCATCCGCGCCGATATCGTCTGGCAACAGATCGTGCGCGGCAAATTCCAATCGAGCTTTCAGTTCCGCGAGAAGGACATCCTCGCGGCGATCGAAAACAAGAAGGACGACAAGGGCGATGACGTAGCCGCCAAGACGGTCGCATATGACTATGTCCTGCGGCCGATCCTGTTCATCCTTCCGAAGGGCGCGTCGCAGTCGGCCATAGCGGCGCGGCAGCGCGAGGCTGAGGCGATGCGCAACCGCATCGAGGATTGCGAGCAGGGCTTGCGCTTTGCGCGGGCGCTTCCTGACGTGCTCGTGCTCGACCCAGTGACACGCAACTCCGCCGACCTCCCTCCCGCATTGCAGGAGATACTCGAACGTACCGGCGTCGGGCGCCTGACCAATCCGGAGACGACGGACAGAGGCATTCAGGTGTTTGCAGTTTGCGACAAGCGGGAAACCAAAGTCGATACGCCCGCCATGCGCAAGACGCGCAGCGAAATGTTCAGCAAGCAATTCGAAGCCAAGTCGAAGCGCTATCTCAGCGAGCTGCGCCGCCAGGCGTTGATCGAAATGAAATGAGAACGCCGCTTGCCCTCACGGTCGGAGAGCCGGCGGGGATCGGACCGGACATAGCGTTGGCGGCATGGGTGCGCCGGGCGGAGTTTGATCTGCCGCCGTTCTACCTCCTTGCCGACCCTGCTTTCCTTGCCCGCCGTGCGCATGCGCTGGGACTCGACGTTTCCATCGCCGTCGTCACGCCGCCGCAGGCCGGCCGAGCCTTCTCCACCGCCCTGCCCGTGGTTGATCTCGGGTTAGCCATCACCGCGCAGCCCGGCTCCCCAGATGCGTCGAGCGCGCCGGCCGCAATCGCCGCAATCGACCGGGCCGTAGAGGCGGTGCTCGCGGGCGACGCCGCGGCGGTCGTCACTAATCCCATCGCCAAGAGCGTGCTCTACCAAGCGGGCTTCGATAAACCCGGGCATACGGAATACCTTGCGAACCTCGCCGCGCGTGCGACCGGCCGCACCACCATGCCGGTAATGATGATCTGGTCGCCCGAGCTTGCCGTCGTTCCGGTGACGATTCACGTGCCGCTCGCGTCCGTTCCGAAACAGATCACCGGCGATCTCATCATTGCGACCGGACGCATCGTCGCCCGCGATCTCGCGCGGCGCTTCGGCATTGCGCGCCCGCGGCTCGTGGTTGCCGGACTCAATCCGCATGCCGGGGAACATGGCACCATCGGCACCGAGGAGCGCGACATCATCGCGCCGGCGGTCGCCGCGCTCGCCGCCGAAGGCATCGCCGTGTGCGGACCGCTCCCGGCGGACACGCTGTTCCACGCTGGAATACGCGCAACCTATGACGCCGCCCTGTGCATGTATCACGACCAGGCGCTGATCCCGGCCAAGACCCTCGCGTTCGATCATGCCGTGAACGTGACGCTCGGGCTCCCCTTCGTGCGCACCTCGCCGGACCATGGCACCGCGTTCGACCTGGCGGGGAGCGGCCGCGCCGATCCCTCGAGTCTTGTCGCGGCCCTCAAGCTCGCGACGCGCCTCGCCGACGAACAGCCGGCCATAGCAGCGGCAGAATGAACCGCGCGGCACGGAACGGCGATCCGCGGCGCATGGGATGAGCGCGATCGACGACCTCCCGCCGCTGCGCGAAGTGATCCGCCGGCACGGCCTCGCCGCACGAAAATCCCTCGGACAGAACTTTCTCCTCGATCTCAATCTCACGGCGCGCATTGCGCGCGCGGCGGGTCCGCTCGGCGGCGTAATCGTTGTCGAGATCGGTCCGGGGCCAGGCGGATTGACCCGCGCGCTGCTCGCGGAGGGAGCGAAGCGCGTGATCGCCGTCGAGCGCGACGCGCGCGCCATCGCCGCGCTCGCTGAAATCGCCGCCCGCTATCCCCAACGCCTCACGATCATTGAAGGCGATGCGCTCGCCCTCGATCTTGCGGCGCTGGTCGAGGGCGCAAGACCCGCGCGCATCGTCGCCAACCTGCCCTACAACATTGCGACCGCGCTGCTCGTCGGCTGGCTTTCGGCCGAGCCGTGGCCGCCTTGGTACGACATGCTTGTGCTGATGTTCCAGCGCGAGGTCGCCGAGCGCATCGTCGCCGCCCCGGGCACGAAAAGCTACGGCCGGCTTGCCGTGCTGGCGCAATGGCGCGCCGAGCCGCGCATTCTGTTCGACATTGCGCCGCAAGCCTTCGTGCCGTCGCCCAAGGTGACCTCCTCGCTCGTCAAGCTCACGCCGCGGCCAGCGCCGGCAGCCTGTGTTCGCGGCGCGCTCGAACAAGTGACCGCGGCCGCCTTCGGCCAGCGCCGCAAGATGTTGCGCCAAAGCCTGAAAGCGCTCGGCTGCGACCCGTTCGCATTGCTTGCCGCCGCCAGTATCGACCCGACGGCGCGCGCCGAAGACGTTCCGGTCGATGGCTTCGTCGCGCTCGCCAATGTTCTGGTCCGGCTGCGGGCGACGCCCGCTTGAGACCGCCCGCGCCGCTCACAACGGAACGACGTCAATGGGCGACCTGTTTCAGGTCGGCGAGCAGCTTAGCGACGCGCGTCTCGAGGTCCGACCGAAGGATGCGCTTGAGGCGTTCAGCGGTGAGGATCGCGCGCAATCGGGCGAAGCTCTCGTCGAGATCGCAGTTGATCAGCACGTAATCATATTCCGTCCAGTGGGGAATTTCCTCGGCGGCGTTGCGCAGCCGTCGCGCGATGATCTCGCCCGAATCTTCGGCCCGTCGCTCAAGCCGCGCCTTCAGTTCGGCGGCCGACGGCGGCAGCACAAAAACGCTCACTAAATCGCTGCGCATCTTCTGGCAGATTTGCTGCGTTCCCTGCCAATCGATGTCGAACAGGACGTCCCGGCCGGCCGCGAGCGCCTGCTCCACCGGCTCGCGCGGCGTGCCGTAGAAATTGCCGTGAACTTCCGCCCATTCCAAAAGTTCATCCGCCGCGCGCATGGCCTCGAAATGGCGCATCGAGATGAACCGGTAATGCACCCCGTCGATCTCGCTCGGCCGTCGCGGGCGCGTCGTCACCGAGACGGAGAGATTGAGATTGGTCTCTTGCTCGATCAGCGTGCGCGTCAGCGTCGTCTTGCCAGCGCCCGAAGGCGAGGAGACGACGAACAGGATGCCGCGCCGGATGATGGCCTCGTCCTTCGTGCGCGCCCCCTGAACGCTCATGCCCCCTACTCCAAATTCTGCACCTGCTCGCGGAACTGCTCGACGGCGCTTTTCAGCTCCAATCCGATCTTGCTGAGTTCGATATCGTTTGCCTTCGCGCACAGAGTATTTGCTTCGCGATTGAGTTCTTGGGCGAGGAAATCGAGTCGGCGCCCGATTGCTCCGCCCTTCTCGACGAGCTGGTTGGCCTGCGCGACATGCGCGTGCAGCCGATCGAGCTCCTCGCGCACATCCGCCTTTGCGGCGATCAAGATCGCTTCCTGGTGCAAGCGGTCGGCGTCGAAACGGTCCGACGCTTCGAGCAGCAGCGCCACCTGGCGGGCGAGCCGTTCCCTGACCGCGTCCGGTTTGCGGCCCGGCGCCGTTTCGGCGCGCTCCGCCAGCGCCGCGATCTCGGCGAGACGCTGGGCAAGCACGCGGCCGAGCGCCTCGCCTTCGTGCCGGCGCATGGCCGCAAGTTCGGCGAGCGCCGCAGCGAAGCCGCCGACCACCGCCGCTTCCGCCGCCGCGCGGTCCTCCTCGCTTTCGTCGGCCTCGATCACCTCCACCACGCCTTTGATGGCGAGGATGCCGTCGAGGCGCGGCGCCTCGGCCTGGATGCGGGTGGAAAGCCCCTCGAGCGTCGCAAGGACGGCGGCCAGCACTTGGTCATTGATGCGGACGATCGGCTGCACCGCCGGCCGTTCGATCGCCAGCGTGGCATAGACGGTCCCGCGCGCGAGCAACTCAACCGCTTTGGCGCGTGCGGGCTGCTCGATCGCGTCCCAGCCCGGCGGTAGGCGCAGCCGCAAGTCGAGGCCCTTGGCGTTCACCGACTTGATCTCCCAGACGAACGCGTATTGTCCGCTCGCGCCGTGGCTGCGGGCAAAGCCGGTCATGCTGGACAACGCCATCGGAGCGCTCAAGCTGCTCGATCGCAATGAGGCATCGGCGCTCATCGCGTCGATCGGCCGCCGCTTTGCTCCGAAGAACGCCTGCGGGGAGCCGGCGCGGAGCGCGGCGTCGACGGCGTGGCGGCCGTCTCCGGCGGCGCGTCGGCGTCGGCGTCGTTCTCGCGCTGGGAGCGTTCGATCGACCGTAGCTTCGCGACGTTACGTTGATGCTGATCGAGCGTTTCTGCGAACAGATGACCGCCGGCGCCGTCGGCGACGAAGTAGAGCTCCTTGGTGCGCGCGGGACTTGCGGCGGCTTCAAGCGCGGCGCGGCCGGGATTGGCGATCGGGCCTGGCGGCAGGCCATCGATGACATAGGTGTTGTAGGGCGTGGGCTGCTCGATCTCGCTCTTGAGAATGGGGCGTCCAAGCGTTCCTTTTCCGCCTACCAGTCCGTAGATGATAGTCGGATCCGACTGCAGCCGCATGCGCTGCTTGAGCCGATTGACGAACACCGCGGCGACTCGCGTCCGCTCCTCCGGCCGGCCAGTTTCCTTCTCGATGATCGAGGCAAGCGCCACGAGCTGATCCGGCGTGCGCAACGGCAGATCGGCCATCCGCCGCTCCCAGACCTCCTGTACGACCCGGCGTTGCGCCTGGTGCATACGCTGGATCACCTGCTCGCGCGCCGTCCCGCGCACCACCTTGTAAGTCTCCGGCAGAAGCGAGCCTTCGCGCGGGATTTCGCGGATATTGCCGGACAGCATGTCGGCCTCGAGCAAGCGGTGCACGACTTGCTCGGACGTGAGCCCTTCCGGAACCGTGAGCGCATGCTGGACGACCTTGCCGTCGAGCAGTGTCGCGATCACGTCGCCCAGGGTCGCATGCTTGGGGAACATGTATTCGCCGGACTTGAGATCGTCGCGCGCCTTGCGCACCACCACCGCTCCGACGAAAGTCCACGGCTGGTCGATTACGCCCTCCTTGACCAGGAGATCGGCGATATCGCGGACGCCGGCCCCGCGCGGAATGTTGACGAGCTTGTCTTCGCCGAGCGGCCCCGGCGCCTCCAGCCGTTGCTTGCCGATCATGATCGCCGCGCCGACGGCGATCGCGATCAAAACGATGAAGGTGAGGATTGCGTTGCCGATCATGACGATCGGATGACGCGCGCGCTGCGAGCGCCGCTTCGGCGCCGGCACGCGCTCCGGCGCGAGCGCGGTGCGCGGGCTGCGTGGACCAACCCTGTTCTGTTCGGCCGGAGGCGTTGGCTGTCCGCCGCGCGATCCTTGGAAAAACGTCATGAAAACCGGCTCCCGGGCGGGCCGGCCCTCAGTGCGAGCCCCCGCGCATCGTCTGACCCGCACGGGGTCAACCTAACGGTTTTGCCGGAGGGTACACCAGAATCGGGCGAAGCCGAAATCGCGCGAATTCATGCGTGTACACCCAGCGCCGGTTCAATACCGTTGAAAATTATGGCGGTTTTACTGGTCCCCGACCGCCATCGCCGTTACCCGTGCAACGCCGCAGCCCCGCGGGCTTCCACCGGCCAGCGTCCTTCACTGAAGCCGGCGGAATACCAGCG
Source organism: Rhodoplanes sp. (assembly GCA_049284695.1). Taxonomy (GTDB): domain Bacteria; phylum Pseudomonadota; class Alphaproteobacteria; order Rhizobiales; family Xanthobacteraceae; genus Rhodoplanes. The sequence goes on along the minus strand of JBAPYK010000428.1, from coordinate 4,143 downwards.
ACGCGTTGGTTCCGCCGAAGCCGAAGGAATTGGTCAGCACGACATTGATTTCGCGCTTCTTCGCTTTGTGCGGGACGAGATCGATCGGAGTTTCGACGGAGGGATTATCGAGATTGATTGTAGGCGGCGCGACGTTATCGCGGATGGCGAGAACCGAGAAAATCGCTTCGACCGCGCCCGCTGCGCCGAGGAGATGTCCGATCGCGGATTTGGTCGACGACATCGACAGCCGGCCGGCGGCATTCCCGACGATCCTTTGCACCGCGCCGAGCTCGATCTCGTCACCGAGCGGCGTGGAGGTGCCGTGGGCATTGATATAGTCGATTTCGGCGGGAGAGATCGCCGCGCGCTTGATCGCCGCCGCCATGCAACGCTGGGCGCCGTCGCCGTCTTCGGCCGGCGCGGTGATGTGATGGGCGTCGCCCGAGAGGCCATAGCCGATCAACTCGGCATAGATTTTCGCGCCGCGGCGTCGGGCATGCTCCAGTTCTTCGAGCACGACGATGCCGGAACCCTCGGCGATCACGAACCCGTCGCGGTCGCGGTCATAGGGGCGTGACGCGCGCGTCGGATCGTCGTTGAACGAGGTCGAGAGCGCGCGGCATGCGGCGAAACCCGCCATCGAGAGCCGGTTGATCGGCGATTCGGTGCCGCCGGCGACCATCACTTCCGCGTCCCCGAGAGCGATCAGGCGGCCGGCGTCGCCGATCGCATGCGCGCCGGTCGAGCATGCGGTGACCACGGCGTGGTTGGGGCCTTTCAAGCCGAAAGCGATCGAGACATAGCCGCTGGCGAGATTGATCAGCCGGCCGGGAATGAAGAACGGCGACACCCGGCGCGGGCCGCGCTCCTTGAGCACGATCGCGGTCTCGGCAATGCCTTCGATGCCGCCGATGCCCGACCCGATCATCACGCCGCTGCGCACTTGTGAATCGTAATCGGCCGGCTTCCAGCCTGCGTCGTCCAGCGCCTGGCGCGCGGCGCACATCGCGAAGGTGATGAACTCATCGACCTTGCGCTGCTCTTTCGGCTCCATCCAGCGATCCGGATTGTAGGTGCCGTTCGCGCCGTCGCCGCGCGGGATCATGCAGGCGATCTTCGACGGCAGATCGGAGACGTTGAATCGATCGACTTTGCGGGCGCCGCTTTCGCCGGCGATTAGCCGCCGCCACGATTCCTCGACCCCACAGCCGAGCGGGGTCACCATGCCCAATCCCGTGACGACGACGCGCCTCATGTCACCTTCCCGTTTCGGATTGCAGTCCGTCGCCTTGTCCAAAGCGAGCCCGATCGCGATCGTATCGACGCTTGCGCCGTTGCCGGTTCTTGGCCGCGCTGCCGCCTCCGACCGATTCGACCTCGCAGGCCCTTCGCTCTTAAAGCATTTTCGCGACCTGTGAAGCGGCTTGCATGCGAAAATGCGCGCCCGAGCCGTCGCCCGGACGCGGGCTCAGCGCCGAACGAACGCCGCGTCGCGTACGTGCCTGTTGTCGGCAAGGGTGGAAGACTCCGCGCCGTCAGCCGGCCCGTGCGCGGCCAACAAGCTGCGGGGTGAATGGTCGTCGTGGATGTGATCAGCGGCTCCGCAGCAGCTTCACGACAGACCAAGGGCGCGGCCGTCAAACGCCGGTTCAGCTCTTAGCATTCTTTTCGAGAAACTTGATCGCGTCGCCGACGGTCAGGATGGTTTCCGCCGCGTCGTCGGGAATCTCGCAACCGAACTCTTCTTCGAAGGCCATGACAAGCTCGACCGTGTCGAGGCTGTCGGCGCCGAGATCGTCGATAAAGCTCGCGCTCTCGGTCACCTTGTCGGGCTCGACGCCCAAATGCTCCACGACGATTTTCTTGACCCGTTCGCCAATGTCACTCATTTCCAAGACCCTCGTGCGTTTAGCATTCGCCCCGATCGCGCCGGCGACTCATCCAGCCGAGTAGCACAGGCTCGTCGTGGTGGACGGCAGGAACGCGCATCCGGTCAAGGGTGATAACAGCTGCCCCCAGCCCCCACCGCATCCACTTCGTCCAGCCCTGCGCGATCGGTTATCATACTTCGATAGCCTTGACCAGAAGGCGGAAAACGACCCTGTGGGTCTTCCCGTCGTGGTCGAAACACCTGTTAAATCATAGCCATTCCGCCATTAACGTGGAGCGTTTGACCGGTCACATAGCCGGCTTCCGCCGACGCCAGAAAAACAACCGCAGCCGCGACGTCCGCCACGGCGCCGAGGCGTCCCGCCGGAACCCGGGCGAGCGCCGCTTCGCGCTGCTTGTCGGTGAGCGCGTCGGTCATCGCCGTGGCGATGAACCCCGGCGCGACGCAATTGACGGTGATCCCACGCGAGGCGACTTCCTGTGCGAGCGCCTTGCTCATGCCGATCATGCCCGCCTTCGCTGCGGCATAATTGCCTTGCCCGGCATTGCCCGCGACGCCGACGATCGAGGTGATCCCGATGATCCGGCCGAAGCGCCGGCGCATCATGCCCCGCACCGCCGCGCGCGCGAGCTGGAACGCCGCGGTCAGGTCGACCGCGAGCACCGCGTCCCATTCCTCGTCTTTCATCCGCATGAACAGATTGTCGCGCGTAAGCCCGGCATTGTTGACGAGGATGTCGACCTGCCCGAGCGCCGCCTCCGCCTGCGGCACCAAGGCCTCCACCTGAGCGCGATCGGCGAGATCGCAGCGTAGCGCATGGGCGCGCTCGCCAAGCTCGCCGGCAAGCGCCTCGAGTTTGTCGTTCTTCGTTCCTGAAAGCGCGACGCTCGCACCCTGGGCGTGCAGAGCGCGAGCGATCTCTCCGCCAATGCCCCCGGTCGCCCCGGTGACTAGTGCGGTGCGACCGGCGAGGTCGAACATCACGCCGTCCCGGTCGCCCGCAGAGGAAAGTCTTGCGTGCGTGCGGCGACGAAGGCCGCGATGTCGGCCGGCGTGCCGATCGCCACCCCAGTCGCCCCGTGGGCAATGCGCTTGACGAGGCCGGTGAGCACCTTGCCGGCGCCGACCTCGTAGAACATGCGAACGCCGACGCTCGTCATGAACTCGACCGATTCGCGCCAACGCACCGTGCCGGTGACCTGGGCGATCAGGCCGTCGACGATCGCCAAGGGCTCGCTCACCGGCTTCGCCACGACATTGCCGACGAGGGGGACGCAGGGCCGTCTGACGACGACGTTCGCGAGCGCCTCGGCCATGACCCTGGCCGCCGGCTGCATCAGCGCGCAATGGAAAGGAGCGGATACCGGCAGCATGGCCGCGCGCTTGGCGCCCTGTCCTTTGGCGATCTCGACCGCGCGTTCAACGGCCGCCTTGTCGCCGGAGACGACGACCTGCCCCGCCCCGTTGTCGTTCGCCGCCTGACAAACCTGGCCTTGGGCCGCTTCGGCTGCGACCGCCGCCGCCTGGCCGAATTCTAGGCCGATCAGCGCCGCCATGGCGCCCACGCCCACTGGGACGGCCTTCTGCATGGCGCGGCCACGAATCCGCACCAGCCGCGCCGCGTCGGCCACCGTAAGCGCGCCAGCCGCGGCAAGCGCCGAATACTCGCCGAGCGAATGGCCGGCGACGAAGGTCGCCTCGCGCGCAAGATCAAGCCCGGCTTCGCTTTCAAGAACGCGCAGGGTCGCGAGCGACACCGCCATCAGCGCCGGCTGCGTGTTCTCGGTGAGCATCAGCGTCTCAGCCGGCCCGCCGAAGATGATGCTGCTCAGCTTTTCGCCAAGGGCGTCGTCCACCTCGTCGAACACGGCCCGCGCGGCAGGGAAGTTCCCCGCGAGCGCCTTGCCCATGCCCACGGCCTGACTGCCTTGCCCCGGAAATACGTATGCAACCGCCATGCCTTACCCCTCCCGGTTTGCGACAGCCTGGTAACAAGCCGGTGAGCGGGGATTAAGTCAAGAGCGTCGGATTTCGTACTTAGGCGTACTTACGCGGCACAACTTGCGTTCCGCGGCGAAATCCCTATAACCCCGGTTCCCGTCGTTTCGGCCGGGAGCTGAACGGGCGGCCGCGCCTTCCCTGAGGGACGGTGCGGCAGGAATCTTCGCGGTTCCGTCGTCCAGTGTTCCCGCCTTCGCAGGACTTCGCGCCTTTCCGAATGGCACGAGGGGCTTTGCGCCGAACGACGAAGCGACAGATGAGAAAGGCAC
>JBAPYK010000427.1:0-1547 GCA_049284695.1 Rhodoplanes sp. | reverse complement strand
CGCGGCGCTCGAACTTGTTGATGGCGACGAAGTCGGCGAAGTCCAGCATGTTGATCTTCTCGAGCTGGCTCGCCGCGCCGAACTCCGGCGTCATCACATAGATCGACACGTCGGCGATTTCGGCGATTGCCGTGTCGCCCTGGCCGATCCCCGAAGTCTCGACGATGATCAGGTCGAAGCCTGCCGCCTTGCAGGCGGCGATCGCATCGGGGATGGCGGGCGACAGTTCGGCGCTCGCGCCGCGCGTCGCCAGCGAGCGCATGTAAATGTTGGGATGATCGAGCGCGTTCATGCGGATGCGGTCGCCGAGCAGCGCGCCGCCGGAGCGCCGCCGCGACGGGTCTACCGCCAGAACGGCGATGTTGAGCTCGTCCTGATAGTCCAGCCGGAAGCGGCGGATCAGTTCGTCGGTGAGGCTCGACTTGCCCGAGCCGCCGGTGCCGGTTAGCCCCAGGATCGGCGTCGTCCGCTCCGCCGCCTCGGCGATGAAGGCCCGGATCGCGGACGGGCAGACGCCGTTCTCGCACGCCGTGATTGCCCGCGCGAGCGCCCGCCGGTCGCCTCCGGCGAGGGCGCCCGGATCGGCGGGGAGCCGTGCTGCGACATCGAAATCGGCCGAGGCGATCACGTCGTTGATCATCCCCTGCAGCCCCATGATCTGCCCGTCCTCCGGCGTGTAGATGCGGGTGACCCCATAGGCGTGCAGCTCGGCGATTTCCGCCGGGACGATCACGCCGCCGCCGCCGCCGAACACCCGGATGTCGTCCGCCCCCGCCTGGCGCAGGAGGTCGAGCGCGTACTTGAAGAACTCGATGTGGCCGCCTTGATAGGAGGTGACCGCGATGCCGTTGACGTCCTCCTGTATCGCCGCGGTCACGATCTCCTCGACCGAGCGGTTGTGGCCGAGATGGATCACCTCCACCCCGGTCGCCTGCAACAGCCGGCGCATGATGTTGATCGTCGCGTCGTGCCCGTCGAACAGGCTCCCCGCCGTCACAAACCGAACCTTGTGCCGCGCCCGATACCGCGCCGGCCCGGCCTCCTCCTCGGCAATGCGCCTCGCTGCCTCCGTGACCTTCTCAACTCGACCCATCGCAATGCCTCGCTTCACCGAACCGATAATGTCTTTGAACTATTCCTGGCGCAATCTGGCTCAGCTCCCTGTTTCCGGAAGTCGAGCGCCCGGATCGGCGCTTTGCAGAGGTCGGTGGGCGGCACCCCGGAATGCCAATACCCTAGGCGCGGCTCATAGGCTGAGCAAGCAATGCCACGCTAAGCCAGCCAACGTTTGCGCCGTTTGTAATGTTTACCCTCGCGGAACGATTTGCGCTTGCCTTCGGCGATGCCGAGATAGAATTCCTTGACGTCCTCGTTCTCGCGCAAGGCCTGCGCCTCGCCGTCCATGACGACGCGGCCGTTTTCGAGAATATAGCCGTAGCGAGCGTATCTCAGCGCCATGTTGGTGTTCTGCTCGGCGAGCAGAAACGATACGCCTTCGTTCTGGTTGAGATTGCAGACGATCGCGAAAATCTCTTCGACCACCTGCG
>JBAPYK010000426.1:0-1623 GCA_049284695.1 Rhodoplanes sp. | reverse complement strand
GCCGCGCCTCGCTCGCTGCGCTCGCCGACGGCGTGGCGCTGTCGAGCGGCCGGATCGAGGCGATCGGCTATCGCGACGTTGCCGACGGCCTCATGGGCCTGTTCGGGCCGCACCGGTGGGTGTGGCGCGACAAGCGCGGCCGCGAGATCGCCGGCGGCTGGCTTCCGGTCGCGTTGTTTCGTATTGGCCTCGACGTCGCATCGCTGCCGCTTGTCCTTGCATTGCATCGCCGCCACGCGCGCGCAATCCTGCGCAAAGGCCCGAGGGACGCGGCTTGGATGGAAGATCGCCCGCCGGCCTATCTGCGGATGGATCATCTTTTCGATCTGAGGGCCGGCGGCTCGGTCGCCCATACCTCCGGTGTCATCAACGCCATGCGCAAGCTGCTCGGCCGCGTCGTTATTATCAGCACGGACCGGCTCGCGCTGGTGGAGCCGGACGACGATTTCCATCTCTTGACGCCGCGCTACGGGGTTGGTCGCAACCTCGCCCTGGTGCCGCAGCTCACCTATAACCAACAGGTCGCGCGATGGTGGCGCAGGAATCGCTTTTCGCCCGCCTTTGTCTACGGCCGCTACAGCCTCGGCAACTACGCGGCGGCGATGATCGCGCAGCGCGAGGGCGTGCCCTATGTGTGCGAGTACAACGGCTCCAACATCTGGATTTCGCGCAACTGGGACACCAGCCGGATGCCGTTTGAAGGGCTGATGGCGCTGATCGAGGACGCCAATCTTTTCGCCGCCGATCTAATCGTGGCGGTGAGCAAGCCGTCGAAGGACGAGCTGGTGGGGCGCGGCGTGCCCGCCGAACGCATCATTGTGAATCCCAACGGAGTCGATCCGCAAATCTATCGCCCCGACCGCGACGGCGAGCCGGTGCGCCGCAAGCTCGGCATCGCGCGCGACGAAGTCGTCATCGCCTTCATCGGAACATTCGGAAATTGGCACGGCGCCGAGGTGCTGGCCGACGCCTTCGGGCGCATGCTCGCGAACAACCCCGATCTCGGCGCGCGCGTGCGGCTTTTGCTGATCGGCGACGGCGGAAAAATGCCGCTGGTACGGGATATCTTGCAGCGCTCCGGCGCGATCAAGCGCACGATTCTGACCAGCACGGTTCCGCAGCCGGAGGCTCCGGATTATCTCGCCGCAGCCGACGTGTTCGCGAGCCCGCACGTGCCCAATCCCGACGGCACGCCGTTCTTCGGTTCGCCCACCAAGCTGTTCGAATACATGGCGATGGGTCGCGCGATCGTCGCCTCCAATCTCGACCAGATCGGCGAAATCCTGACGCACGGCGAAACCGCCTTTCTCGTGCCGCCCGCCGACGCCGACGCGCTGGCCGAGGGCATGGCCGTGCTTGCGCGTGACGCCGAGCTGCGCCACCGCCTCGGCGCCGCGGCGCGCAACCGCTGTCTGGCGGATTTCACCTGGCAGCAGCACACCAAACGCATTCTCGACGCATTGCGCCAAGTCGGCGATCGCGCAGCGCGGCGGATTGCGGCGTGACGACGCTCAACGAGCGGCCACCCTTGGATTGCGGAAGGGCTTGCCGCCATCTTCGCGCGGCGGCAACAAACGAGCGATCGGCTTCGAGATGACCGCCAGCTCGCGCGCCATGCTTCGA
>JBAPYK010000425.1:0-11839 GCA_049284695.1 Rhodoplanes sp. | reverse complement strand
TGACGCCATCGTCGTAGGCTGCGCGACCTCGAACTTCACCAGCGACATCACATCGCCTTTCTTGATGGACGTGACCTTGGCGACGATCTTGTTGCGCGCTCCATATTTCATGGCGGTCTCCTTTGCGCGCCGGCGTGGCGCGGCGGCCGGCAAGTCGTTACACGCTTTCTCGTTGAACGTCTCCGTTCGCTATCCCGATTAACCGTAAGCCGCATCAGTCGGTCCGACCGAGCTTGACTCCGCACAACATTTCGATATCCATAGAAATATGGAAAAGACGGCCGCAGTGGCTGCGCTGGCTGCGCTTGCCCAGGACAACCGGCTCGACGTGTTTCGGCTGCTGGTGCAGGCGGGCCCGCAAGGGCTGCCGGCCGGAGAGATTGCGGCGGCCCTCGGCGTTCCGCCGAACACGTTGTCCTTCCATTTCGATCGGCTGCGCTTCGCCGGGCTCGTGAGCGTCCGCCGCAACGGCCGCTCGATGATCTATTCGGCGAATTTTCCCGCGATGACTGCGCTCGTCGCCTATCTCACAGAGAATTGCTGTGGCGGCAATGAAAGCTGCGGCCCGTTCGGCGGGGCGAAGCCTGACCGCGAGACGTCGGCAACGCCGGCCCGATCGCCGCACGCAGCCTCGGCTCGGAAGGAGTTGTCGCGCGCGACCGCGAACCGGAAGGGGGAGTCATGAGCCACCTCTATAACGTGCTGTTTCTCTGCACCGGCAATTCGGCGCGCTCGATCATCGCCGAGGCCATCCTCAACAAGGTCGGGGCGGGTCGTTTTCGCGCGCTCAGCGCCGGCAGCCATCCAAAGGGTGCGGTGAACCCGCACGCGCTGCGGCTCTTGCAAAATCTCGGCTACGACGTCAGCGGCTTCCGCTCCAAGTCGTGGAACGAATTCGCGCGCCCCGGCGCGCCTGCGCTCGATTTCGTATTCACCGTCTGCGACGATGCGGCCGGCGAAACCTGTCCGCTGTGGCCGGGCCAGCCGATGACGGCGCACTGGGGCATTCCGGATCCCGCCGCCGCCACCGGCAGCGAGAGCGAGATCGCCTACGCTTTCAATGAAACGCACCGCATGTTGGCGCAGCGGATCGGCATCTTCACCTCGCTGCCCATCGCTGCGCTCGACGGGCTGACCTTGCAGAAACGGATCGAGGAGATCGGCCGCATGGAAGGCGCGACGCGCGGCGTGGCAAAGCCCGCCGTATCGCAACCAAGCGCGCCGGGAGCCACGCGTGTCGGCGGTTGAACGCTATCTCACCGTTTGGGTCGGGTTGTGCATCGTGGCGGGTATCGCGCTCGGCCATGTGATGCCCGGCGTGTTTCATGCGATCGGGGCGGCCGAAATCGCCAAAGTCAACATCCCGGTCGCGGTGCTCATCTGGCTGATGATCATCCCGATGCTGGTGAAGATCGACTTCGCCGCACTCGGCGAGGTGCGCCAGCACTGGCGCGGCATCGGCGTGACGCTGTTCGTTAACTGGGCGGTGAAGCCGTTCTCCATGGCGGCGCTCGGTTGGCTGTTCATTGGCTACATCTTCCGGGATTGGCTGCCCGCCGACCAGATCAACTCCTACATCGCAGGCCTGATCCTTCTCGCGGCCGCGCCATGCACCGCCATGGTGTTCGTGTGGAGCCATCTCACGAAAGGCGAGCCACATTTCACGCTGTCGCAGGTCGCGCTCAACGACACGATCATGGTGTTCGCCTTCGCTCCGATCGTCGGGTTTCTGCTCGGCCTGTCGGCGATCGTCGTGCCGTGGGAGACGCTCGTCCTCTCGGTTGTGCTCTACATCGTGCTCCCGGTGATAGCGGCGCAAATCCTGCGGTGGCGGCTGCTGGCGGTTGGCGGTCAGGCGATGCTCGCGCAGGTTCTCGACCGGCTGCAGCCGATTTCGCTCGGCGCGCTGCTCGCGACACTCGTTCTTCTGTTCGGGTTTCAGGGCGAACAGATTCTGCGCCAGCCTCTGGTCATCGTAATGCTCGCCGTCCCGATCACGATCCAGGTCTATCTCAACGCCGGCATCGCCTATTTCCTCAATCGGCTCGTCGGCGAGGCGCATTGCGTCGCCGGGCCGTCCGCCCTGATCGGGGCGAGCAACTTCTTCGAACTCGCCGTCGCCGCCGCCATCGTTTTGTTCGGGTTCGACTCCGGTGCGGCGCTGGCGACCGTCGTCGGCGTCCTGATCGAGGTTCCGGTGATGCTGTCGGTCGTGTGGCTCGTCAACCGGACCAAGGGGTGGTACGAAGCCGCCCGGCCGCTCTCGGCGGTTCCGCGCAAGTCCTGATTCTCCCGGCGTTTTTAGGTCGCCTTATCGCCGGCTGGGAACGGACATTCCAGGGCCAAATTCTTGCGGTTGAAGCGGGCACGCCAGTGTCCTGGCCGGTGCGTGCGCGTGATTCGGGAGACGAGTGCCGTGACGGAAGAGGCGACCGAGTTCAAGTATCGTGCGTTCATCGCCTTCAACAAGGCTAATACGTCGTGGGCCGACGATATCCAGAGCGCGCTTGAGAGCGTGCGCATTCCCGCGCAATTCGTCGGCAGCGAAACGCCCTATGGTCCGGCGCCGGAAAACCTCCGGCCGATCTTCCGCTACGGCGACGCGCTCCCGGAAGGGCAGGGGGGATTTACCGACGACGCGGCCGCCGCGCTCGCCGACTCGCTGTTTCTCGTCGTTCTATGTTCTCCCGACGGCGCCAAAAGCGAGCACGTCGACGCCGCCGTGCGCCGCTTCAAAATGGCGGGCAAGCGCGATCGGATCATTCCGGTCATCATCGACGGCGAGCCGACGGGCGAAGAGCGCGAGTGCTTCCCGGTGACCCTGCGCTTCAAGCTTACCGACGACGGCGCGCTCTCGATCGAACCGGAAGATCCGATCGCCCCGCTTGTCATCGACGCGCGCCCCCAGGGCGACGGGAAGGATCGCGCAGTCCAGAAACTGACCGCGGCGTTGGCGGGGCTCGATCTCGACGCCAAGGCGGCGGGGGCCATCCAGACGGCGGAAACCGGTCCGCGATTGACTCCACTTCCAATTATCGCGGCGCATCCAGTGACGGAGCGTATTCAGCCGATCGAGCCCGCCGTTGCTGTTGAGCCGGTTCAGGAAGCGCCGGCAAAGCCGGTTCACGCGCCGGAATCCCCTTCGACCGCGCCGTCCGCCGCTGCGGCTCAACCCGCCGCCGCCGGAGAGCGGCTCGCGGCGGCACGGAAGCACGCCGCCGCGGAGCAGCCCGTTCGTAAGCCGCGCTCCCGCATGGGCGCGCGCTTTGTAGCGGCGCTGGTGCTGCTCGTCATCATTGCGGGCGCGCTCACATGGGTGCGGTACGAGCTGCCGCGCAATCCGCCGCTCCTCGACACCGTTCTCGAGAAGGGCACGACGATGACCACGCGCATGGTCGAGGTCGCAGAGCATTTGTCCATGCTGCGCTTCCTTGCGCGCGGACTCGCCGAAACGAGCGAAGCGGCGCTGCGCAACGTCGCCGAATGGGCTCCGAACACGCCGGCGCTTCGCTATCGCAAGGCGGCCATGCGGATCGCCTTTGCGCGGCAGGACGCGGCGCTTGGTCAAGCGAGCGCTGCGCGCGAGAACATGGCGGAGGCGAACGCGTTGCTCGCCGGGATCGGATCCGAGCGTCTCGACAATCCAACGCTCGAACGCAACGTCGCCATGGCGCAACTCGCCATCGGCAGCGGGCTGCTCGCAAACGGCGCGGCCGACGAAGCGCTCAAGATGCTTCGCCCAAGCCTGGCGACCCTGGAGCGTCGCGCATCCGCCGATCCCAAAAACGCGGGACGACAACGCGATCTTTCGCTGGCGGCGAACGCCGTGGGCGACGCCCTGCTTGCCAAGGGCCAGATCGACGAGGCCTTGCAGCGCTACCGCGAGGCTTTGGCGATCCGCGAGCGGTTGGTCAAGCGCGATCCTAAAAACGACGCGTGGCGACGGGACCTTTCGGTCTCGCAGGAGCGCATAGGCGACGTGTTGTTGGCGAAGGCCGAGTTGAACGACGCGCTCAAGGCCTATCGGACGAGTCTCGCCCTTCGCTTGGCCGCGGTCGACCTTGAGGCTTCCGGCGACTGGCAGCGTCAGCTCGCGGTTTCTTATAACAAGATCGGGGATGTGCTGGTCGCCCGCGGTTCGCTCGACGAGGCGCTCAATAATTACCGCGCGGGACTTGCGCTTCAACTCGCCGCCGCCAATCGGGACAATGCGGCGCGGCGCGACCTTTCGGTTACTTACGAGCGTATCGGCGACGTGCTTCGGGCGCAACACGCGTGGGACGAAGCGCTCGCCGCGTATCGCGCGAGCCTCGCCATCCGCGAACGTCTAGCCGTCGACGATCCCGGCAATGTGCGCTGGGAGCGCGATCTTCCGGTCTCGCACGAGCGCATCGGCGATGTTCTGATGGCGCGCGGCGCGGTCGGCGACGCGCTTGCCGCTTATCGCACCAGTCTTTCGATGCGCGAACGCCTGGCGCAGAACGATCCGAAAAACGTCGCCCTGCAGCGCGACTTGGCGGTGTCGTACAACAAGCTCGGCGACGCGCTCTCCGCGCAGGGCGCGACCGAAGACGCGCTCAAGAGCTACCGCGCGGGCCTTGCCATCCGCGAGCGCCTGCTCGCGCTCGATCCCACCGATGCGCAATCTCAGTGGGACTTGCTCGTTCTGCAATGGCGGCTCGCCAGCGGCGGCGACGATCCGGCCAAACGCTTCGGGCTGATCGTGGCGACGCTGCGCGATCTTGCCGCCAAGCGGCAGCTCAGCGTCGAGCAGGCGCGCTGGCTGCCCGCCGCCGAGCAGGAGCTGGCACGCGTCCAACGCCAGTGATCGGTATGGCATTCGCGCCCTCCGCTTAGGGCATTTTCCGGCGACGTGGGAACCGATTCGCCGCAGAAAATGCGACGCTCTGGCGGCGAAGCAAGCGGCGTGCGGCGCGCCGCCTGCGCGGCAATCGCTGCTTACGCGAAATCGGTGTCGTCGCCGAAATCCGTGTCCGAATCGTCGTAATCGGAACTGTCGTCGTCGTGGCCCGCATCGTGATCGCCGGACGTATCGCGGCTATCGTCGTCATACGCGCCCACCTGCCGGCTTCCGATATCGTCGAGTCCCGCCTGGCGGGCGAGATCGCCACCGGCCGCTTCGCCGCCCCACGGCGATATCGAACCCCCGGCCGAGCCGGGATCGAGCGCGCCTTGTCCCGCATGCGCCGGCCCCATCACGTTGCGAATGGCGCCGAGCAGCAAGGAGCCGCCGATCACGCCGGCCGCCGCCGCCGCCGCCGTTCCGAGAAACGAGCCTCCGCCGCCGCCGAAGGCGCCGGCGGGTGCGCCACCTGAGGGTCCGGCCGCCGGACCACCCTGCCAGCCGGAGTCAGGTCCGCGCCCATAGCCGGGCGGGACGCCCATCGCCTGGCCGGAATTCCAGCGATTATCGGGGCGAGCGGCGTCGCCAGGTCGAACGCTCGGGACCGAGCCCGAGCCGCGCTTTTGCTCCTGGCCGAACATCGCGTTGCGCAGGTTGTCGAGGAACCCGCCCTGTTGCTCAGGCGGCCCGCCTTGCGCGGCTTCGAGCTCTTCGATGCGCGCATTGGCCCGCCGCAACGCCTCATCCTGGACGAGCGCGGTCTGAACCAGGGCATAGAGCGCGTTAGGCGCGCGCGCGACCCCGTCGCGGATTGCGCGCTCGGCGTCCGGATCGCGCGGCTCGTTCTCGAGCGTCGCGAGGCGATCGAATAATTGGTCGACGAGCTGACGTTCCTGCGGGGTCATGGAAGCTCTCCTATCGGCACCTTCCGGCAAGGCGTGCAAGGGGCGGCCGGGACCAGCGTCATGCGCGCCGAACGCCGGATGGCGGCGTCCGCACGCCCCTATATGGGGGTTGCGTTCGGGCGCTAGAATGACATTGGCGGGGCCGGCCTGAGGCACCCTGCCGCACCTGCGGGCGGCGCGTCACGCCAGGGAAAAGCCGCGCGCGGCGAGCAGCGCGGGAAATTCATCGCTGGTAAGAAAGGCGAATTCCTTTTCCCGCAGCGTGGTCAGCGAATCCAGCCGCTCGAGTTCCGTATCGACGAAGCCGGGATGGCACATCACCACGCTTCCGCCCGGCAGACCATCGAGGAAGTTCGGGAAAAACCCGGCGAAGGTTGCGTCCGCCTGGAAGCGATAGGTGCCGGCGAAAGCGGGATTGGTGGCCACGCCGAATGTCTGGGCCCGCGCGCGGAAGCGACGGCTCAGAAGGTCGATGACGATGCCCTTGCGGTCGTGCAGCCTCGCAGCAAGGGGCGTGACCTGTCTGCATTGGCGCGCCCAAGCAGCGGGATTCACCCTCTTGATCGCCGCAAGGACGGCTTCGCTGATGCGCGGCAGGAGATGCACGTGGTGGTGGCCGTCGACGAAATCCGGCGGCCGGCCGAACGCCGCGACGAAGGCCTCGATCTGCGCCTCGACTTCGCGCGCGACCAAAGCGCGGTCGAATCGCGGCCAGAAGGCGCGGACGAACATGTCGGAGATGGGAAGGAATGTCCCGTCCTTGGTCACCGGCGCGAATGCGGTGAGCGGACGGAACGGCGCCGTCATGGTGAGGTGCAGTCCGATGGCGACGCCTGTCATATTCGCGGTGCGCATGGAAAGCTGCAATGCCACTGAAGGCCCGAAGCTCGGAGCGACGACCATCGCGCTTGTCGCATTGAGCCGCCCCCGCGTGATCAACTCGCGGATCGCCTCGCTCACGCCGGGCGAGATGCCGTAATCGTCGGCGCAAAGCCAGATGCGGCGCGTGGGCGAGTCCGGTGCGGCCGGGGCGTTTGCGGCCTGATCGGTACTTCCGGCGGAAAGGCTCTGCGCGTCCTCGGTCACCAAGTCACTCCGCAGCCGATTGCGCCGTCTCCGGTGCGGTGGAGACGGCCGGGTTCGCCTGCTTCACGTTGTGCTCGGCGACCAGATAGACCGGCCGCGCTTTGGTTTCCGACAGGATCTTGGCGATGTATTCGCCCATCACCCCGATCATGACGAGTTGCACGCCGCCAAGCACCATCAGCCCCACCACGACCGATGGATAGCCGGGAACTGAGACGCCGTAGAACAGCGCCTCGAACACCATCTGCACCCCGAAAATCAGCGCGCTCGCCGCGAGAACAAGACCAAGCAGGCTCGCAATCCGCAGCGGCGCGACCGAAAACGACGTGATGCCCTCGATCGACAGCCCGATCAGCGTCGTCGCGTTCCAAGTCGTGCGCCCGTGTTGGCGCTCGGCCGGCTCGTAGTCGACCCGCAATTGGCGAAAGCCGATCCAGCTCGCGAGCCCCTTGAAGAAGCGGTTGCGCTCGGGAAGCCGGCGCAGCGCCGCGGCGGCGCGCGGGGAAAGCAGCCGGAAATCGCCGGCGTCTTCCGGAATTTTCTGCCGCGCACCCCAATTGATCAGCGCATAGAAGGCCTTCACGCCCAGCCGCCGGAGCGCGGATTCGTTCTCGCGATGCGCTTTCGCGGTGAAGACGACGTCGTAGCCGTCGTCGAGCCAGTGGCCGACCAATGTTTCGATCAGGTCGGGCGGATGCTGGCCGTCGGCATCCATAAATAGAACCGCGCCGCGCCGCGCGAAGTCGAGGCCGGCGAGCAGCGCCGCCTCTTTGCCGAAATTGCGCGATAGCGCGACGACCTGCACGTCGAGCTCGTCGGCGGGAAGCGCGTTGGCGGTGGCGAGCGATTGATCGCGGCTGCCGTCGTCGACATACACAACCTCGCAGGCGAGACCCCATCGCCGCCGCATCGCGCGCGCCACTTCGGCGAGCGAACGATGGAGCTGCGGCAGGCCGGCGGCCTCATTGAACACCGGAACAACGATCGACAAGCCGGCGGCGGCTTGCGGCGCAAGCGCGGATGCGCCGGACGCCGGTCCGGCCGTTGGCTCGAGCGAGGTCATCGGGTGAGTCTTGCCGTTCCGCGCAGGCGAGCGCAACCCCTGCGCCGGGGCAACCAGCGCCAGCGCCCGCAACGCCTTTGGCCTCGGTCGCACCGGTCAGACGTGATAAGCCGAGGCCCATGACCGAACGACCCCAGCCCGCGGGCCTCCTGTCGCGTGCCGCGCCCGTCTTGCAGAAGCGGGTGGGCGTCATGCGCAAGGCGGTCAGCTTCGCATTGATCGGCCTCATCAATACGGCGGTCGATGCGACCGTGTTCTTTGTCGTTTACGCCTATATTACCAGCTCCGCGCCCTTGATCCGATTGTTCGCTGCGGCCGCGGGTCTGTGTCGTTGCGGCGCCGCGGAAGACCTCGCGCTGGTCGCCGCCAACGTGACCGCGTGGCTGGTGGCGATGACCTTCTCCTATGTGATGAACTCGACCATCACGTTCGCCGCCGAGTCGGGCCGCAAGCTGAAGTTCAAAGCCTACGTGGCGTTTGCCGCATCCGGCGTGCTCGGCGTCATCGCCAATACGGCCACGCTCGTCCTCGTCGCCCAGGTTCTGCCGGTCTGGGCAGCGAAGGGGTGCGCCATCCTGGTGAGCTTCGTTGTGAACTTCTCGATGTCGTACTTCGTGGTGTTCCGGGCAAAACGGCCGGATGCCTCGGCCTGATGCGCACATGAGTCATTCCGGGGCGCGGGCAGACGCCCGCGAGCCCGGAATCCATCTTCATCAGGCAGGGGTTTTTGAGGCCGGGCCTCGCATTCGCTCGACCCGGAATGACGCATTGGCAAAACTACAACGCCGCTTCCAGTTTCGCGTAGAGCGGGTTCTCGCGCGCGAACACGTAATCGAGTTCGCCGACGACGACGGTCGACGCGCCATGCTCGCGCAGAAAGGTCGCGAGCGCATGCACTTCGCCTGGCGGACAATGCAACGTCAGCATGCCGGAGGAGGTCGGACCGCCGAACGGGGTTTCGACGCCGAATTTTTCCTTTGCGGCGGCGAGCAGCGCATCGTTGCAGGCGGGAAAGCGCGTGCGCAGCTCGCGAAAGGCGGCGGCGCGGGCATAGGCGGCGATGCGGTCGAGCACAAGCCGGGCCGTCTCGCGCTCGCCAACGCCCCATACAGCCGCGCGCGCGGCGACGAGATTGGCCTGCGAGCGAAGGATCACGCCGTCCTCGATCACCTTGAGGCCGTTGGCGGCAAGCGTCGTTCCGGTCGTGGTGATATCGACGATCAGTTCGGCGGTGCCGGCGGCCGGCGCGCCTTCGGTCGCGCCCGTGCTCTCGACGATGTGGTAGTCGACGATCCCGTGTTCGGCGAAGAAGCCGCGCGTCAGATTGACGTATTTGGTGGCGACCCGCATGCGGCGGTCGCGCTTGAGGCGGAACGCCGTGGCGACGTCATCGAGGTCCGCCATGCTGCGCACGTCGATCCAGGCCTGCGGCACGGCGACGACCACATTGGCGAAGCCGAAGCCGAGCGGCTCGACCAGCACCACGCGGTCGTCCGCCTGTGCGATCGTCTCACGCACCAAATCCTCGCCGGTGATGCCGAAATGGACCGCGCCTGTCGCGAGCTGCTGGGCGATCTCCTGCGCCGACAGGAACGCGACTTCGATGCCGGGCAGGCCCGCGATCGCACCGCGATACTCACGCGCGCCGCGCGGCTTGATCAGCGCGAGCCCGGCGCGGGCGAAATACCTCTCCGTATTCTCCATCAACCGGCCCTTGGCCGGCACGGCGATGACGAAGGCGCTCATCGTCCGCCCCTGATCGCGACGAGGCGTTCGATCCACGCCGCCAGTCCGACCGCGGGGATCGGCTCGGCGCAGCCAAGCCGCGCGAACAACCCGTCGTAGCGCCCGCCGGCGACGAGCTGGCCGTCGGCGCGGCCCAGCGGATCATGCAGCTCGAACACGAAGCCGGTGTAGTAATCGAGGCCGCGGCCGAAAGCCGTCGCAAACTTGATCCGCCGCGCATCGATGCCGCGCGCCGCCAACAGGCCGGTGCGGCTCTCGAACAGGTCAAGCGCCGGCGCAAGTTCGATGTCGGCCGCCTCCGCGAGCTTCCATAGCTCGGCGGCTGCTGCGTCCGGCTCGCCGGCAACCGCGAAGAAGCGCTCGATCAAAGCGCGCGTCTCGCCCGGCAAGGCGGCGCTCGCCCCGAGTTCCGCCTGTTCGAGGAAACGGTCGGCGATCTCCCCGACCGTACGGCCGCCCACCGTGCTGATGCCTGCGATCGACAAGAGATCGGCGACAAGCGCCCGCGCACCCTTCGGGTCGGAATTGGCGAACGCGGCGAGCACGCCCTGGTACTCCGAGCGTTCCTTGGCGCCGGCAAGGGCGAGACGATCGAGATCCTCGGCGAGCAGCGCCTTGCGGTTGAAATCCTTGACCAGACGCCGCTTCCACACCGGGGGAAGGCCGAGCGCCTCGATCAGCGCCGCAAACAATCCGACATCGCCCATTCTGATCTCGGGTGCGGCGAGGCCGTAATGGGCGGTCGCTTCGAGCGCGAGCGCGAGCGACTCGGCGTCGGCAGCAGCCTTGTCGTCGCGCCCGAACGACTCGACGCCGGCCTGTACGAATTCGCCGCAGGCTTCGCCGCGCTGGCGGAAGACGGGGCCGAGATAGCAGAAGCTCGCAGGGCGCCCGGCGGCTTCCGAGGCGAGATAGTCGAGCGCCACCGGAATCGTGAGGTCCGGCCGCAGACAGAATTCACGGCCCGCGCCGCCGTTGACGAGATACATGCGGCGGCGGATGTCCTCGCCCGAAAGCGCAAGAAACGGCTCCGCAGGCTGCAGGATTTTCGGGCGGACGCGCGCATAGCCCGCCCGCTCATAGGAGGCGAGCAGCGCCTCCGCGCGGCCGTTATCAGCGGTATTGGTCGCCTGCGTCATGCGCCTTGCCGGGCGAATCTCGTTTCGCGCCAGCCTGTAGCACGACTTCGGGCGGCTTTCACTGCCTGCGGGCCGCGCGTCGGCTGCTTCCAGCCGAGCAGATACCCTCTCCGGCGAGGGGAGAGGCCTCACTCCCGCACGCAGATCACGCGCACGACGGCTGATTTCGCGGCTTCGAGGCCCGCACGGCCGGACGCCGGAACGCTCCCTTGCTTGGCAAGCAGCGCCTTGACCGACGCGGCCGGGATGAGGGCCGCCCCTGGCCCCGTGGAAGTCGGCCCCGCCACAATGCGGGGTCGCGAGGCGACGATGCCGACCAGCCGGCCGTCGGGGTCGAGCGCGGCTGCGCCGGCAAAGCCCGGGCCCGGCGCCGGCGCGATCGAGACGCCGTCGGCGCCCAGTCCGGCTTTCACGGTTGACGCCGCGTTGCGCCCGTCCTGTGTCTGCGGGTCGGCGACCCCGACCAGGACGACCTCGCCCCGCTGGGCGGCGTCGCTCGCGAGCGGAAGCGGTGCAGCGCCGCGCGCGCCATACAAATGCAACAAGGCGAGGCCGTTGTGCTCGGCGGCCTTCTCGGCGCGGCCGAGGCCGGGCACGACAATAAAATCGCATTCCGCGACGGCACGCGCATCGGTCACCACGTCGCCGGCCGCGCCGACCACGGCGCCGCTCGCATATTGGACCTTTCGCTTCAATTCGCCGCCGCCAACCAGGCTCGTCGGGAACGCCTCGAACGAATTCGACATCGCGATGAGCACCGGGTCCATGATCCCTTCCGTGGCCTGGTCGTAAAGCACGGTCACGCCGCGGATCTCGTGATCCTTCTCGTGGGCGCGCACGTAGAATTTCTTCAGGCCCTGCAGCCCGGACACCACGAAGAAGTCGCCGCGCAGCACGCCGTAGTCGACCTTGCGCTGGCGCGGCTCTTTCTTCTGCTGCTCGAAGGCTTGAGCCAGCGTGACCGACGGGCCCGCCAGGCGGAACGTGTCGACCTGGATCTCGCCGTGGCGCGACTGCCAGTGGGTTCCCGCATCAG
>JBAPYK010000424.1:0-1605 GCA_049284695.1 Rhodoplanes sp. | reverse complement strand
ACGACTATATGCGGCTCCTATGGGCGCGCATCGGCGTGCCCTACTCGCCCGCGACCGGCCTGCCGATCGAAAGCCAGACCGTCTCGCAGATGGTCGATCGCATCATGGCGCTGCCGGAGGGCACGCGGCTTTACCTGCTGGCGCCGCTCGTGCGCGGGCGCAAGGGCGAGTACAAGAAAGAGCTCGCCGAGTTGATGAAACGTGGTTTCCAACGGGTAAAGATCGACGGCGCGTTCTACGAGATCGCCGCCGCGCCCGCGCTCGACAAGAAGCTCAACCACGACATCGACGTGGTGGTCGACCGCTTGGTCGTGCGCCCCGACATCGCGACCCGTCTCGCCGAATCGCTGGAGACCGCGCTCAAGCTCGCCGACGGCCTCGCCGTGGCGGAGCTGGCGGATTCCCCCTCACCTCCCCCTGGAGGGGGGAGGTCGACCGCGAAGCGGTCGGGTGGGGGTGAGATGCGCGGCGAGCCCGATCACCCCACCCCGGCGCTGGGCGCCGACCCTCCCCCTCCAGGGGAGGGTGAAAGAAAGAAAACCGCGAAAATCCACGACCAGCAAAGCGGGCCCGAGCGGCTGCTGTTTTCGGAAAAATTCGCCTGCCCGGTGTCGGGCTTCACCATCCCCGAAATCGAACCGCGGCTGTTCTCGTTCAATAGCCCGCATGGCGCGTGCCCGGCCTGCGGCGGCCTCGGCGTCGAGCAGAAGATCGATGCCGAGCTGGTGGTGCCCGACAAGGAGGTGAGTTTGCGCCGCGGGGCGGTCGCGCCGTGGTCGCGCTCCTCTTCGCCCTATTACCTGCAGACGCTGGAGGCGCTCGCCAAGCACTACCGCTTCACCCTTGACGCCAAATGGAAGGATCTGCCGAAAAAGGCGCAGCAGGCGATTCTCTACGGCTCCGACGAGGAGGACATCCGCTTCGTCTATGACGACGGGCTGCGCCGCTACGAGACCAAGAAGCCGTTCGAGGGCGTGGTTAACAATCTCGAACGGCGCTGGCGCGAGACCGAGAGCGACTGGGCGCGCGAGGAAATCGCCAAGTACTTCACCGCAATCCCGTGTGCCGCCTGCAACGGCAACCGGCTCAAGCCGGAGGCGCTGGCGGTGAAGATTGGCGGACTGCCTATCGGCGAGGTCGCCGCGATGAGCGTCCGGCGCGCGGGCGAGTGGTTTACCGCACTGCCGGAAAAACTCACCGCGAAGCAGAACGAGATCGCCGTCCGCGTGCTCAAGGAAATCCGCGAGCGGCTGCGCTTCCTGGTCGATGTCGGGCTCGATTACCTGACGCTGGCGCGCGCCTCCGGCACGCTGTCGGGCGGCGAGAGCCAGCGCATCCGCCTTGCCTCGCAGATCGGCTCGGGGCTGACCGGCGTGCTCTATGTCCTCGACGAGCCTTCCATCGGCCTGCACCAGCGCGACAATGCCCGCCTGATCGAGACGCTGAAACGGCTGCGCGACCTCGGCAACACCGTCATCGTGGTCGAGCACGACGAGGACGCGATCCGCGCCGCCGACTTCGTGCTCGACATCGGCCCCGGCGCCGGCATCCATGGCGGCGAAATCGTCGCGCAAGGCACGCCCGCCGACATCATGGCGAATCCGG
>JBAPYK010000423.1:0-4847 GCA_049284695.1 Rhodoplanes sp. | reverse complement strand
GTCTCGTCCCCGACCTCGTCTTCGGACTCCAATTCGCGGACGGTTCCCGCCATTCCTTCATGGTCGAGATCGATCGCGGCACCATGCCGGTGGTGCGGTCGGATACCTTAGCTTCGAAGAAAAAATGCGCGCGTACCTGACGGCGCATGCCGCGAGACAGCACGAGAGGCAATTTGGATGGAAAACATTTCGCGTGCTCACCGTCACCACCGACCAGCACCGGATGCAGTCGATGATGGAGTCGCTGCGCAAGCTTCAGATCCCACACAGCCCCGGCGCTCCCCTTTTCTTTTTTGGTGACGCGCGCGCCGGAGCGATAAGACGTTGCACATCGCGCCCGGTCAAAACGAAAGCGCCCCGGAGACCGGGGCGCTCCCAAATTCAACCGATCAGAGCCTCAGGCAGCGACATTGGTCGGCTTGACCTCCAGAAGCTTGCTGGGGCTCGCGATCAGGATCGCCCGAGGCTTCATCGCCTCCGGAATCTCGCGCACGAGGTCGACGTGTAGGAGCCCGTTCTCCAGGCTAGCGCCCTTGACCTCAACATAGTCGGCGAGCTGGAAGCTACGCTCGAAGGCCCGCGCGGCGATGCCCTGGTAGAGCACGTCGCCGGTCTCCTCCTCGTTGGTCTGCTTCTCGCCGCGGATCGCCAGTCTATTCTCCTTAGTCTCGATCGAGAGATCAGCGTCGGTGAAGCCGGCGACTGCGACCGAGATGCGATAAGCGTTCTCACCGGTCCGCTCGATATTGTAGGGCGGATAGTTCGACACCGAATCTTCCACGCTGTCGAACTGGTCGAGCATGGAGAACATCCGGTCAAAGCCGACGGTTGAACGGTAGAGGGGAGCAAAATTGAATGTACGCATAGCATGACCTCTTGTTTGAGCGACATGCGAACGGTCCGCCTCTTGGCCGGGCCTTCCGTATCACGCAGCCTTACGGCCTGCGCATCCAGTATTTGGCGATCGCCTCTGGCCATCGCAAGGGACAAAATCAAATATTTCCTAGGTATGACAGTGTTTCCGCATCATCAATACGAGGAAACTAGCATTTAATTATTGTATGCAGCGCCCATCTCCCAATAGTTCAGCCCCGTTCAATCTGCCTGCGGTGCGGGTAGCCGTCCCCGCCTCGCGTGTGTCTTGCGAGAAGGCCGCAAAAGCGAGAACATCCGCGCCAGTTCAGGAGCCATCCGGGAAATCCCGGCTCAGCGGAGCGGAGAGCACTATGAGCACGACACCACAGTTCGAAATCCCTACCGACATGCGCAAAGTAACCTCGCAGAGCATGGAGCAGGCGAGAACGGCAATTAACGGGTACCTCCACTTCCTTCAGGGCCACATTCCCGACAATATCATGGGCGGTTCGGAACTCAGCAACAAAATCCTTGGTTATGCCGAGCGCAATGTCGGGAGCGCTTTCGAGTTTACACAAAGGCTGGTGCAGGTGAAGGACGTCCAGGACCTCACCAAGCTGCAGATGGAATTTATCCAAGCGCAAATGCAAGCCCTGGGCGAGCAGGTGAAGGACCTGGGCGAAACTATTAGCAAGGCCGCGGCGGACAGCGCAAAAACCCCGACAAAGGGCGGTCTATCGTCCTGATTGCCGACGACAGTCCGCGTTGGCGTTTGACGACCGACCATCAACCGTCTTGGGGGCGGTCGGCGCAGTTCTTGCAGGGTTGGAGTTCTTGCGAGGATTACCATAAAAAGCGAGGGCACCGGTCGTGCGCTATAATCTGGGTTGCAGCCTCTCCTACAAAATCAGTTCCGACGCTACCTTCATCTTCAATCTGGAGGTAGCCTGGATCGCCAGCCAAAAGATTCTGAAAGAATCGCTCGTTTTAACGCCGCCGATTGAACGCAGTGTTTACGCCGACCCCGCAACTCACAACCGATATTTTGCGGTTACTGTTGCTCCGGGCGTCCTTGCTCTTGAGTACAACGCCGACGTGGAGCTCTTAGCGCATCACGGAGACCCCGAGACCGTCAACGAAACACCGATCAGCCAAATCCCCCTCGATATTTTGCCGTTTCTGCTTCCAAGCCGATATGTGCCCTCAGATCGTCTAGCGTCGTTCGCGCGCGCCGAGTTTGGGTCATTGCCTCCTGGCCATAAGCGCGTGAACGCAATTTGCGGCTGGATTTACGATCATCTGGAATATCAGCCTGGGACCAGCAATCAAGAGACAACCGCTGACGAAACCCTTTTGAAGCGGGCCGGAATCTGCCGCGACTTTTCGCACCTCGGAATTGCATTCTGCCGAGGTCTGGGGATTCCCGCGCGCTTCGTCAGTTGCTATGCGTACGGCCTTGTCCCGCCAGATTTCCACGCCGTTTTTGAAGCATATCTTGATCGGCGCTGGTGGCTGTTCGACGCAACACGCCAAGCGTATCTTGATGGTCTTGTGCGAATCGGCATCGGCAGAGATGCAGCCGAGGTCGCCTTCTCAACGCCTTTCGGCACGTTCGAGCCAAAGGCGATGGAAATCCGTATCGCCCGATCGGAGGGCGGCCCGGATCAAGGATCGCGGACTGTGGACGCTATTTCAACCGATGAAACCGTTACGTCCAGCAATTAGGCGGGCAAGACCCTCTGGACGCGCTTACTATTACGGAATGCAAAATACATCTTCTCATTCCCGCGCAAATACCGCGTATTCAAGGACCGCCGTGTAGTGACAGACCGCGGCAAGAAGCACGAAGGCATGCCAAATCGCATTCTGAAAGCGCAGGCTCTTCCACATATGAAAGATAACGCCCATCGAGTACAGCACGCCGCCTGTCGTGAGAAGCCAGAAAGTAAAGGTTGGGAGCGTGGCAATCATGGATTCATAGGCCATCACGCCACTCCAACCCAGAAGCAGATAGAGAACAACCGCAACGCCATCGAAGCGGCCTGGTAGCATAAGCTTCAATACGACGCCAATACCCGCCGTTAGCCAAACGCCCGTCAGCAGGCCGCCCGCGGCAAAGCTGTTCTTCAGCTGAGCGATGAAGGGCGTGTAGGTGCCAGCGATCAATAAATATATGGCGGAATGATCGAAGCGACGAAGAATCCACTTCGTATGAGAGACCGGCCACATGTTGTAGGCGGCCGAGAACCCTAGCATCGCCACCAGGGCGACGGCGTAGATCAAGACGGACGCAACCGCAACATTCTTCGTTGAGTGACTGGCGATGATGATGACCGCCCCAATCACACCAAACCAAATGCCGATCGCATGGATTACGCCATCCGCGATGATCTCGCAGCGGTCGTAATTCCAAGGAAATTGCGCCGGACACCTATGGTCAGTTGCCACTCCTGCACCCATGAAGATCAATCACCACAACTCGCCGGATGATAAAGGTTCGGTTGGTGGGGGCGCTATTCTCGACGCATCAGAGGCGGCTTTATGGCACGAAGTTCGCAAGCCCAATGTTGCAACCGGATATACGGCTCTCGCCGACTACACCGTCGAGCGCACGCACCGGGGCTGGTACTTCGGACGCAGGTCGCGCTTCGGCGATATCCACGCGATGAAGGGTCCCCATTCCAGCGAGCGCAGCGTCGCGCTCATGATCGCGCGCGAACTCATCAAGGAGATCGTCAAGCGCGATTCCAATCACAGACTCCCCGGTTAACCGGGGAGTCTCTTTGCTCCTCCTCGTTACTCTTCCCCTTTGCATATCTCGCTGAAGCCGCCATTGGCGTGAGCGCGAGACCGCTGGCCAATAACGCAGTCTACGTCACTCCATGTTTTGCTATTTGTTCATTTCGTTCCCGAACTTCGCGTTCGAAATGCTCTTTATGCGAAACACTGGGGAACTCTGCAGTGTTCGGCCATGTATCGCTGAACCATCCGTCATATTTTTCGACCAGTTTATTAAGTTCTTGGCGGGTATTCATCTACGTCACTCCCTGTTCTCATCGATTGCTGCGGCGAACTCTGCACTTCGGCTATCAAGGTCCGATCAGCTGATTGCTCATAAGATATTGTCATGGTTCAATCCTCCGCCAGCTCTTCGTGTCTCTTGAGCACGCCTAGCTTGCGGGCGAACGCTGCCAGGTCGGGAACGCCACCATCGAACGGCGAGAGCTCACAGGTGCGCCCCGGGCACGATCTGCCTCTTTAAATTCATAAACGCTGAAAAATTATCTCAATGTGTGCAGAGCCTGGGTAGATAGATATTTGGGGATCGCCTTTGGCCATCGCAAGGGACAAAATAATATATTTCCTAGATATGACAGTGTTTCCGCATCATCAATACGAGGAAACTAGCATTTAATTATTGTATGCAGCGCCCATCTCCCAATAGTTCAGCCCCGTTCAATCTGCCTACGGTTTGGGTAGCCGTCCCCGCCACGCGTGTGTCTTGCGAGAAGACCGGAAAAACGAGAACATTCTCGCCAGTTCGGGAGCCATCTGGCGAATCCCGGCTAAGATGGATGTGCGTTAAATACTCGTCAGCACAATGGAGAGCATTATGAGCGCGAGCCCAACACCACAGTTCGACACTCCCAACGAGATGCGTACCCTTGCGGAGCGGAGCGTCGAACAAGCCAAGGTGGCCTTTCAACAATTAATGCAAGCGGCTGAGGAGTCCATTTCCACGTCAGAGGAGCGGGGTGAGACGAGCCAAGTCGGCGCGCTGGACCTCAGCAAGAAGGCGATGACCTTCGCAGAGCGTAATGTTCTATCTGCCTTCGAACTTGCCCAAAAAATCGTTCACACCAAGGACACTCAGGAACTGGTCCGGATGCAAACCGAGTTCCTTCAGTCACAGATGCAAGCCCTGGGCGAGCAGGTGAAGGACCTGGGCGAAACTATTAGCAAGGCCGCGGCGGACAGCGCAAAAACCCCGA
>JBAPYK010000422.1:0-2388 GCA_049284695.1 Rhodoplanes sp. | reverse complement strand
TCGACCGGCCTTCCGGCGGGCGAGAAGCTGTCCGGCTACGGCTCTGGCGACATGCCCTGGCTCGATCGCGCCGCCGATCCCGAGCGCGGCAAGGCGGTGTACGCGCGGGCCTGCCTCTACTGCCATGCCGGCGACGGCGCGGGCATCCCCCGCAGCGGGGCGGTCACCGATCTCGGCTATCTCGTGCCGCCGTTGTGGGGATTGGGCAGCTTCAACGACGGCGCCGGCATGAACCGGCTGATCACCATCGCCAATTTCGTGCACTTCAACATGCCGCACGGGGCCGACTATCTCAACCCGCAGCTTTCGGTCGAAGACGCCTGGGACGTCGGAGCCTATGTCGTGTCGCAGCCGCGCCCGAAGAAGGCGGGGCTCGAAAACGATTTCCCCGACCGGCTGCTCAAGCCCGTCGATACGCCCTACGGCCCCTATGCCGACGGCTTTTCCGAGCAGCAGCACAAATACGGCCCGTTCGGCCCGATCAAGGCCGCGATCGAGAAGCTGAAGGCGGAGAAGGCGGGCGACAAGAAGCCGTAAGAATAGGCTTTACCGCCGCGCCTCGATCTTGTCCCAGATCATCGCCGCGCCGTCGGGGCCACCGAAGCTCTTGATCGCACGAATGCCGGTGGGCGAGGTGACGTTGATCTCGGTGAGGAAGCCGTCGATCACGTCGAGGCCGACGAACAGCAGGCCGCGCTCGCGCAAGGGCTCGGCGAGCTTCTGGCAGATTTCCCGTTCGCGCCAGGTGAGCTCGGTCTGCTCGGCGACGCCGCCGCGCACCATGTTGGAGCGCAGGTCGTCGGGCTGCGGCACGCGGTTGATCGCGCCGGCGAACTCGCCGTCCACCAGGATGATGCGCTTGTCGCCATAGCGCACCGCGGGCAGATATTTCTGCACCACCCAGGGCTCGCGAAAGGTGTTGGCGAACAGGTCGTAGAGCGAGCCGAAGTTCAGGTCCTCCGCGCTGAGCCGGAACACCGCGTCGCCGCCTTTGCCGTAGAGCGGCTTCATCACGATATCGCCGTGCTCGGCGCGGAACGCCTTGATCTCGGCAAGGTCGCGGGTGACCACCGTCGGCGGCATCAGCTCGGGAAACAAGGTGACGAACACTTTTTCCGGCGCATTGCGCACGTGCGCCGGGTCGTTGACGACGAGGGTGCGCGGCTGCACCCGCTCGAGCATGTGCGTCGCCGAAATGTAGGCGAGGTCGAAGGGCGGATCCTGCCGCATCAGGATCACGTCGAAGCCGGCCAGGTCGACGCGTTTTTCTTCGCCGAGCGTGAAGTGGTTGCCTTCCTCGTCGCGCACGGCGACCGCCCGCACGGTCGCAAACAACGCGCCGTCGACGAGCGCCATCCGGTCCGGCGTGTAATAGGCGAGCTGGTGCCCGCGCGCCTGCGCTTCGAGCATGAGGGCGAAGGTCGAATCGCCGCGGATATTGATCCGCTCGATCGGGTCCATCTGGACGGCGACGAGGAGCGACATGGGGGTCCGTCGTGAGAGGTGGAACAGGCCGGGACGACCCGGGCGGCCCGGGGCCGAGGCGCCCCACCTAGCATTTCACGCGCCGCTGCGGAAGGTGGGTGGCGGGGGCGAACGCCGTTGAAGTCCAGGCGGAACCGCCGAGCGGCGGATGGCCTATTCCCCGCGTGCGCGCAGCGCCGCCCCTCTATGTCCCCCTTTTGACGGCAATTCGGACAAGATACGGTCAGCGATGTTTTTCGCAGTTTGACCCTTGGTGGACATCGCGCAGCATCTTATGCTGCGGTTGCGAAGCTGGTTGGTGGCCCCTACGATAGTGCCCACCTGAGCGGCTCCAGTTGACTTGTCGCATGTGTGACTCCTTCACAAAGTGCTCCAGGCTCCATAAGAAAATACGCTTCTTGTATGGTTAGCCTCGATATGATGAAGCAACCAAATAGGCCACCATCTTCTGAAGCTCAAATCTCCTTTGAGTGGATGGACGTCGACCCTTTCGCTTTGGAAAACGCCGCTCGCGTGTTCCTCGATACCGCTTGCGCCCATGATGCTTCCACCAGCCATTTCATAATTTCATGTGGGAAACACAAACAGGCGCAGGCCGCTCCCGCAGGCGAGCTTTACATTTCGCCACGCTTCCGTTTGTCAGTTCAACTGCCAACGCGTCTTATGAAAAGCTTCAGCGTGCTCTCGGCAAAACACGGAGTGCTCAGTCCAGCAACACTTATCGAGCCTTATGATCTGACACTGGCCTCTATGACACCTTCAGACCGACGGGTCTGGGCCAATGGGGTCGTTGCTCAACTTGTGAGAACTCATCCTGACGTCCGGCGCTACATATTGCTGACGGACGACGACTACCGAGTTCAGAGCTGGTCCCGGTCGTCTGAACAATTTTTCCGCGTCGAT
>JBAPYK010000421.1:0-22665 GCA_049284695.1 Rhodoplanes sp. | reverse complement strand
CATCGGCGCGCTTGCCGCGTGCGCCGGCCCAAAAAAGGCGAGTAGCGGCGCCTGGCGCGCCGGGCTCGGCACTCATTCCTTGGCCGCCGGCCGCACCTACTGTTTCGCGATGCCGGCGCGATCGATGACCTCGGACCAGCGGCGGATATCGCGGTTGAGCCGCTCCGAAAGTTCCGCCGGCGTCGAGGGCGTCGCCTCGATGCCGAGTTCGAGCAGGCGCGCGCGGACGTCGGGCTGCGTCAGCACCTCGCGCAAGCCCTTCCCGAGAACATCGAGCGCCTCCTGCGGCGTCGCCGCGCGGGCAAACAGCGCGTTCCATGAGGGCGCGTCGAACCCGGGAACGCCGGCGGCGGCCGCAGGCGGCACGTTCGGCAGGACCAGCGACTGCTTGGCCCCGGACGTCGCGAGCGCGATCACGGTCTTTTCCGCCAGCGCCGACTTCAGCGAGGCGTAGGAATCGATCGCGAGCTGCACGTCGTTGCGCAGCAGCGACACGAGCACCTCGGGGGTGGTGCGGAACGTGACCACCTCGGTCTTGATATCGGCGACCATGTTCAGCAGCACCGCCGACAATTGCTGGGTGCTCCCGACCACCACGGCGCCGATATTGAGCGCGCCGGGCTTGGCGCGCGCCGCGGCGAGGAAGTCCTCGAGCTTATGGAATCCGGTCGCCTGGTTGGTCGCAAGAATGAAGTCGAACACGCCGAGCGTCGAGATCGGCACGAAGTCCTTCACTGGATCGAACGGCAGCGCCTTGAACAGGCCGACGCTCACCGCCGTGCCGTTGGAAAGCAGCGCGAGCGTGTAGCCGTCCGCGGGCGCTTGCAGCACCCGCTGCGCGGCGAGCGTGCCGCCCGCGCCCGGCACATTCTCGATCACGAAGCGCTGGCCGAGCACGTCGCCCAGCCGCTCGGTGACGAGGCGCGCCGTGATGTCGGCGACGCCCCCTGCCCCGAACGGAACGATCACCTTGATCGGCCGCGACGGATATTTGTCCTGCGACCACGCCCGGCGCGGCAGCAGCGCGGGCGCAGCGGCAAAGGCGCCGAGCAGCGTGCGGCGGTTGATGAACGAGGGATTCGAACGAGATGTGGTCATGGCGTCACCGGCTTTATGCCGCCGTGGCGGCTGTTCATGGCGCGAATCCGAAAAGACGGGCGGGATTGTCCACCAGCAATTTCTGGCGAGTGGCGGGGTCGGGCGCATAGACGGGGACGAGGTCGACGAGGTCACCGTCATCGGGCATCGCCTTGACATTCGGATGCGGCCAGTCGGTGCCCCACAGCAGGCGATCGGGATCGATCTCGATCAGCCGCCGGGCAAAGGGCGCGACATCGTGGTAAGGCGGGCCTGCCGCGGTCAGCCGCTCCGGGCATGTGACCTTCACCCAGCACTTGCGATCGCGCCCATAGCGCTGCGCCAACGCGCGGAAGGCGGGCTGGTCGATGCCGCACCCGGCATCGATGAGGCCGATATGGTCGAGCACATAGGGGATCGGCAGCGCGTCGAGCACCGGCGCGAATTCGTCGAGGTTGTCCGCGGGCAGATAGAGGTCGACATGCCAGCCATGGGGCGCGATCCGCCGCACCACCTGGTCGAACGCGCTCATGTCCGGCCGGCCGCCCAGCCGCGCGAGAAAGGTAAAACGGCAGGCGACGATTCCCGCCGCCGTTAGCGCCGCGATCTCGGCGTCGCCGAAGCTCGCATCGACATTGGCGACGCCCTTGTAGCGCCCGCCGCTCGCGGCGATCGCGTCGGTCACCACCTTATTGTCGCGCCCATGCGGGGTGGCGTTGACGATCACCGCCCGTTCGATGCGAAGACGCGCCTGCAAGGCCCGAAGCATGTCCAGCGGCGCGTCGGGCGGCGTGTAGGGACGGTCGGCGGCATAAGGATAACGGCGGTCCGGCCCGAAGATATGGCAATGACTGTCGCAGGTTCGCGGCGGCAAAACAAAGTCGGGCACGCGCGGATCGGGATGCGGCGGCGCAACGGTGGGGATCGCGCTCACTGGGCGCCCTTTGGGTCGTCCTCCGACGCGCCCGCCCCGCGCTCCTGCGCGTCGGCGACCGCCCGGCACAGCGTCGGATCGATCCCGAGATCGGTGAGCATGTCGGCGGCTTCGCGCATCTCGGCGGCGCGGCGGATGCCATGCTCGCGCACGCGCCCGGCCATGTGCTCGGCGAGCTTGCGCCAGTCGATGCCTGGGAAGGTCTCGGCCAGGCTCGCAAACACGTCGGCCTCGACACCGGTGAGCTTGCAAGCGCGGGCGCAATCGAGAATCAGCGCT
Organism: Rhodoplanes sp.; assembly: GCA_049284695.1. Taxonomy (GTDB): domain Bacteria; phylum Pseudomonadota; class Alphaproteobacteria; order Rhizobiales; family Xanthobacteraceae; genus Rhodoplanes. The sequence goes on along the minus strand of JBAPYK010000421.1, from coordinate 20,375 downwards.
TCGATGCCCTTGATCATGATGCTGCGGCACAGCTTGGTCGCCGACGCGCGGCCGATCTCGGTCGCGACCGGCCGGATCGCCATGCCGAGCGCGTTGAGCCGCTGGGCGGTGGCGGCGGCCGCTGCACCGCCGGCAAGGATCGGCACCTTCAGCCGCTGCGGCGGCACCGGCGCCATCACCGCCCCTTCGACATAGTGCGCGCCGCCCCCGGCGAACGCCCGCGCCGAGCGCTGCTTGGTCGCAGGCGCCGCTGAATTGATGTCGAAGAACACCTGACCGGGCGCGAGATAGCCGCCCGCCGCCGTCGCCACCTCTTCCGCGGCGGATGCGGTCACGGCCGAGATCACGATCTCGGCGTCCAAGCAGGCGGCGCGCGCGTCTTTGGCAGCGATCGCTCCCACGCTGCGCGCTTTCGCAAGATAAGGCTCGCGCCGTTCGTTATCGTCGAAAAGGATGTCGTAGGTGGCGACCGACGCCCCGTTGGCGATGAGGTCCGCCGCAAAGATGGTTCCGACTTCGCCGAAGCCGATCAATGCCAGCCGCAAAGCGGAGTACTCCTTCGTCAGCCTGCAAATGACCGCAGTTTGCTGGCGCCCGGCGCTGAAACGGACGCGGTACGGGCCATCCCGGCAGCGGCCCTGTTAGCCGAGTTTATCCTGCCGCGGCAAGCCTGGATCGGTTCGGCGGGAGTTCGAGACGCTACTCGTAACACTCTTGCGCTGCAAACGGAGGACTCGCGTTCCGCTCAGCGGGAGTGAAATCGAACTGAAATTCTCAGCTGGTGGAAAAGATTGCCGGGGATAACGACGACCGAAGCCAAAAGACAGGAAAGGATTGATTACCGACGATCCTCCCGCCGAAAAAGATTGCCGCAATCAATGATCCTGGCGACTGCCTCGAAGTCGCCTGAACGCGTAAGACGGACCGGTCAGGAACTGTCCCGGCTCGGGCGCGCGGGAAGGCATCGCGCGCCAGCGGCAACCTCAGCGATCACGTCGGCGCGTCCGTAACGTCCGCTGGCATGCCGATGCGACATGACATCCATTAATTCAAGCGCCGCACGCTTAGTCCAAAATTATTAGCGCTTCAGCCGCGGCAGATTAGACCAGACGTGGTGAAGTAGCGCCTCCGGGTAAACTTAATTTTTCTTAAGGTTCTTGCGTTAGACGAGCGTAGATATGACATTGGGAATTATTCTGACTATCCCACCGATTGTATGTATACGAATGTTTGTATACGCACTTGTGGCAGCCGGAGCCGCGGGAAATGGATGCGTTTTTGCTGTTCGTTTTCTTCTTCGTCAGCATTCTGATCAGCATTTCATCGCTTGACGATGCGTTTATCGATCTCTTTGCCCTCGGCATTGTCCGCCTCGGGCTTCCGAGCATCAATGGGGACGTCGAGATTCCGCCCACGGCGGTGTTCGTCGCCAACTGGCAAGAAGCCGACGTGATCGAGAAAATGGTCGAGGGCAACCTCGCCCGGATCTCGATCGACGCCGTCAAGCTGTATCTCGGCGTTTACCCGAATGATACCGATACGTTGAACGCCGCTTTGCGCCTCGCCGACAGGCATCCCGACCGCGTCCGCGTCATCGTCAACTCGCTGCCCGGCCCGACCTCGAAGGGGCAGATGCTCAACGAGATGTTCCGCCAGGTGTTCAGCACCGACGACGGCCCGGAACTCGTCGTGCTTCATGACAGCGAGGACGTCATCGATCCGCGCACCTTCTCCATCTACGCCGCCTACGCGAAAGACCACGATTTCATCCAGGTTCCGGTGTTCTCCCTATCCTCCACGCACCGCTCGCTGGTGGCCGCGACCTATATGGATGAATTCGCCGAGCGGCACACCCGCGAGATGATCGTGCGCGACGCGGTCGGCGCCATGATCCCCTCGGCCGGCGTCGGCACCTGCATGACCAAGCGGCTGATCAGGCACTTCATCAAGTGGCGCGGCTCTGTGCTGATGAATGGCTGCGTGACCGAGGACTATATCCTCGGCGTCGAGGTCAAGCGCGCCGGCTTCCGCTCGGCTTTCGCCGCGGTCTCGAGCGGCGATGGCAAATCGATCGATTTCGTCGCGACCCGCGAGTATTTTCCCAGCGGCTTCTCGGCGTCGATCCGGCAGAAGACGCGCTGGGTCTACGGAATCTGCTTCGAGGGCATACACAGGCTCGGCTGGGGCGGCGATCCATGGGACGTCTATTTCTTTATTCGGGACCGCAAGGGAATGGTTGCGAATTTCCTGCCGCCGGTCGCGTTGTTTTTGATGGTCGCCCTTTTTATGGAGTGGGTCGAGGTTGCGAAAATGCCCGACAGCCTGACTCCGATTTTCGAACTTTCCATAGCGTTTAATCTTCTTGCGCTCCTCCTGCGCTACGTCGTCAGGGTGATCTCGCTCGGCAAAGTTTACGGCAACGCCGATTTTATCGGGATTGCCGAGCGCTGGCCGGTCGCCGCCGCGATCAACTTTGCCGCCGTCTTCCGCGCCTGGAAAACCTATCTCACAGAAGCTGAGTTGGGCACCAAGCCCATCGCCTGGTCAAAGACCCAGCATGAGGTGCCGGACGATTTCTTGAGTCTAAAAAAATGATTACGGCGCTTGCGCCCCAAGGTCCGGCATCGACCGGATGCGCCGTTCATAGTTTACGCGGAATTAATGTGTGGTTGGCTCGGCCTAGCCCATTCGGTCTATATTAATCACTTGTATACTAACATATTCGTATTGAACCTCGACCTAGCGAAAAAGTCGCCGGTTCGTTCATCAATCATTCACGCGCATTTGAGAGGCTTTAGGCCATTATACCTATAGCTTTTTATACGTATACAAACAATCTGCGTTCAGGGCTTAGATCATTAGGCGGGTTGAGCGACCATCGCCGCGGAGGCATTCAAACGTGAGCGTAGAGCGGATGAGGGAGTTGGTTTTGATAACCGGCGACGGAACCCAGGCGGAGGCCCGGGAACCGGCAGACCGCTCGCGTGACCGAGTCGTCAATCACGAGCTGCGGGTCTTGTTGGCGTTTGGCACCCGACCGGAGATCGTCAAACTCGGCCCCGTGGTTCAAGCGCTGAAGCGCATGCCCGGCGTTAAGCTGGACGTCTTCTGGACCGGGCAGCATATCGAACTCGCAGACGGGCTGCTGCAGCTTTTCGACATCGAGGTCACCCACACCGGCAGCGACGTTATCGGCCAGTCCGGACTTGCGGGAAAGTTCGGCCTGATGGCGCAGCAGATCGAAAGCGTTCTGCAACAGAACCGGTATGACTGGGTCCTGGTGCAGGGCGACACCGCCACTGCGGCTGCGGCGGCCACCGCCGGGTTTCTCAATCACGTCCCCGTCGCCCATGTCGAGGCCGGGCTGCGCACCGGCGACCTTTACTCGCCCTGGCCGGAAGAATTCAATCGCCGCACGATAACGCTGTGCTCCGCTCTCCACTTCGCCCCGACCGCGGCGGCGGCGAGAAACCTCTTGGCCGAGGGCGTTCCGGCCGATCGAGTGCCGGTGGTCGGAAACACGGTCGTCGACGCGCTGCTCTACGTCCGTTCAAAGATCAGGACCGGCTACCGTCCGATCGATCCCGCCGTGGCGGACCTGCCGCAAGACAAGAAGCTCGTTCTGGCGACATTGCATCGTCGGGAGAATATCGGACGGCCGCTGCGCCAAGTCTTGTCGGCTTTGCGCGAACTCGGCGCCGACGGCGACAAGCTGATCGTTCTCCCCGTCCATCTCAATCCGCAAGTGCGATCCCAGGTCATCGAGACGCTTGGCGATGCGCCGAACATTCGCCTGCTCAGGCCGCTGCAATATCCCGACTTTGTCTACCTCCTGAGCAAAGCATGGGTGGTGGTCACGGACTCGGGCGGCGTGCAGGAGGAAGCGCCGACCTTCGGTCTACCGGTGCTGATCACGCGCGACACGACCGAGCGACCCGAGGTTATCGAAGCCGGATTCGGGCAACTCGTCGGATCCGATACAGCCGCCATTGTGCGCGGCGTGCGCGCGCTGACGCAGTCGGACCGGCCGCAACGCGTTCCGGGTCAGAACCCGTTTGGACGCGGCGACAGCGCCGTGCAAATCGCCGAACGGCTCGCAGGGGCCGACCAGTCTGAAGAGTTACTGCCCCATGCTAGGGCGGCACGAAGCGTGGGGAGAGGATAATGGCAAATTCCGCAACGCTTGCAGTCGCCGCTCCGGGTCAATTGCGCACCAGCGCATTGGCATGGCATCGCTTGCGCCGGATCGCGATGGTTATCGGTGTGATCGCCGCGGCCTGGGGTTCCTGGGTCTATTTGCTGCCTGGCGGCGGTTTGTTCCTCAGCGCGGATGGCCTCGCCATGCGCGACCATATTTCCGTGTCCGCGCCCTATGACGCCAGGATCAAGCAAGTGTTCGTAAAACCGGGCGACCATGTCGAGAAGGGGCAAACCATCGCAATCGTCGAGTCGGCTTCGATCTCCCGCACGCTGGCGGAATTGTCGGCGGAGCAGGCTCGCATCGGCGCACGCATCGCCCAACTCGATGCGCGTCGCAAGGTCGTGGGTCAGGTGCTGCCGGTCGCCGAGGAAAGCGCCAAACAAGCCAAAGGCTTTCTTGATGAACTCCTCAAGGCGGAGACCAGGGGCATGACGGTCGCCCGCTCGCTGCAGGAGATCTCGGCCGCGAATTTCACGGCGACCGAACGGGTCGTTTCACTCAAGGCTGAGCAGGAGTCGCTGCAGACCGAACTGCGGGCCAACAACTCGGCGCTTGAACAAACCAACGCGGCTTATTCCCATCTCCAACAGATTTACGAAGACGGCGTCCTTCGCGCGCCGGTCGCGGGATATATCGGCAGCACCGTGGCCTACGAAGGCGAAGTTCTTGTTCCGGGGAAAGACAGGCTCGCCCAGATCTTTACCGGCAAGAGCTTTGTCCTTGCGTTTATCCCGGAAGCTTATCTGTTCGATGTCGAAAAGGGCGAACGCGTCGTGGTCAAGGCGCGCGGCCGGACCGTTGATGGAACCATCGAGAAGATTCTGCCGGTTACGGAGGCTCTGCCGCCCGAATTCCAGCTCCCCGGAAAGGCGCGCAATCGCGGTCCGGTCGCAAGGGTCGCGTTGCAACATCCAGATGAATTCGCCGTCGAAGAAAAGGTTCGTATCACCGGCTGTCTGCTGGCCGATTGCAACAATAACCCCGTCGCCCTGGTGAAGTCGTTCTTCGGCTTCGCAACTGCGTTCGCGAAAAACCGCATCTTCGGCGGTTCGCGTGTCCGAGACGCGTAACGCTCGCCGGACCACGCCGTACGGCTCTGACCGAAACGCGCGCGAATAGTCTGGCCAGTCGTGAGGCCCACGTCGCGTTCATCTCGGCCGCACAAGCTTGCGAGCCTGCCTCATTCACGGCTCTCGGTCGTTGGCATCGCCGAGACGAGGATAGCCGAGCCTCTCCTCACCGGTGCGAAAGGCCGGCGCGACCGGAACCGGCAATGCCGGAATGGCGCGACCGGCGCCGTCGGCGACCCGGCGCGTAAACAGGCCGCGCGCAACGAAGTGCGGATGGCTGACTGCCTCGCGCAACGACGTCACGACGGAGACGCAGGCGTCGAGACCGGCAAACCGGGCGCGCCACGCCTCCGCGGTAGCGGAGCCGATGCGCGCGGCGACGGCATCGATGACAGCGCGCGGATCGCGGCGATCATCGCGTCCCTCGGCGGGCAGTCCGACGGCATCGCAGAAGCACTGCCAGAAGCGCTCCTCGAGCGGCGCAGCGGCGATGAATCGACCGTCGGCGGTGCGGTAGATCTGATAGCGCGGCGAGCCGCCGGTGAGCAGTTCGTTGCCCGGCCGCGGCCAGTCGTCATGGGTGAAGCCGGCAGCCAAACCCCAAAACATCAGAGTGAACAGATTGTCGGCCATCGCAATGTCGAGGCGGCAGCCTTGGCCAGTCGTCCCACGCTGGAGCAAGGCGAGCAGAATGTTGATAAGCGCCGGATAGGCGCCGCCCGCGATATCGGCGATAAGCGCGGGCGGAATGACCGGCGCCCCGTCGCTGCCGCAACCGAGCGACAGCGCTCCCGTCTCGGCCATGAAATTGAGGTCGTGGCCCGCTCGGTCACGCAGCGGTCCGTCCTGACCGTAGCCCGAGATCGAGCAGTAGATGAGGCCAGGATTGATCGCCCGCAGCCGATCGTAGCCGAGCCCCATGCGCTCCATCACGCCCGGCCGGAACTGTTCGATGAGAATGTCGGCGCCGGCGAGACAGGGGTCGAGGCGCTTGCGGTCGTCCGGCGATTTGAGGTCGAGACAGAGACTCGCCTTGCCGCGATTGAGCAGCGCGAAGTTCGCGCTCGCCTCGCCGAACGGACCGGCGTAGTGGCGCATCTCATCGCCGCCCGGTCGCTCGACCTTGGTGACCACGGCGCCCGCTTCGGCCAGGACAAGGCTCGCGAGCGGTCCCGGCAGCAGCGTGCTGAAATCGAACACCTTGATCCCGGTGAGTGGAGGCATCGCGTCGTTTCGATCCGGTCAGGACTTGGTCAATTCGCGCAGAATGACCAGGTGCTGGATGTCGTTCGTCCCTTCGTAAATCCGCGTGACGCGGGCGTCACGATAAAGCTGCTCGACCGGAAAATCGCTGAGATATCCATAACCGCCGAGGGTCTGGATCGCTTCCGAGCACACCCACTCGGCCGCTTCGGAGGCGACCAGCTTCGCCATGCACGCCTCCTTGAGACACGGCGCCGCGCGGTCGCGCAGCGCGGCGGCATGCAGCACAAGCTGGCGCGCCGCTTCGATGCGGGTCGCCATCGCGGCAAGGCGAAACCCGACCGCCTGATGCTCGATGATCGGCTGGCCGAAGGTGATGCGTTCGCGCGCATAGGCGAACGCCGCCTCGAAGGCCGCTTGCGCGATTCCGACCGCCTGGGCGGCAATGCCGATGCGCCCGCCCTCGAGGTTCGACAGAGCGATGCGATAGCCCTGCCCCTCCTCGCCAAGGCGGAGCGATGCCGGCAACCGCACGTCCTCCAGGACGATCTGGCAGGTGTCGGAGGCGTGCTGGCCCATTTTCGACTCGATCCGGCCGACGGCGTAGCCAGGCGTGTCGGTCGGCACGATGAAGGCGGTGATGCCCCTGCTGCCCGCTTCCGGCGCGGTCTTGGCGAACACCCGGGCGACCTGCGCATGCTTGCCGGTGGTGATGAACTGCTTCGTACCGGAGAGAATGTAGTCGTCGCCGTCGCGCCGCGCCCGCGCCGTCATCGCCGCAACATCGGAGCCTCCCTGGGGTTCGGTCAGGCAGAACGCAGACAACATCGTCCCTTGCGCCATCGGCCGCAGGAAGCGCTCCTTCTGTTCGCGCGTGCCAAACGCAGCGATCGGCATGCAGCCGACCGAGTTGTGCCCGCTCATGATCGTGGCGCAGGCGGCGTCTCCTGCGGCGATTTCCTCGAGCGCAACCGCGAGCGACACCGCATCGGCGCCGAGCCCGCCCCATTCTTCCGGCACCGTCATGCCGAGAAAGCCGAGCCGCCCCATCGCCGTCAGCGCATCGCGCGGGAAAACGCTGTCGCGGTCCCAGCGGGCGGAGTTGGGCCTGAGCTGTTCGCGCGCAAACCGCCGGGCGGTCTCGCGGATCATCGATTGTTGCTCGTTAAGGATCATCGGGAAGCTCGGATGGGACGAGTGGGAAACGCGTCAATGTGACATGCAGACCGGCGCGCCGCTTGGCGACGCCGGAAGTGTCGCACCGCTGCGCTTCCTTGTCTCGTGGTTCAGCGCAGCTGATTAGTTTTGATGTACGGCGGCCGAGCGTTAGTGACTCAGTTCCCCATCAAGCATCGAGGGCAACCGAGTTTCGGCTCAGATGTGGCCGAGCGCATGCGCGGCGAACCGCGCCGCCGCCGATGTGGCGGGAAGCGGCGCCGGTACGATCAGTTTGATCTCCTTGACGAGATCGGCGTCGGCGAGCGGCAGGGCGACAAGATGCCCCGCGGCGACTTCGTCCGCCACCGAAGACGCAAGGACGAGCGAAACGCCGAGCCCCGCCCGCACCGCGCGCTTGACGGCCTCGGTGCTGCCGAATCCATTGATCGTCTCGATGCGGTCGGCGCTCGCGCCAATGACTTGCCGCAGCAATGTGCCGGTGCCGGTGCCGGGCTCTCCGCCGAGCATCCGCTCGCCGAGGAGATCCGCCACGCTCGCCGTCGTGCGGGCTGCCCAGGGATGACCCGGCCCGACGATGACAACGAGGGGTTCGCGCCGCCAAGTGCGGGCGAGGAAGCCACGCCGGTCGTCCCACCATTCCATCAGCCCGACATCGGCGCGGCCGCCGCCGATCCGTTCGGCCACATCGGGGTTGCGCCCAATCCACAGCTCCGTGGGATATGCTTCGGCTTGCTTGAACGAGGCGAGGATGGATTGCAGCAAATAGATGCCGACATTGCTCGCGGCGGCGATGCGCAACGGACAGCCCGCGACGACGTCGCGGGCCCGTTCCGCGGTCGCCACGAGCGCGCGCGCGAGCGGCAGGAAGGCAAGACCTTGCGAGGTCGGGGCGAACCCGCCGCGCTTTCGCACCAGCAAAGGCGCGGTGAGTTCTGCCTCCAGTTGATTGATGTGATCCACAAGCGTCGAAGGGGACACTTCGAGCTGGCGCGCCGCCGCACGGAACCCACCCCCGTCTAAAACGGCCAAAAACGAGCGAACGTGCGTCAGGTTCAACATGCCGCACGCACCGCTTTCGGCGCATTCAGCGCGTGTCGCGGCCTGCGCCCGACCAGCACGTCGACGATGCTGCGGGCGGCAGACAGTTCGATCTGGCGGCGAATATCCGCCACCGCCGATCCGATATGCGGCGTGAGCACCGTCGGCGCGCCGCTCGCGCGCAAGCGCGCCTCGATGGTCGCCGGCCGATCGCGCCGCGCCCAGTCTTCACATTCGAAGACGTCGGCGGCATAGCCCGCAAGCTGCCCGTCCGCCAAGGCGGACGCCACGGCTCGCTCGTCGACCAGCGAACCGCGGGCCGGATTGACGATGCGCGCTCCCCGCTTCATCTGCCGGATGGCGTCGGCATCGATCAGATGCTGTGTCTCCGCCGTGAGCGGCAGCGCCAGCACGATATAATCGGACTCTGCGAGCAGCGTTGCGAAATCGGTGAGCGTCAGGTGCGGGGCGAGCTTCGGCGGCAAATCCCTCACCCCCATATCGTGCGCCAGCATTGTGCATCCGAACGGAACGAGGCGCTCCGCGATCGCACGGCCCACGCTCCCGAGGCCCACAAGTCCCACCGTCGAACCGGCGACCCCGGCGCCATAGAATTGCGGACGCCACCCGCCGAACTCTTGCTCACGGATGCTGCGATCGCCGGCCACGATGTGACGGGACAGCGCCAGCATCAGACCAATCGCGAGTTCCGCCGTCGGCACGGTCAGCAGATCGGGCACGATCGTGACCCACACGCCGGCGTCGGTCGCCGCGGCGACATCGATGTTGTCGTAGCCCTTGAGCGCCGCGCCGACGACGCGCAGCGCCGGACACGCCGCGAAGAACGCCGCATCGAGGCGGTCGGTCATGAAGGCGAGAAGACCGCTCGCCGTGCTGCAGCGCGCCCGCACCTCGGCATAGGACCACGGCTCGATCGAAGGATTGGCGTCGAGGCGCGCATACGGCGCGAGCAGCGCGCAGGTTTCCGGAAAAGCCCGATTGGTCACCACGACCCATGGCAACGACATGGCGTGGAATCCCCTATTGCAACGCGCGCCGCAGCGCCGCGCCGAGCCCGTCGACAGCGGTGACGCAGACCAGAATGCAGATCAGAATCGCCGAGACTTGCGGGTATTCGAGGACCCGCAGCGCCGCGATCAACTCGAAGCCGATGCCGCCCGCGCCGACCGCGCCGAGCACCGTGGAGGCGCGGAAATTATACTCCCAGCGGTAGATCGTAATGTCCGCAAGCTGCGGCATGACCTGGGGCAACACGGCGTGCCAGACGACTTGCGGCGCGGTGGCGCCGGCCGCGCGGGCGGCCTCGACCGGTTTTGCGTCGACATGCTCGATGCTTTCGGCGAAGAACTTGCCGACCATGCCGACCGAATGCAGCCCGAGCGCGAGCACGCCCGGCAGCGCGCCGAACCCGACCATGGCGACCAGGATGATGCCCATGATCAGTTCAGGGATCGAGCGCAGCAGATTGAGGAGAAGACGGGCGGTCCGATAGAGGATGCGGTGCGGCGTGGTGTTGCTCGCCGCAAGCAGCGCCACCGGCAGCGACAGCGCGACCGCGACCGCGGTTCCCGCGATCGACATGGCGAGCGTGTCGAGGATCGGCCATAGCCATTTCGACAGGCGGCTGAAATCGGGCGGAAACATCTCGCTCGACAATTGGCGGACGGCCGGCCAAGCGTCGGCGAAGCGCTCCGGGTCGAGCAGACCGGTCAGCCACATCGCGCCGACCACGACGGCGATGGTGGCCATGAAGACGGCGCCGCGCTGTGCACGTGCGGCGCCGTCCTTCGCAAGAATCGTCTCGTAGGCCGTGCTCATCCGCGCAACGTGGTGAGATCGAGGTCGAGCACGCGCGCCGTCTCGCGGAGGATGTCGTAGGCCTTATCATCGGTCGCGACAAAGCCTTCCGCACGGAACGTCTTCAGGATCGCCGGATCTTTGAGGTCGAGGAACGCCTTGCGGATGGCGTCCTTGAGGGGCGGCGCGAGATCGCCCTGCATGACCATCGGATAGTTGGGAATCGGGTCGCTCTCGGCGAGCACGACGACCTTGGCGCCGTCGATCGTCCCCTTCGCCACCAGTCTCTTGAAGATCTCCTGGCTGAGGCCGCCCGCCTGGACCTGGCCTGCCTGAACCGCCCGCGCGACCGCATCATGAGCGCCGAGATGAACGTACTTATAGTCGCGTTCGCCGATAAGTCCGTTGCGCGCCAAGAGAGCGCGCGGAATGAGGTGGCTCGAGGTCGACGCGTTGTCCCCGAAGCCGACCATCTTGCCGCGGATGTCGGCGATCGCCTTTACCGGGCCGTCGGCCTGCACGACGATTACGCTCTTATAAGTAGGCGACCCTTGCGCGACACCGACCGCGAACGGCTCGATGCTCGGCGCCCGCTGCTTCGCCAGGACGTAGGACAGCGGCCCGAAATACGCCACCTCGATGCGCCCGAACCGCATCGCTTCGATCATCGACGAGTAGTCCGTCGTGACGACGAGCTCGATGTCCTTCTTCAGCGTCGATTCGAGATAGGCCTTCAGCGGCTGCGCGTTCTGAATGATGGTTGAGGCGTTCTCGTCGGGCAGGAGCGCGACGCGCAGCCGCGCCGGGTCCCCGCCTTCCGCCAGCGCCCGCGTGCCGAGGAGCGGAACGGCCGTGAGCATCGAGGCCAACAGGAAAGCACGACGATTCATGGCGATGTCCTTTTGGTTGTGAACGCCCTATTCGGCCGCTTCGGCGACCCCGGACGCCCCGGTTTCATAGATTCTCGCGAAGGCTGCGCTCCCGAGCTGACCGGGCCTTCCGTCGAACAGCACGCGCCCATTAGCGAGGCCGATCACGCGATCGGCGAAACGCCGAGCGAATTCGACCTGATGCAGACTGACGATCACCGCGATGCCGTCTTCGCGGCAGATCCGGTGCAGGTCCGCCAACACCTTTTCCGCGCTGGCCGGGTCGAGGCTCGCCACCGGCTCGTCGGCAAGGACAATTTGCGGCCGCTGGGCCATCGCCCGGGCGATGCCGACGCGCTGCTGCTGGCCGCCGGACAACTGGTCGGCGCGGTCGAGCGCACGCTCGAGCAGGCCGATGCGATCGAGCACGGACAGGGCGAGCAGCCGATCCGTGCGCGGCAAGGGAAAAATTGATCGTAGAAATCCGTGCGCGGCGAGACGACCCATCAGCACATTTTGCAGAACGGTGAGCCGGCCGATCAGATGATGCTGCTGGAAGATCATTCCAGTTCGACATCGGTGTTGCCGGAGAGCCCGGCGCGAAGCGAAGATCGAACCTGTGCCATCGGCGACCACTTCGCCTTGGGTTGGCCGCACAAGGCCATTAAGGCATCGCAGCAGCGTCGACTTGCCGGCGCCGGACGCGCCGACCAGCGCGGTGAACTGGCCCGCCACAAATGCGAGGCTGGTCGGATGAAGCGCCGTGATCCCGCTCGGATAGGTGACGGCCACTTCGTTGAGCCTCAGCATACCTGCCTCGTCGATCGGCCGTCCGACGTTCGGCGATGCCAAACGTTATGTCCTTTTGATCGCTCCTAACGAACTACAGCAGCAGCATGACAAGGAGACGACGTTCGGATCGCCGCCACCCCTTTCTCCACGTAACCTTTGTTCCTCACGTTGCAGGATAGCGCCCTTTATTGACGAGACCGCCTCAAAAGCCTAACCGACGGCTAATGCATCGCGTAAAGCTCACCCAATGCTGATGTCGCATCCATCGCCTGGGTTAGTCTGGGCTTTTAGAATACGCGCCGACGGAACGGCCGAGGAACTCGACGTTGATCAGCCCTTGGGCGATTACCCAGACGGGTGGTTGTGGCTCCACTTCAACTTAGTGGAGGCACCCGCTTGTGCTTTCTTGAAGTCCCTTCCGGACCTCCCGCCCGCAGCAATCGACGCCATGGTGCAACGGCACCATCATCTGCAGCTTCACGTCGGCGCCGCCTGTGTCTACGGCGTCATCGCCGATTTGTGCTGCACTCTCAGCGGCGTCGAGGATCAATTCGGCTTCTTGCACTTCGTGATGACCGAACGATACCTCATCACTGGGCGCCGTCGCGCACTGAACGCGGTCGAGGCGACGCGGCAAGCGCTGCAGAACGGCCAGCGTGTTGCAACGGCCGCCTCCCTCTTCGAGCTCATCATCGAACACGTCGCGCAAGCGATCGACAATCTTGCGGGGGAAATCGCCCTCGAGATGGATCAGATCGAAGAGCGCATTTTGGACAGCGACACGGGCGATCACCGGCAAAAACTCGGCATTCTTCGCCGGAAAGCCGTTCCTATGCACCGGCAGCTCTCGGGGCTGCGAACGCTTTTTCATCGGCTTGAACGGTCGGGGTCGGGCGACCTGAAACCACCTCTGCGTCTCGCCGCCGGGCGCCTGTCGCAACGGCTCGACGGCCTCGATCATGAAATCGAGGCGTTGCGCGAACGCGCGCGGGTTCTGCAGGAGGAGATCGCCCATCAGCTCGCCGAAGAAAGCAACCGTCACCTGCACGTGCTCACCGTGGTCACGATCCTGTTCCTGCCGCCGACCCTGATCGCCGGATTATTCGGAATGAACCTGCACGGCCTGCCATTTTCCGAATCCGATAGCGGGTTCTGGGCGGGCGTCATTGCCGCGCTGATTTCGTCGGCCGCGGTATATGCGGTGTTGCGTTGGCTTGGGATTAGATCTCTTTGAGGAATTTATCCCGGAGGGCCTGCCATTCCGACCCGCTCCGGCCCTATGGACAGGGAAATGTTCCGCCGAAAAGGAGGTTTTCTTTTGCGCTATTAAAAGGGGCTGAACCGTGTGGAAGAATAAGGTCGTTTACATGAGTTTTGGTTGCATCTCTGCGAATGCCCGCCCAAAGGATACGGTCCAGTATTTTTCGAAACCTTCCCAAGCGACTTCATTTTTATGTGACCCATACCGACCGTCCGACCGGAGGCTTTAGGCCAAGCATTGGCACGGCCGCTTGATTTCCCCATGGCAAAGATCGGCGGAGACGAACGACGCCGATAACAAGGGACGCGATGTCACCTAACTGTCACATATTCTGCGGTAGTTCTATCACTGGCCGGTCCTCGGCTGACCAGTGCTGTTTGACGGACGGTCAATCAGCTGGCCGCTGGCCTTTTGCGATCGATCAACCTAACCGCTGCGTAGGTCGACCATGCGTCGACGACGCCGGAACTAGCGCCTAACCGATGCAACGGCCCTCTGGGCTTCAGCCAGAATGGAAACGACCGCTATGAACATTTTTGCTCGCGTGCCATTTTTTGCCGCGATCTGCGCGGCCGTCACCGTGCTCGCGCTCGCCGCGCAAGACGCGCGAGCGCAGGACCAGCGCCTGATCGGGTCCGGCGCGAGCTTCCCCTTCCCGATCTATTCAACCTGGTTCAAGCAGTTCAGCAAAGAAACCCCCGGCGTCATCGTCGACTACCAAGCCAAGGGCAGCGGCGCCGGCATCCAGGACTTCATCAATCACACGGTGGACTTCGCCGGCAGCGACGCGGCGATGACCGATGAGGAAATGGCCAAAGTCGAAGGCGGCGTCGTTCTGATCCCGATCACCGCCGGCGAGATCGTCATCGCCTATAACCTGCCGGGCAACCCCACCGGCCTGAAGCTGCCACGCGACGTCTATCCGGAAATCTTTCTCGGCAAGATCACGCGCTGGAACGATCCCAAGATCGTTGCGGCAAACCCAAATCTGAAACTGCCGGACCTTCCCATCACCGTGGTCCGGCGCTCCGATTCGAGCGGCACGACTTTCGTGTTCACCAAGCATCTTTCCGCAATCAGCCCGGAATTCGCGAAGCAGGTCGGATCCGGCACCACGGTCGAGTGGCCGAAAAGCGACAAGATCGTCGGCGCGCCGAAGAATGACGGCGTGACCGCGACGATCAAGCAAACGCCCGGAGCGCTCGGTTATATCGAGTATGGCTACGCTAAACTGACCAAAACCCAATCCGCGGCGCTGCAGAACAAGGCCGGCAATTACGTCGAGCCGAGCGCCAAGTCGGGCGCGGCGACGCTCGCCGCCGCCCAGCTTGGGCCCGACCTGCGCGGCTGGATCGAGGATCCGGAGGGCGCGGAGGCCTACCCGATCGCCACTTTCACCTGGCTCTTGTTCTACAAGGACCAGGACGACAAGAAGGCGGCGGTGTTGCGCCAGCTCGTCGAATATTGCGCGACCAAAGGTCAGGCCATCGCCGACAGCATGGGCTACATCCCGCTGCCCGCCAACGTGGTCGAAAGGATCAAGGCGGCCGCCGCCGAGATCAAATGAAGCCGGGCGGAAACCTTGCGGAACATGCGCCTGACGCCGTGTGCGTGAGGCCGACTCTTCGGGCAATTTGATGTCAAGTCATCCGTTCGCACTCGCTGGGTCCGCAGGCGCGGTCAGTCAGGCCCCGAGCGGGGGTGAATACTTCGTCGACCGCACCTTCCGGGCGCTTGCGCTCGTCGCGGCCAGTCTTCTGATCGTCCTCGTGGCCTATATCGTTTGGAAGATCGGCGGACAGGCGCTGCCGGCCATCCGAGAATACAATTTCGATTTCCTGATCAGCACCAGCTGGAACGTGCAGGAAAAGAAATTCGGAATCCTGCCGGGCATCTGGGGCACGCTTTACAGCTCGCTGCTCGCCTTGTTGATCGGAGGCTTTTTCGGCCTCACCGTCGCGATTTTCCTGACGCAGGATTTCCTCGACAAGCGGCTTGCCTTCGTGTTCCGCCTCGTCATCGAAATGCTCGCCGCCATTCCGAGCGTCGTGTTCGGCCTGTGGGGAATTTTCATCGTTATCCCGGCCATCCGGCCGGCCGCGAATTGGCTCAATGAGCATCTCGGCTTCATCCCGTTCTTCGGAACCTCGTTGAGCGGCCCCGGCCTGCTCCCGGCCGCCATCGTGCTGGCGATCATGATCCTGCCGACCGTCGCCGCCATCTCGCAGGACGCCATCAACTCCGTTCCCTACCGCACCAAGGAAGCAGCGTATGGGATGGGGGCGACCCGCTGGGAGGTGATCCTCAAGGTGATGGTGCCGACGGCCGCGGGCGGAATCTTCAGCGCCATGGTGCTCGGCTTCGGCCGCGCGCTCGGCGAGACGATGGCGCTCGCGATGCTGATCGGCAATTCAAACCAGGTCACGCTGTCGCTGTTCGCTCCGGCCGAGACCCTTGCGGCGTTGCTCGCCTCGCATTTCCCCGAGGCGGGTCCGGCGGAGGTCGAAGCGCTGATGTATGCAGCCCTCGTCCTCCTCGCCATCACGCTGTTGGTGAATATCGCCGGCATCGGCCTTCTGACCGTCACCCAGCGCAGAATCTCAGGCAAGGCATGACCGATCAAGCGTATCCGGACCTGTCGATCGCAACCGGCAAACCGCCCAATCTCTCCCACTCGTGGTCCGAGGGCCGGGCGCTGACCAACGTGCTGCTGACGATCGGCGCATGGATCGTGGCGATTCTGGCGAGCATTCCGCTCTTCTCCGTCCTCTACATGCTGATCGTCGAAGGCGGGTCGCGGCTGTCGCTCGAACTCTTTACCGAGCTGCCGCCGGCCGGCTTTGAGCTCGGCGGCGGCTTCGGCAATGCGATCGTCGGCACGCTGGTCATGGTTGGGATTGCGTCGGCGATCAGCATCCCGATCGGCGTGTTCGCCGCCATCTACCTGTCCGAGATCGGGCCCAACACCAAGCTCGGCCGAACGTCGCGATTCCTGGCGAAGGTCCTGACCGGCTTTCCCTCTATCCTCGCCGGCGTGTTCGTCTACGCGGTGGTGGTGCTTGCGATGGGGACCTATTCGGCGACCGCCGGCGGCATTGCGCTTGCGATCCTGATGCTGCCGACCGTGGTGCTGACGTCCGAAGAGGCGCTGAAGATGGTGCCGCGGAAAATGAAGGACGCGGCGCTCGGGATGGGCTGCACGCGGACCCAGATGATCTGGAAGGTCGTGCTCCCAACGGCATTGGCGGGGATTCTCACCGGCGTCATGCTCGGAGTGGCCCGCGTCGCAGGCGAGTCCGCGCCGCTCCTGTTCACGGCGCTGTTCAGCAATTACTGGCTGAGCCAACTGAACGAGCCGACCGCCTCGCTGTCGATCCTGATCTACAACTTCTCCAGCATGCCGTTCGAGAACCAGATCCAGCTTGCCTGGGCGGCGTCGCTGGTCCTCGTCCTCATCGTTCTGGTGTTCAATGTCGCCAGCCGCCTGCTCGGGCGACCGAAGTACTAGGAGGAATCCATGAGCGCCGTTCAAGCCGTCGTCGCCGAGCTCCCCCAAGCGGTACCCATGCAGAGCGACGCCGAGCTCGCCATGGACTGCAAGCTCAAGAAAATCCTGTACGGCTCGTTTCTCGCCGTGCGCGACAGCCACGTGCCGATTCACAAGGGCAGGATCACCGGCTTCATCGGGCCGTCCGGCTGCGGCAAGAGCACGGTGCTGCGCAGCCTCAACCGCATGAATGACCTGATCGACGGCTTCCGTCTCGAGGGCGACGTCCATTTCCTCGGCCAGGACATCTACGGGAAGAATATCGATCCTGTGGTGGTGCGGCGCTACATCGGCATGGTCTTCCAGCAGCCGAACCCCTTCGCGATGAGCGTTTTCGACAATGTCGCGTTCGGTCTCCGCCTCAACCGCTTCAAAGGCGATATCGCCCAGCGGGTGGAGCATGCGCTGCGCCGCGCGGCGCTGTGGGATGAGGTGAAGGACAAGCTGAAGGCGAGCGGACTGTCGCTCTCCGGCGGTCAGCAGCAGCGGCTGTGCATCGCGCGCGCTGTGGCAACCGAGCCCATCGTACTTTTGATGGACGAGCCCTGCTCCGCGCTCGATCCGATCGCGACGCGGCGCATCGAAGAGCTCATGCTCGAGCTCAAGAAGGACTACACGATCGCGCTGGTGACCCACAACATGCAGCAGGCGACCCGCGTCGCCGACATCACCGCCTTCTTTGCAGTCGACATCTCCAAAGGGGGGCGCACCGGCTATCTCGTCGAGATCGGACCGACCCACCAGGTCTTCAACGAGCCGCGGGAACAGCTCACCAAAGAATACATCTCCGGCAAGTTTTCCTGATCGCCGATTGGACGCACGCCATGACCACCGCGTTTATTGGCAAATTGATTGCCGCCGTTGTCGCCCTATCGGTTGGTCTGCCGGTCGCGGCGGGCTGGGCGCAGGGCGCGGGCACCGCCGCCCCCATCTCGTTGCGCGGCGCCGGCGCCACCTTCCCCGCCCCGCTCTACAAGAAGTGGATCGACGTCTACCAGGCGGCGCATCGAAACGTGTCGATAAGCTATAGCGCCGTCGGCTCGGGCGAGGGCATCAAGCGCTTCCTGGCGGAAACCGTCGATTTCGCCGGCAGCGATGAAAACCTGAGCGAGAGCGACGCATCGAAGGTCGAGGCCGGCGTCGCCACTATTCCCGCCACGGTGGGAACAATCGTGCTTGCCTACAATATCCCCGGCGTGACCGGTGAGATCCGGCTGCCGCGCGATGTGTATCCGGAGATTTTCGCGGGGACCATCCGGCGCTGGAACGATCCGCGCATTCAGGCCGCAAACCCCGGCGTTCGCTTCCCCAATCGTGACATCGCCGTCGTCGCCCGGCTCGATTCGAGCGGCACGACGGCGGCCTTTACTCGCCATCTTGCCGCCGCCGACCCGTCTTGGCGAGCCCGCGGCCTTGGCGTGGGGAAGATCGTCGCCTGGCCGGGTTCGACGATGCTCGCACCGGGGAACGAAGGCGTCGCGGCGCGCATCAAGATCAGCGAAGGCGCGATCGGCTATGTCGAATACGGCTTCGCCAAGCGCCTAGGCTTGCCGATGGCTGCGCTGCAGAACAAGTCCGGGCAGTTCGTCACCCCGAGCGAAGCCTCGGCGCAGCTCGCGCTGTCGGCGCGGGTCGTCGAGGTGAACGAATTGGAGCGTTCGGTCATCGATCCGACGGCGGCGAACGCCTATCCCATCGTGTCCTATAGCTGGCTGTTTCTCTACCGGCATTACCGCGATCCGACGAAGGCGGTCGCCCTTCGCGATTTCGTCGCCTGGGGGCTTGCGGAAGGTCAAAAATACGGCGTCGAGTTGGGCTATATTCCCCTTTCGGCCGACGTCGTGGCGCTCGGCCGGCAGATCTTGGACACGGTCGCAAAATAATCAGAGTGGCGAGCGATCTCCCCACCGCCGCTCCGTGCACAAGCGGGGCGGCCCTCTCCGCGCAACCCGATCGGAGAGGAGCCATTCTCAACCTCGGGGCGATCGACGCGTCGCTCCGCGAGGTCGCGGCGCATTTCGCGTCGATCAATGCGCATCTCAATAGTCCGTGCGACCCGTTGGACAACCACGCGGTCGATCACATGATGAGCGGCTATGCCTTCATTGACGCCCTGGTCGAACGCAACATCGACCTCTTGGCGCTCGGCCAGTTGCGCTTGTTTCTGGAATTGAACGCCTTGGTGTTGTGCGGGCAAGACGAGCAGGTGCGGTTGGACGCCGCGCGGCATCTCACCGCCACCGATAAGCATTTTTTCGACAATGTGGACGGCGGCATTCGCGACGTCATCGAATGGCATGGCTTGCATGCCAGCGAGTCGGCTTGGCTGCGCGCGGCCGGCGTCTACATTCGCATCTTGGCCGAGCCCGAGCTGTTCATCGAAGGCAATCACCGCACCGGCGCGCTGGTGATGAGTTGCATCCTCGCGCGCGCGGGCCATCCGCCCTTTGCGCTGACCGTCGACAACGCCAAGGACTATCTCAATTGGTCAGCGTTTTTTACCAGCAAACGGAAGGGTAGTTTCGCGTTGCGCTGCCAAATGCCTTGGCTCAAGCATCGCTTCGCCGCGTTTCTTCAGGCGCACGCGGACCCGAAGTTCCTGCGCCCGCGCTGACCTCACGCGTTGACTGACTCCCGTTTTGACCATGCACGCGATCTGCGCTTGGCCGCTCACGCGTTGGCGCGGCCGTGCAGGCAGATCAGCGTTTGCTGCCCCGACGCACACAGCGTGCGGTTCGCGCCGTCGCCCGCGTCCCCCGCCCCGTCAAGCGCAAACACGTCGAGCGCGCATATCGTCAGCGTGCGGCCGGATTTGACGACGCGGCCCCGCGCAGACAGCCGGTCGCCCTGCGCCGGCGCGAGCAGATTGATCTTGAACTCCACCGTCAACACGGAACTGTCGGCAGGAAACAGCGTGTAGCCGGCATAGCCGCCGGCGGTGTCGGCAAGGGCGCTGGTCACGCCCGCATGGAAATAGCCGTGCTGCTGCGTGAGGTCGCCGCGGAACGGCGCCTCGATCTCCACCAGACCCGGCTCGACGCGGGTGATCGTCGCGCCGAGCAACGCCATGAAGCCCTGCCGCGCGAAACTTTCCCTGACGCGCGCGGCAAAATCAGGATCGGCCGGGATCGGCGGTGCGTGCATGCGTGCAGCCCTCAATGGACGCCGCCGACTATAGCAAGCCGCCGCGGCCGCTCGATAGGCAAAGGGCCGCCGCCGCTCGGCCCTGCCCCGCAATGACCCGGCGCGATCGGCCGGACCGCCCGCGCATTCAGCCAACGCTCTCGGCTAGGTCGTCCACCAGTCGGCTGGCGACGGTCATCGCGGCGACACTGGATGACCGGCGTCGCAGGCGTCGGCCGGCGGCACGATCGACGGCGCCGGCACGTCGCGCGGC
>JBAPYK010000420.1:0-2381 GCA_049284695.1 Rhodoplanes sp. | reverse complement strand
CTTGGTCTCGACACCCGCTCGATCATGGCTTCTCTGCAGGCGCAAAATGCCATCACGCCGTCCGGTGTGTTCCAGGCAGGGCCGGAGCGCATCATGGTGCGGGTCAGCGGTGCGTTTGCGTCGGAGTCGACCGTGAAGGCAATCAATTTGCGGGTTAACGATCGATTCTTCCCCCTAACCGATGTGGCGACCGTCACACGCGGTTACATCGATCCGCCGAAGACGTTGGTTCGCTTCAACGGTCAACCTGCGATCGCTCTCGCGATCGGCATGAAATCGGGCGCGAATCTGCTGGAATTCGGGGAGGCGCTGAAGGAGCAGATGTCGAAGATCGTCGCCGACCTGCCCATCGGCGTGGGAGTTCATTTGGTCGCCGATCAACCGGTAGTCGTCGAGCACGCGGTCTCAGGCTTTACGCGAGCGCTGTTCGAGGCCGTCGTCATCGTTCTCGCCATCAGCTTCCTCAGTCTTGGGCTTCGCGCCGGTCTCGTCGTCGCCATAGCAATACCGCTGGTTCTCGCGATCACCTTCGTGGTCATGGCGTATGCGGGGATTTCGCTGCAGCGCATTTCGCTCGGTGCATTGATCATTGCTCTCGGTCTTCTCGTGGATGATGCAATGATCGCCGTAGAAATGATGGTGGCGCGGCTTGAAGTCGGCGATTCCTTGAACAAGGCCGCGACCTATGTCTACACCTCTACCGCGTTCCCAATGCTGACAGGCACAGTCGTCACCGTCATCGGATTCATTCCGATTGCCTTTAACAGCAGCAACGCCGGCGAATTCACCTTCACATTGTTCGTGGTGATTGCCGTGTCCTTGCTCGTGTCCTGGATCGTCGCGGTGCTGTTCACTCCTTTGCTCGGGGTCACCATCCTCCCCGCGGCGCTGAAGGGCCATCACGAGCAAAAGGGACGAGTTGCACGGATATTCTCTCGTGTACTCGCTGTCTGCATGCATCACCGCTGGATCACCATTGGGGTGACGGTCGTAGCTTTCCTGCTCGCCGTGTTCGGCATGGGATTCGTGCAGCAGCAGTTCTTCCCCTCATCCGACCGCGGCGAACTGGTCATCGACTTCAACCTCCCTCAGAACGCTTCGATTGCGGAAACCGACGCGCAGATTGCCCGGTTCGAGCGAGAGCAGCTGCAGGGCAATGACGAAGTCGACCATTGGTCGAGCTACATCGGAACCGGTGCTCCGCGGTTCATCCTGTCATTCGATCTGCAGACACCCAATACCTGGTTCGGCCAGGTGGTCGTCGTGACCAAGGGCGGCATCGAGGCGCGCGACCGCCTCAAGGCGCAATTCGAAACATATTTGCGGAGGACCTTTCCTGGAACTGACACGTTCGTCAAATTGCTCGAAATCGGGCCTCCGGTCGGGCGCCCCGTGCAGTACCGGGTGAGTGGGCCCGACATCGCAAAGGTGAAGGAATTCGCGCAGAGCCTCGCCGGCATTGTGCGAAATAATCCGCACCTCGACAATGTGGTGTTCGACTGGATGGAGCCCGCCCGTGTCGTCAAGGTGGACGTGCTCCAAGACAAAGCGCGCCAGCTCGGCGTGAGTTCGGAAGATATTGCGACGACGCTGAACAGCGTGCTCGACGGCACGTCGATCACACAGGTGCGCGACAGCATCTACCTGGTCAATGTGCTGGGTCGGGCCACAGCGCGGGAGCGCGCATCGATCGATACGGTGCGGGATATTCAACTAATCGGGTTGGGCGGCAGGGCGGTGCCGCTCGGGGCGGTAGCCACCGTCCGCTATGAGATTGAACAGCCGACGATATGGCGGCGATCACGGCTCCCGACCATCACGCTGAAAGCAAGCACCTTGGGTAGCGTGCAGCCGAAAACGGTGGTGGACCAACTCGCGCCGCAGGTGGCCGAGTTCGCAAAACGTCTGCCGGCCGGCTATTCGGTGGCGATCGGAGGCGCTGTCGAGGAAAGCATCAAGAGCCAGAACCCGATCATAGCGGTGGTTCCGCTGATGCTGTTCCTGATGGCCACCATCCTGATGGTTCAGCTACAAAGCTTCCACCGGTTGTTCCTGGTGTTTGCGGTCGCGCCGCTCGCAGTCATCGGCGTGGTTTTGGCTTTACTGCCGAGCGGAGCGCCTCTGGGCTTCGTTGCGATCCTGGGTGTGATGGCGCTGATCGGCATCCTGATCCGGAATTCGGTGATATTGGTTGTGCAGATCAAAGAGCTGGAGGAGGCGGGGCGGCCGGCATGGCAAGCGGTCGTGGAGGCAACCGAGCATCGCATGCGGCCCATCATGTTGACCGCAGCCGCCGCAAGTCTGGGGCTTATTCCGATTGCGCGCGAGATTTTCTGGGGGCCGATGGCCTATGCGATGATGGGCGGCATCATCGTCGGTAC
>JBAPYK010000419.1:0-18203 GCA_049284695.1 Rhodoplanes sp. | reverse complement strand
CGGCCTTGGCCGCTTCGATGCGATCTCTGCGCGAGGAGACGAAGTTCCACCAGATGTGGCGCGGGCCATCCATCGCCGCGCCGCCGAGGATCGCGAGCCGCGTGGGCGTCGCAGCCGTTACCGTGATGCGGTCGCCGGGCCGGAACACCAGCAGCCGGCCGGTGGCGAAGCGGTCGCCGACAATGTCGATCTCGCCGGAGACGACATAGATCGCGCGCTCCTCGGCGTCCGCATCGAGCGGCAGGCTTGCCCCTGCTGCGAGCGTCACGTCGGCGAAGATCGTGGGTGTAAGCGTCACAAGCGGCGACGTCTTGCCGTAGAGCGAGCCCGCAATCACGCGCACCGTCTTGCCTTCGCCCGCCTCGACAGGAAGCTCGGCCGCATCGTGATGGACGAAAGCGGGCGCGCTCTCCTCCAGTTCCGCCGGCAAGGCGACCCAGCACTGCAATCCATGCAGCGGCTCGCCTGTGCGGCGATGGTCCGGCGCGGTGCGTTCGGAGTGGGCGATGCCGCGCCCGGCGGTCATCCAGTTGACCTCGCCCGGCCGGATGGCGGCAACGCTGCCGAGGCTGTCGCGATGCATGATCTCGCCCGCGAACAGATAGGTCACGGTGGCAAGCCCGATATGCGGATGCGGGCGCACGTCGAGGCCTTGGCCGCTGTGGAATTCGACCGGGCCCATCTCGTCAAGAAAAATGAACGGGCCGACCATGCGGCGCTGCGCCGACGGCAAGGCCCGACGCACCTGAAAGCCGCCGAGGTCGCTGGTGCGCGGCACGATCACTTGCGCAATCGCATCGCAAGCACGCTGATCGCCGGCCGAGGGGTCGGGTGCGGGAAAAAAGCTCATGCGCGCCTCCGCCGTTGCCGCATGGATGCCGATGCCAGCGGTCTCTCAGAAATTCCGACGCCGACCCCTGGAAATTGCCACGTCGGCCCATTTCTCCAACCAGAGGCTCGCCTCGCTGCCGGAATCGCCGGCCGAAGAGTCGGGCGGAAAATCTTGCCAAACTTCGCTCTCATTGGCCTCATTGGCCGGCGCGGCATGGGGATCAAGATCCTCGTATGTCATTATACGCTTCCCGTTTTGCTCATCCACGATGGCGAAATCCGATCAGGATCGTAAGACCGGCCGAAAGCCGGCGATGACAGCGAGGGGCTTTCTCATGCGCTTAATGCCCCGGTCGCATCGCCACGTAATTCGCGTCGGGTGACGGTCGCCTGTTCTCTGCATGGTCGTGCATCGCCACGGGGCGCCGCCAACGACTTCAACGCCCTGGCCATGCCCCATCCGCCGCTCGCGCCCCCCGTCAACATGGCCGCCGTGATCACATCAAACTTGCCGCAAGGGGCGGCGGCTCGGTTGGAGCCACGCGGGTCGCTACGCGCATCGAGAGTTCTGGACATGGATTTTCTCCGAGATTTGCGGGGGATTGATCGATGGATCACGCGGTATCGGTGGTGCCGGCGTCGCGGCTGTCGGCTGCCGGGACAGTTCGGCCGGGCAGCGAACGGGCGATACGCTCGGCCAACGGTGCGATTGCCGGCGCGCCGCCGATGATCGAGCCAGCCATCAACCCGAGCCATTGGCGGGTCCCGATCTCCCTCATCTGTTGGACCACGAGGTTGAGCCCATCCTGTTGGCTCCCGCCGATTGCGAAGGCGGCGAGGCTCAGCGCAATCCCCAATCCACGGACTGCTGTGTGCTTCATGTCGATCACCCTTGATATTGGCCGGTCTCGTTCGGTCCGCACGGCGAAAACAGGTGACTTGCGGCGGGACTTGTGGTACTGACCGGTAACACCTATCTGGAGCTTAGGTACTGACCGGTAACACCCGTGTCAAGGGGAAACAGATGCGTACAGCGTCAAAAATTACAAGTATCGGGAAATACGAGGGAATTTCACCAAGAGCGCGAATTTTGGCGGCCGCTTCCGAGCTTTTTTATCGGCACGGCATCCGGGCGGTCGGGGTCGAAACGATCGCTGAAGTCGCGAAGACAAACAAAATGACGCTCTACCGGCACTTCTCCTCCAAAGACGAGCTGGTGGCGGAATACCTCCGGCAGTTGGCGGAGAAGGCCACGTCGGCTTGGGATCGGCGCGAAGCCGAGCATCCCGGAGAGCCGCTCGCCCAGGTCCGTGCTTGGCTCCAGGAGATGGCCGACCGTGTAATCAGCGGAGACGAGCGCGGGTGCGCCCTGGCGAACGCCGCCGTCGAACTTCCCGAGAAGGACCATCCGGCGCGGCGGGTCATCGAAGCGTTCAAGGCCGGGCAGCGCCAGCGACTGATGCAGTTGTGCGCCGCCGCCGGGCTCGAGGAGCCGGAATTGCTGGCCGAGGAATTGTTCCTGCTGCTTGAAGGCGCACGCGTGACGGCGCAAAGCATGGGGCCGAAGGGACTCGATGAGCGGCTGGTCAGGATGGGCGAACGGATGATCAAGGCGCATACGCGCATTGGCGCGACCGCGTAGCTGTTTTGGTAACGGGGCCGCGCCGCCATCGGAGAGTCGCGCGGCGAAACTTTCCTCGACGCTGACTCCAACCTCTCCCCCGGTTTCGTCGCACGCGTCAGGCCGTGAACAGCAAGTCGCGTGTCAGCCAGTCGAGTTGCGCGACCTGTTCCAGCGCCGAGCGCAGCTGTTGGCGCTCGCGCGCCGACAGGCGCTTTATCGCGACCGCATTCGAGGGGGGTACGCCATGCTCGATGTCATCGAGTTGCTGCGCCAGGATCAGGTCGAGAAACACGCCGCCCGCATCGACCAGTCCTTGCAGGTCGTGCTCGCCGCCGATTCGCAGGCCGCTTACGGCGACGAGGCGCTCGGGTGTCGAGCGTGCGAGAATGTGATAACGGATCGCCAATGCCCGCGCCGCCGTCACGATCCCGAACAGCCCGAGTTTTTTCAGATCGATACGCCCCTTATTGGTGCGGAACCCGCCGAAAAAATTGAGTCCGAGCTCGATCCCGCCCGCGGATTCAACCAATAGCTTGATAAAGGCCATTTGGCCTTTTGCTAGGGCGAAGGCGTGATCGCGCAGTCCGTTGGCGAGCGCCGTATCGCCGTGCACGGCGCGCAGGTCGTAGAAAATGTCGACGGACAACAGGTCATCGGAACTGGAGCGGGTGATCCAGCTCGCGACACGGGCGCGCCAGGTCTTTATCGATCCGCGCCACGCGGCGTTCTTCGCCATCACGCCGCCCTTGCAGTAAGGCAGGCCGACTTCGTGCAGGATGTCGGCGATATGGGTGCCGAGCGCTTCGAACCAGCGATCCTCGGGTCCGCCAGGCTCTCCGTCGGCAAAGAACAGGGCGTTGTCCTGGTCCATGGCGAGCAGGCTTTCGCCGCGGCCGCCCGAGCCGAGCACCGCGACGGCATAGGGGCAGGGCGGCTCGCCCTGTCCGGCCGCGCGCATGCGCTCTTGCGCCACCACCGCGGCTTGGCGGGTCACCGCGCCAAGTTCGCGCGAGATCACCGCCGCAATGTTGCGGGCCGATACCCGTTCCGCCATCAGCGCCGCCGCCACGCCGGGAAGCTTGGCCCAGGCCGCAGCGAGGGCTTGCACGCTGTCGGCCTGATTGATTTCGTCGCCGAGCGACACCGCTTCGCCCGCGCGCAGCCGCAGCAGATCGCGCGCCGACAGGGATCCGATGACGAAACCCGCTTCGTCGGTCGCACCGAGATGGCGGATCTTCAACCGGTTCATGCGGCCGATGGCGCGGTAGACGAAAGCGTCGGCCGGCACGGTCGCGATCGGCTTGGTCATGAGCCGCTCGACCGGCAAATCGAGGGAGGCGCTGCCATGCACGTCGAACGCGCGCAGGAGATCGCGTTCGGTGACGATGCCGACGTCATCCGGACGCAATCGCTGTTCGTTTGCGTCCGCCGGGCGGACATAGAGCGAGGACAAGCCGTCGCGGAGGAGCCGGGCGAGCGCGTCCCGGACAGGCGCGTCAGCCGCCACCACTTGCAGCGGCGCACGCATGATCTCGCGGATGCGGTGGCGATAGGGGTAGCTGTCGATCCGGCTGAAGGCATGCTCGCGATCGGCTTGGATCGGCGTATCGACCGGCTCGATCAGTCCGCCACGATCTTGCTCCTGAAGCATTTGGCTCATGGCGCGTCCGTTAGGGTGATTGCAATGGCGCGGCGCTCAGACGACCCCATCCGGCAGGGTCTCCGCATGTCCGCACAGCAAAGCCGCGACCGCGCGCGCGTCCATCCGCTTGGTCAACTCGTCCCAGATATTGCACATCGTGACGCGGAGATAGTTGCGGATGGTCGGATAATCGCTGCCCCGCAGCTTCTCGTGAATCGGCATCAGGGCGAAATACTTCTTGGTGAAGCGCTCCGGGATGTCCTTGGCGTGCTTGGGCTGGTGGGTGCCGATGAGACCCAGCTGCCGCACGAGCTCTAGCCGGAGTTCGCTCCACTCCGCTGCGCCGAGCGCGGCAGGCACGGGATAGCGGTCGAATACATCCAAGACGATGGCGCTCAGCGCATCGAGCGCGGCTTGCCGCTCGTTTCCCACGAAGGGCCGCAGCACGCCGTCGACCAGTTCGCCGACCATGGCGAGACCGAGCGGATAAGCCCGCCAGCGCGAGACCTCGATGGCGTCGAGGAAACCCTGTTCGCGAAACAGCACCTTGGAGTAAGGGCCGGCGCGCGCACGCGAGTATTCGTACATGCCTTTCTGCACGAGGAACGCCGCATGCCGATCGATGAAGTCCGCGAGTTCGGCCGCGCTGCGAATCGGCGGCGGTCGCCGGAAAAAGCTGAAAAAGGACATGTTCGCATCCTCGATTGCGCCGCTTCGATATTCGCCTGCGCAGCGACTAAAGAAAAATGCGACCGAAGCCCGCGCCGCGGTAGGCTTTTGCCCTCGTCGCTCGAAAAATTGAACTAAAGTCTAATAAGGGCGAGCTTGCCACAATGATACCATCTTTCCGCGAGGGCGACCCGGCTCAAGACCGGGCGAGAAACATGCCCCGGCGCCAAGACCGGGGAAATTAGAATAAAAACGATGGGAGGACCGCCCGGGCCGTTTTCACGGCCCCCGCGTCTTTCCCGTTCATGACTGGTCCGAGTAGCGGGCGAATAAAGTCATTAACGTTACGGGAGGCGATCGATCCATGGCACCACCTACCCCAACAGCAACGCAACAGGCAGACGAACAAACACGGGCCGAAGGCCACTGGAAAGCGACGACCCGCCTGATGTGGATCCATCTCGGCATCTGGTTGTTCTTCGGCTACATCATCCACTTCTTCGTCAATCAGCTCAATCAGATCGTCATTATCGGCTTTCCCCTCGGCTTCTACATGGCCGCGCAGGGTTCGCTGATCGCGTTCGTGGTCATGCTGTTCGTGTTTGCCAAACAGCAGGACAATATCGACCGCGAATATGGCTTTGCTGAAGACGAGTGAGGGAGGATGAGTCATGGCCACCCAATCTAGCGCCGCCAAATCGGACTTCATGAAAAATCTCGGCCGGATGTACGGCACGTACGCCGGCGGATTCCTCGGTTTCGTCATCTTTCTCGCAATTCTCGAGCAGGTGGGCGTGCCGAACAAAGTTCTCGGCTATCTGTTCGTGTTCTTCACGCTCGCCGTCTACGCCATCATCGGGGTGATGACGCGAACCGCGCAGGTCTCGGAATATTACGTCGCCGGCCGGCGCGTGCCCGCCTTCTACAACGGCATGGCGACCGGCGCCGACTGGATGTCGGCGGCGTCCTTCGTCGGCATGGCTGGCACGTTGTTCCTGCTCGGTTATGACGGCATTGCCTGGGTGCTCGGCTGGACCGGCGGATACGTGCTGGTCTCGGTGCTGGTGGGACCCTATCTGCGCAAGTTCGGCGCCTATACCGTGCCCGATTTCATGTCGGCGCGCTACGGCGGCAACTTCGCACGTTTCCTTGCCGTGATCGTGCTGGTGTGCTGTTCCTTCACTTATGTGACGGCGCAGGTCTATGGCACCGGCATCATCGCCTCGCGCTTCCTCGGCATCCAGTTCGAGATCGCGGTCTATGTTGGACTTCTCGGTATCCTGCTGTGCTCGATGCTGGGCGGCATGCGGGCGGTGACCTGGACGCAGATCGCCCAATACATCGTGCTGATCGTCGCCTATCTGACGCCGATCATCATTCTGTCGACTAAGATCTACGGCATTCCGATTCCGGAATTGACCTATGGCGAGGCGATCCAGGCCATCACGGCCCGCGAAAACCAGATGGTGCAGGAAGGTCTCGCGACGCTTTGCACGCAGGCAAGTTGTCCAGCGGGTTCGCTCAAGCCGCACATCGAGCCGTTCATAAATTATTCGCGGCTCAACTTCTTTGCGATCATCTTCTGCATGATGGTGGGCACGGCTTCGCTGCCGCACATCCTGATGCGCTATTTCACCACGCCGAGCGTGCGTGAGGCGCGCCAGTCGGTGGCGTGGTCGCTGTTCTTCATCTTCCTCCTGTACTTCTCGGCGCCCGCCTATGCGGCGTTCTCGAAGCTCGAGGTGTACACCAATATCATCGGAAGGGACCTCTCGAATATCCGTCCCTGGATGTTCACCTGGGGCGAGCTTGGCCTGATCCAGATTTGCGGCAAGAACGCCGCAAGCCTTCAGGCGGTGGTGGATGCCTGTAAGGCAATCGCGGGTCATCCCGACATCATCCAGTTTAAGGACTTTGTGATCAACACCGACGTGATCGTGCTCTCCACGCCTGAGATCGCCGGCATGCCTTATGTGATCTCGGGCCTGGTCGCGGCGGGCGGCCTTGCCGCGGCGCTCTCTACCGCCGACGGACTGTTGCTCGCCATCGCCAATGCGCTCAGCCACGACATCTATTACAAGATGTTTGACCCGCATGCGCCGGCCATCCGGCGCCTGACGGTGGCGCGCGTCCTCTTGTTCTTCGTCGCCGTCATCGCGGCGACGCTTGCCGCCACCAAGCCGGCCGACATCCTGGCGATGGTCGGCTGGGCATTCTCGCTCGCCATGGCGGGCAACTTCCCGGCGCTCGTGATGGGCATATGGTCGAAACGCACGACCACGACGGCGGCCGTTCTCGGCATCATCGGCGGCTTCGGCCTGTGCCTCTTCTATCTGGTCACGACCAGGTACTTCCCGCAGGCGGGCGTCAACTACTTCGGCATGTCGTCGCTGGCTAACGCGGCGACCGGGGCGCCGCTTGTTGACGTCGCCCAGGTCCTCGCCGATCCGAAATGGATCGCCGACGTTCCGGCGAGCGCGGCCAACCCGCTGCAGTCCAAGGTGGGTTGGTTCGGCCTCAACAACATCAACTGCGGACTGTTGGGGATGCCGCTCGGCTTCCTCATCATGTTCGTCGTCAGCCGGATGGGACCGGCGCCTTCGCCGGAGATGCAGGCGATGGTCGACGAGATCCGCAAGCCGCGCGGCCGCACCGTGCTCGAAGAGCACTGAGCGTTCATGCGGGCTACGCGGCAAATGGCGGGGCCTTCGGGCCCCGCTTCTTTTCGGCTTGTCGGCCGGCGAGGCATGCTCAGAACTAAAGACTTGTCATGCGCGAGCTCGGCCCGCCCATCGATGCGACACGGGCCGCATCCGCCCCCTCCCATCCCTCCCCGCTTGCGGGGGAGGGAGCGCAGCGACGCGGGAAAGGGAGCATGGATTGCCCAATGACGAAAACGGGCGCGAGATCGACCCACGACCGTCCAGCTTGATCCGAAACGCGGGGCAGGCGCCGTGGGGAAAATTCAAGCGCCGGAGTAATGCGAAGGGGTAAAATCCGTGGAAACCGGCGGTTCAGCGCTTGCGATCTGGGCTTACCAGCTGCCGAACTTCATCCTGGCGATGCTAATGTACACGCTGGCGGGTCGGGCGTTGCTCGGCTTGATCGTCGGGCCGGATTCATCGAATTACATCTGGCGCTTCTTCTGCCGGATCACCGATCCGTTCATCGCGCTGATCGCCTATGTCACGCCGAAGGCCACCGCGCCGGTGGTGATTTGGCTGTTTGGCGTGGTTTGGCTGTTCTGGCTGCGGGTGGCCCTGCTGTACGTTTTCCTCCTCGCGGGCGCTTTTCAGCGTCCGACCTGAGGCCGCGTCATGGACCGTAACGCTTATTTCGTCGCTATCGCTTTCTTCGGCATGATCAATGGCCTGTTCAATCAGACCTGGCTGCTGTTCACCCTGCTGCATATGCAGATTCTGGCCCCGGCGCTGTTGTTCGGCAGCGTACCGCTGACCCTGATCTTCTCCTCCCTGATGGTTTCGACCGCCACCATCATCCTCGCCGGCATCCCGGCGGCGATCTACGAGCATATTGCCGGCGTCAAGGATGACTCGACCGACGTCTCGATGTGGATTTGGCTTGCCGGCACCGCGCTGTTGACGCTTCCTGCCGTGGGCGGTTTCCTGCAGATCGGGCTGTAACCCGTTCGCGAGCCGATTGACCGTCTGCAACGCTTTTGCGTCGGGCTGTAACGCTTCTGCGAGCGGATTGTAAGCCCATGGAACCGGAGCTATGGTCCGGAAGTTTCCTGGCGTCCCCCCCTCGGCGTGAGCAGGCGGGCGTGACGGAGCGACCAAGACGTGGAAGAGCTGCGGCGGATCGCGTTCGAGATAGTGATGCGCGCGTGCGGGTTCGCGTCGCTTGCGATCTTCTGCATCATGGTCGGGTTTTCGTTCGAACCGCGGATTGCTTTCCAGATGGGCGGAGTGCTGACCCTGGTGATGGTCGGCGTTCTCTATTTCAAGGCGCGCGAAGCCCGGACCAAGGATTATCGCCGCACCGAAATGTGGCTTTATCTCCCCAAGGAGTTGCGTCCGCCGCAAGCCTACGCGCAGTTCGTAAGCGCGACCGTCCTGCGCGAGACCTATCTCACCTTCGCCCGCTGGACGGCGCTGATTTCGATCGCGATGTGGGCATTGGCGCTCGGCGCCTCGCTGCTGGGCTTTTAGGCTGAGGGGCGGGCGGCTGGTTCGGCGCAACGGGAAGTCGGGCCAACCTTGCCTAAGACGTGCGGTCCGAGAATTCGAGCGCGAGCGCTGCGCGAAACTTGCCGATCGCCCGGAAACTCGTCACCAGGCGGTCTTTCTCGCGTTGCGACAAGCGCGCTTCCGGCACCCAATCGTCGACCTCGCGTCCGGCCCGGAAGTCCTCGATCTGCTGCCGTAGCAATAGGCGCGTGATGAGGTGGAATGCCTCGGCAAGATCGTCGTGGTCGGCCGGGTTGATCGCACCGTTCTGCTTGAGGCCGTCGAGACGGGCAAGCGTCGCGGTGGCGGGGATGCCGGCCTTGAGCGCGAGCAGCCGGGCGCCTTCGACGAGCGGGAGCGTGCCGCGCAGCTTGAGATTCATGACGCCGCGTCTATCTTTGCCGTCGCTCTCCGGGCGCAGCCCGCCGAACCAGCCGAGCGCCACCGCGTGGTCCGACTCGATCATGTAAATGTCGCGCAGAAATTGCGGGTTGCTCCGCACGAGCTGGGTGACGGCCGCCCGCAACTTGGCCGACAGCGCCGCCTCGCCGAACACATGGCGGAAATCGAAGAAGATGTCGCAATTCATCAGCATCTCTTCGTCGCGCCGCCGCATCCATGTCTCGGTCTGCAGCAGCCAGTCTGACAAGCTTTTCCGCCAGACCGGATTGGTGGCCATGACTTGGCCGGTGCAGAGCGGGAAGCCGACGGTGTCGAGGGCGCGGGTCATGCGCGTGGCGAGTTCGAGGAAATACGCGTCGATGCGCAGCCGTGCGCTGTCGGGATGATCGGCGATGATGAATCCGTTGTCCTGGTCGGGCGCGAGAAAGTTCTCACCGCGCCCGCCGGAGCCCATCACGATGAGCGCGAACGGCGCCGGCGGCTCGGCCCAGCCGTCCTCGATCATTTTCGTAATGGTCAGCCGCAGCACGCGCCGGTGGATGTCGTTGTTGATTTCGGTGAGCAGCAACTGCACCTCTGGCGCGGGGACGTTGTCGTCGAACAGGGCGGCGGCGAGCTCGACTTGCGCCTGCTTGATCCGCTTGAGGCCCTCGACGCTCTCCTCATGGGTCAGCTGCTCGATGATGGAGAGGGTCTGGCTCGACAGAAAGCCGAGCGCATCGTCCAGGGCGAGCATGCCGGCGATGCTCCCGGTTTGATCGACGACCGGGATATGGCGCAGCCTGCGTCGGCGCATCAGGGCGATGGCGTGAAACAGATGGTCTTCCGCGCCCACCGTCGCCACCGGGGAGGTCATCACCGTTTCGATGTCCTGGTCGGGCGGGACTTGCCAGACGATCCGCCGCACCACGTCTTGTTCGGTGATGATGCCCCTGGGGCGGCCCGCGCCATCGACGACGACAGCAGAGGACGTCGCGCCGTCCGCCATGCGTTTGACCGCCTGACCGATGGTCGTGCCCGGTGGAACCAGCACCGGCGGCGGCCGCATCTCGTCGCGGACGACCCGCCGGAATATGTCCGTCTGCAGCATCATTGCGGCCAGCTCCGCTGACCTATGCGGGCCTCCAGCAAGCGATCGAGCGCTTCAGAAAATGTTAGCACGTCCGCCGCGTTGTGCGAGTCCCAGGAATGTTGCTTACTCATTTCCCCGCATAAGTCGCGGCGCCGGTTGCATCGTGACGGGGTGGCTGAAACACTTGGATAACGGCTCGGAGGGTAGCCGGCGGCGGAAATGCATGCCGTCGGCGCGGCTGCGGGCGTGCCGGAACGGATTCAGGTGTCGGGGCTGCGAAGCACGTTTTCCCTTAAAGCTTCATCGCTTATCGTGTCGTCGCTCGGCTCAGGCGCCGGCGAACCGCAACGGGCAAGGGAAACTGTCATGCCATCGCTCACGCTTTCACAGGCCTCCACGATCGTCGATGTCGCCTTGCAGAAGGGCCGCGCGATCAATTGCGCGCCCCTCGTCGCCGCCGTGCTCGATGCGGGCGGACATCTCGTCGCCTTCAAGCGTGAGGACAAGGCGGGGATCATGCGGTTTGACATCGCCTTCGGCAAAGCATGGGGTGCCCTGGGCATGGGGTTCGGCTCGCGCGAAATTGCGGCGCGGGCGGCCACCAATCCGGTGTTCTTCACCGCGCTCGCGGCCGTGGCCGGGGGCCGCTTCGTGCCGGTGCCCGGCGGCGTGCTGATCCGGGACGCAGCCGGCGAGGTCGTCGGCGCGGTTGGCGTCTCGGGCGATACCTCGGACCGCGATGAGGAATGCGCTTTGGCCGGGATCGAAGCGAGCGGGCTCAAAGGCGATCCGGGGGGCGGAAAATAAACTCAAACCCCGGGTCTTTGAGCCGCCGAAGGAGAAGGACCGGAGCGCTACTCCGGCTCGCGATTGGTGAAGCGCGCGTTTCCGCGACGCGGCGAGCGTTCGTTGGGCCGATCAGGTTTGTATCTCTTCTGGCGCATTGCCTCGGCGAACGGGGTTAGCGCTTCGCCGGACCTTTTTCGCGGGGCGCTTCAGGCCGGCTGTGGCGCGCCGGCGATAATTGAGCGCACGATATCGATGGCGCGGCGGATCAGCGTTTCCGACGCTTCGGCCGTCCGGAATGCGGCGTGCGCCGTCACCGTCACGTTCTCGAGGCGGGCGAGGGGGTGATCGCGCGCCAGCGGCTCGGCATGGAACACGTCGAGCCCGGCGTGGCGCAAGCGCCCAGAGGCGAGCGCCGCGATCAGGGCCTGCTCATCGACGAGCGCGCCGCGCGCCGTGTTGACCAGGATTGCGCCGGGCTTGATCCGGGCCAAGCGCTCGGCGCCGAGCAGTCCGCGGGTTTCCTCGTTGAGGGCGAGGTGGAGCGAGACGATGTCGGCGCATGCGAGCAGGGTATCGAGGTCGACCATGGACACTCCCGCTGCGTCCGCCTCCGGCCGGGGCGTCCGGCTCCAGGCAATCACCTTCATGCCGATTCCCTTGGCGATCCGCGCCACCTCGCGCCCGATCCTGCCCAAGCCGATGATGCCGAGGGTTTTTCCCGCAAGCTGCAGGCCTTCCGCCGGCTGCCAGGTTCCGGCACGCACCTCGCGATCCATTCTCGCGATGTCGCGCGCGCAGGCGAATATCAGCGCCATCGTGTGCTCGGCGACGGCGGTGTCGCCATAGCCCTTGATGGTGTGGACCGTGACGCCGAGCTCGCGCAGTGCGCGAATGTCCATGTAGCTCGCCGCGCCGGTGCCGAGAAACACGACATGCCTGAGCCCCGGGCACTGGGCGATCTGCTCGGTCGGCAGATAGGAGTGATCGTCAAGACAGATGGTGTAGCCGGCGAGCAGGCCCGGCAGATCGGCGCTCGTGAAGGGCGTCGCATTGACCGCGATGGGCGGATCGTCGGCGCGATGGACGTGGGCTAAGACGGGCGCCAGTTGCTGGTTGCAATCGATGAAAAGCGACTTCATGCCGTCATCGGCCGTGATTGGAATGGAGGGCGCGAATGGAGCGCTCAGCGCCTCTTCGGTGATAGTATAACCGGCGAGGTATTGCCTATATCGGCGAGATGGGAGACATCGGCGACATGGGAGACGCGCGCTGCAGCCACTGCCATGAGCCCGATCGCGCCCGGGATGCGTCGTACCGGCGGGTCCTGTGGCTTGTCCTCGCGATCAACGCCGCGATGTTCGCCGTCGAGATCGGCGCCGGTCTTGCCGCCGGATCGGCGTCGTTATTGGCGGATGCCTTGGATTTCCTCGGCGACGCTGCGAACTATGCCATCAGCCTTTTTGTCATCGGCCTGGCCCTGCGCTACCGCGCCCTTGCGGCGCTGCTCAAGGCCGCGAGCATGGGCGCGTTCGGCATGTGGGTGATCGGCGTGCTCGGTTGGCACGCCTGGCACGGAAGCCTTCCCAACGCTTTCACCATGGGCGCCGTGGGCGTCGCCGCGCTGGTCGCGAACGCCGCCTCTTTCGCCCTCTTGTGGGCCTACCGCAGCGGCGATTCGAACATGCGCTCCGCGTGGATTTGCACGCGGAATGACGTGCTCGGGAACCTCGCGGTGCTCGCCGCGGCGCTCGGCGTGTTCGGGACAGGCACGGGCTGGCCGGATGTCGCAGTCGCGGCGATCATGGCGAGCCTGGCTCTGCAAGGCGCCCTTGTGGTTGCCCGCCACGCGCTACAAGAGCTGCGCTTGAGACCTCTGTCGCCGTTTCCCGCTGAATGACCAACCGCTCGCGGGCGTCGGCCCGCAAACGCCGGGTTGGTCTGACGGCTCCCCAAAAGACAACCGTGCATAACTTCGATCTGTGGGGTCTTTGCATGCCGGGCCTCCTCGGACATGCCTCGTTTCGGTGGCAAACTCTTGAACGGAATCAAGGGCAGTGTTGATGTTTGCGCAGCGTTGATTCGGGGAGGCGTCCATGCGGCTTGCGAGCTATATCACCCGCGGCCGTTCCGGGTTCGGCGCGGTCGTCGGCAATGGCGTCGTCGATATGCGGCTGCGGTTCGGTCCGCGCTTCACGAGCCTGCTCGACATCTTGCGCGACGACGCGCTCGCCGAAGTGCGAGCGGCGCTCGCCGGCGTTAGGGCGGATTACCCGTTGGCCGAAATCGAACTGTTGCGCCCGGTGGTGCAGCCGGAAAAGATTATCTGCGTCGGCAACAACTATGTCGGCCCAGGCGAGCCGCTCGGACTGGCGAAATACCCTAATCTGTTCTTTCGCACGCCGGAGTCGCTGGTCGGCCATTTGCAGCCGATCCTGCGGCCGCAAGAATCAGAGCAGCTCGACTGCGAGGCCGAGATCGCCCTAGTGATTGGTCGCGAGGGGCGTCGCATCCCGCGCGAACGAGCGTTCGACCACGTCGCCGGTTACACGCTGTGCAACGAAGGCACGGTGCGCGATTGGATGCAGGACTCGCGCAACATCACTCCGGGCAAGAATTTCGACGCCTCGGGCAGCCTCGGCCCCTGGCTGGTCACCGCCGACGAGATCGACCCCGCGCGGCCGCTGCGGCTTAGCATGCGCGTTAACGGAGAGCTGCGCCAGGACGACACCACCGCCAGCATGATTTTCGGGTTTGCCGACCTGGTCGCCTATATCAGCCGGTTCACGACGCTGAAGCCGGGCGACGTGATCGTCACCGGCACGCCGTCGGGGGCGCCGGCCGAGCCCCCGCGCTTCTTGCGGTCGGGCGACGTCATCGAGATCGCGGTGCCGGAGATCGGCGTCCTGCGCAACACCGTGATCGACGAGCCATGAGCGGGCTCCGACCGGGCGCGCGGGCCGCCTGTGTCATCGGCTGGCCGGCGGCGCATTCGCGGTCGCCCCTTATTCATCGCCACTGGCTCAAGACCTACGGCATTTCCGGCGACTACCGCACAGAGGCCGTCCCGCCGGAGCGTTTCGCCGAATTTGTCCTGAATCTCGCCAAGCACGGCTACGTCGGAGCGAATGTCACGCTTCCGCATAAGGCGGCGGCGCTCGCGCTCTCGGAACCGGACGCCCGCGCGCAGGCGATCGGCGCCGCCAACACGCTGTGGCTCGACGGGGGCAGGCTGCGCTCGACGAACACCGATGCCGAGGGCTTCATCGCCAACCTCGACGCATCCGCGCCGGGCTGGGACAAAGGGATCAAAGCGGCGCTTGTACTCGGCGCCGGAGGGTCGGCACGCGCCGTCGTGTTCGGGCTCGCCGAGCGCGGCGTGCCGCGCATCTATGTGGCGAACCGCACGATCGCCCGCGCGGAGGAACTCGCCGCGCGGCTCGGTCCTTCGGTGCATCCGCTCAAGTGGGATGAAGGGAGCGAATACCTTTCGGACTGCCGGTTGCTGGTCAACACGACGACGCTCGGCATGACCGGCCAGCCGCCGCTGGCGATTGCGCTCGACCGCCTGCCGGAAGAGGCAGTCGTCGCCGATCTCGTCTATGTCCCGCTCGAAACCGCGCTGCTCGCCGCCGCCCGCGCGCGCGGCTTGCGGTGCGCGGACGGGCTCGGCATGCTGCTGCACCAGGCGGTGCGGGGCTTTTCCCTGTGGTTCGGCGTGCGCCCCGCGGTGACCGCGGATTTGCGTGCGCTGGTCGAGGCCGACCTCGTCGGGCCGCCGGCCGATCGCGCGCAGGAGCGGTAAAGCTATTTGGCCGCGGTGCTGCCGCCACGCCTCGCTGCCGCGCAGGAGGAAAACGCGATGCAGTTCATCACGACGCGCGCGATCGTCATTGGCCTGGCGATGCTCGCGGCCCTGCCCGTCGTCGCTCAGGCTCAGCAAACAGTTCGGCTCCGCGGCCAAATCACCAAGGTCGACGGCCAGACGGTCACGCTCAAGACGCGTGATGGGCACGAAGCGACCGTGGGACTCGCCGATCGTGGGCGCGTCATGGCGTTGGAGAAAGCTGCGATCGACGACATCAAGCCCGGCGCCTACATAGGCGTAGCCGCGGTGCCCCAACCCGACGGCAGCCAGCGCGCGCTCGCCGTTCACATCTTTACCGAAGCTCAGCGCGGCGTCGCCGAGGGCCACCGGCCGTGGGACCTCGCTCCCGAGAGCACGATGACCAACGCAGCGGTCGAGACCATCGTCGCCGGCGTCGACGGCCGTATGCTCACCGTCAAATACAAGGATGGGGAGCAGAAGATAGTCGTGCCGCCCGGAACCCCGATCGTGGCCTATGCGCCCGGCGAGCGCGGCGAACTCAAGCCTGGCGTTGAGGTGATTGTCTTCGCAGCGACCCGGCAGCCCGACGGCACCTATTTTGCCCCGGCGATAACGATCGGCCGCGGCGTCGTCCCGCCGATGTGAGCGCAGCAAAGCCGCTAGCTATCGCTATCGCCGTCAGGAGCGGCGGCGTCGCGGAGCCTAGCTTAACTAAATACAGCGAAAGAAATTTGCGCCGCATTCGCGGGCGTGGCAGGAGAGATTCAATAAGATCGCGACGATATGAAACCACTCCTGCAGCGATGAGCACTTCAGAAATCTTTCTGATCGCCATACTGATCATTTTTGCGGTTCCGTATCTGATCTGGCGGGTCGGTAGGACGGAATACTTCGCGCCGCTTGTCGTGGTTCAGATCGTCGGCGGTATCCTGCTGGGGCCGGGGATTCTGGGCGCGGCCTTTCCCGCCTACTACGAGTTCGTCTTCAATCCCCAGGTTATCGGGGCGCTGAACGGCCTCGCGTGGTGGGCGGTGATGCTTTTCGTCTGGGTCGCCGGGATCGAACTTGACCTGAAACAGGCATGGGTCCAGCGACGCGAGACGGGAGTCACCGCCGGTCTGGCCCTAGGGATGCCGCTGCTGTTCGGTTGTGTGGCGGCCCTGAGCATGCTCAGTCTGAGCCATGGCTGGGCGGGGCCCAAGGGGGCGACTTGGCAGGTGGTGGTAGGTATCGGAATGGCCTGCGCGGTGACCGCCTTGCCAATCTTGGTGCTGTTCATGGAGAAGCTGGAGATCCTGCGCCAGCCGCTCGGCCAGCGCATCCTTCGCTACGCCAGCCTCGACGACATCGCCATCTGGGGCGTGCTGGCCTTGATCCTGCTGGATTGGAACCGGGTTGGCCGCCAATTGGGGTTCCTCATCGCTTTTAGTGTGGTGGCTTGGGGCGTGCGCAAGCTGATGCGCCGACTGCCGGCCAAGGACCGCTGGTATATCGGGCTGATCTGGCTAGCCGGCGCCGGCTTCGCCGCCGACTGGTCGGGGCTGCATTTCATGGTCGGCGCCTTTCTATCCGGCGCGGTGCTGGACGCGGACCTCTTCGACCAAGAGGAGATGGATTTTTTCCGCAACAACATCCTCCTGGCCATTATGCCCGTGTTCTTCCTGAGCACGGGATTGCGTACGGCCTGGAGCATGGGCGGCGTCGCGGTGTTCAGTGCGGCGGCGGCATTGCTGGCGGCGTCGGTCGGCGGCAAACTAGCAGGGGTTCACTGCGCCGGCAGGACCCTCAAATGGGAGAAGGGCGAAGCCTCGATCATCGGCTGGCTGTTGCAGACCAAGGCCCTGATCATGATCATTTTCGTTAACATCCTCCTCGACAAGGGCGTCATCTCAAGCGCGACCTTCACCGCCACACTGTTGATGGCCGTGGCCAGCACCATGCTCACCGTGCCAATGGCTACGCCGCTGTTGCAACGTCACAAGTCCGTGGCCTTTAAGCCTCCGCAAGCAGGCACTCAGTCGCATCAATCCTATGATGCGATCACTCGGAATTGGCGCGTCGGTTGATCGAGGCTAGCGCGGCCGCCTGCAGCTTGAGCGGAAAACACGCGATCTGGCCTAATTCAAGCTCGCGATTGACGCCAAGCTTCGCAGGCAGCGGGACGGCGTCTACTTCGCCCCGGCGATCACGATCGGCCGCGGCGTCGTCCCGCCGATGTGAGCGCAGCAAAGCCGCTAGCTATCGCTATCGCCGTCAGGAGCGGCGGCGTCGCGCGATGACAGCAGGTCGGACCGCTCCAAGCGCCGCAGCGACGCTTCCAGCCGCTCTTTATCGCGGCGGATTTCTTCGACGGTGTTGAAGGTGTAGCGGATGTGCTCGTCGGAAACGCGCGCGGCGCGATCGACGTCGCCGCTCAGCACGGCGTCGGCGATGGCGAGATGCTGTTCGAGCAGCGTCGGGCGGGTTCCGTGCCGGCGATACAGCTGGTCGCGGTTATAAAAAACCCCTTCGCGCAGCAATTCAGCGAACACGCGCATGACATGCAGCAGCACGACATTATGCGAGGCTTCGTACACCGCGACGTGCAGATCGACATCGGCTTCGCCTTCCTTGTACGGATCTTCCAGCGAATGGGCCTGCTGCATGCGCTTGACGATCGTGCGAATGGTCTTGCGGTCGAGGTCGGTCGCGCGCAGCGCAGCCAATTTGCCGGCCTGCGCCTCGACGAAGCAGCGATACTCGAAATAGTCCGCCGTCACCCGCGGCTTGTCGCGGAACAATTCCGCAAGCGGCATGGACAATGGCGCAAGAAATTGGGCGACAACCGTCCCACCCCGCTTGGAAACGAGCAGCCCGCGCTTTTCCAATTGATCGAGAGCTTCGCGCAGCGATGGACGCGACACGTCAAGCTTTTCGGCAAGATCGCGTTCCGATGCCAGGCGCTCGCCCGGACGAAGGGTCCCCTCGAGGATCATTCGCTCGATATGGCCGGCGATGGCGTCGGCGAGGCGCGGGGGTCGAATCGCGTCCTGCATGTCAGCTCTCCAGGTACTCGGATTGCCATGGTCCAGTAATTGTGTCTAGATATTTCGTTGGATAATATAATATTCCCTATTGACATTTTGGTAAACTAATTATACCGCTCGCGATAAATAGAG
>JBAPYK010000418.1:0-22354 GCA_049284695.1 Rhodoplanes sp. | reverse complement strand
GTCATGCCCCGCGGAGGCGGGGCATCCAGTAATCTAATCACGCAGAGCGCTTTGTGCTTACTGGATCGCCCGCTGTCTGCGGACGATGACGGTGGGGACTGGCCGATTCTACGTGGGGGGACGGAGTCCGGGGCGGCGGCTTTGCGTGGGTTCAAGCGCACTCACGGCCTCAACACGATGGCTCCATAGAACTGCAGGCCGACGGCTCGCTTGAAGGCGAGGTCGCCTATGACAACGGCGACGAGGCCACCCTCAAGGCCAGGCCTGGTGATTCTTCAACAGCCTGCAGTCTGAGTAAGTGGAGTCACCTATTGTTGTGCCAATTATGTAACGGACGCGGTCGATTGCGTGGCAATGGAAGCGTTTGTCATCGGGGATTTGTCGTCGAGTAATAGACCGGGACGGCTAAATTTTCTTTTTCGGGGCGGGGCTATGTTCATAAAGCGAAGCATCGGCATTCTACTAGCCGGCACGGTGTTGGGAGCCTCGGTCGCCACTCCGGTGTTTGCCCAAGATGCTCAGACTCTGCAGCAGCTGCGGAACGAGATCAAAACCTTGCAGCGGCAACTCCGGGCGTTGGAAGAGAAAGTGGCGCAGGCGAAAAAGCCGGCTCCAGCCCCGCGACAGGCGGCACAGAACCTCCCGTCTGCGAGCCCGTCGCGGACGGCAGCCTTGCACACCAATGCTCCTTCTTCGTGGCCTTCTTGGCTGCCGAAGGTTGAGGTCTCGCTCGCGGGAACCTTCATTGAAGCGGCCGGCGTTTGGCGGCAGCGCAACGAGAACGCTAGCGCCGCCACCGATACCCCATTCAGCTCGCTGCCGTTTCCGAATTCGCCGCTCTATCATGAACATGAATTGGGTTTCAGCGCCCAACAGAGCCGCCTTGCTTTAAAGGCCAAAGGCAGCATCGACCCGTTCCAGCATCTGACGGCGTACTTCGAAATGGACTTTCTTGGCGCTGGCGTGACCGCCAATGCGCGCGAGAGCAACAGTTATAATCTGCGGATTCGGCAAGCTTACTTGACGTACGACAACGATTACTACCACTTCCATGTGTTGGCGGGTCAAGCCTTTAGTCTGCTCACCCAAACCAAAACCGGGATAACAACGGATGTAAACCTTCCCCTCACGATCGACGCACAGTACGTCGTCGGCTTCAACTGGACGCGGCAACCTCAATTCCGTTTCGTTGCCGACTGGGAGAAGATAGCTTGGTTCGGCTTCTCGGTTGAGAGCCCGCAGATCAATTTCCCCTCCAACAGTATCGGGATTTTCACCGGACCTCAGGCGGGCACCGGCCCAAGTCAGAACGTGACCGCTGCGACCGCCATCGGCGGCGCCGTCGCTCCGCCCGGCCTGACCGTTAACACCCTCAACGCTTGTCAGGCCGGCGGGCTCCTCAATAGTACGACCAGCTGCTCGATCAACAATTACCCGGACCTGGTCCAAAAATTCGCACTTGATCCTGGTTGGGGTCACTATGAGGTGGTCGGTATCGAACGTTTCTTTACCGACCGCGTGTTCACCACCGCCGTCCTTGGATCCGGTTCGAACCGGACGACAACCGGATGGGGCGTCGGCGGCTCCGCTCTGATGCCAGTTTGGCCGAAAGTCATCGACCTTCAGGGCAGCGTGCTGTATGGCGCGGGCCTCGGCCGTTACGCGTCCTCGCAGTTACCCGACGTCACGATCGGGCCCGACGGTACGCTCACGCCGCTAACTACCTTCCAGTTCCTGGTTGGCGCTGTCATCCATCCCGTAGAACCGCTCGACCTTTACGTGTACTACGGCCGAGAGCAACTCCAGCCCAGCTATTGGAGAATTGGCGTCGTCAATGGCGGCTATGGCAATCCGAACTTTCTCAACACGGGCTGCCTGATAGAAAACCAAGCTTCTGGCCCTGCTGGCTTTAACGATCCGATCGCAGGGACCGTGTGCAGCGCTGCGAGCAACGTCGAGCGTGTCCAGGAAATCACAGCCGGATTTTGGTACAATCTTTACAACGGCGACATGGGAAGGCTGAGATATGGCATGCAGTACAAATATGTGTCTCTGACTGGATTCCCCGGCTTGCCGGGCGTGCCTACCCTCGGGCCCCCGCCGACTACGCCAAACCAGGGGCTGAGCACCAACAACCAGGGCGTTTTCGTCTCGCTTCGATACTATCCATTCAAATAAGCGAACCGATTTGAGATTTCGAAGCGCTGGTGCGAATTCCGTTTCAATGAAATCGGAACTCGCTCCGGTTTTCCTTGAGGGGTCGCATTTTTTGCGGCGAACCGGCTCCCACTTCGCTCGAGATGTCCTGATTCAATCGAGCCGGACGGGGACTGGCTGAGTTTTTTTGGAGGGAAGCGGAGGTTGAGCGACCCTCCTGGTGCGGATTTATAAGTACGCGTCCTAACCAGCTAGTTTTGGACGACGCGAAGGAGATCGGCTTTGATCGGTTGATCGAAGACGAGCCGGCCGTCTTTATCCCTTTGGGCCGCTGCGAGTGCGGCCGCGTTGGCGGCTTCGCGATTTGCTTGGATTGTCGCCTCGCGCGCAGGGTCGATGCCGACAATTCGCGCGAAAAACTGGGCGACGTCGGCAAAGACCTCCCTGCGCACGTAGGAGGTCGTCTTTTCCAACCGCAGTCGATTGCTTTCGATGGCGCGCGCCAGAGCATTCTGCGCGGCAAGTCGCACGGCGGTCTCGTCCTCGACGACGCGCAATGCCTGGAAAAAATTACCGGCGGCAAGCGGCTCCAACACAATCAGCCAACCGCCCGGGCGGGCCACCCGCGCAGCCTCGGCCAGCGCCCGATCCATCGCGTCGAGCGGAACATGATGCAACGCGTTCACAACCAGGACCACGTCGAACGCGGCGTCTTCGAAGGGCAGCGCTTCGGCGCTTGCCTCCTCGAAGCGGGCAGCCGGCGCCAGCGTCCGCGCTGCGGTCAGCGCTTGCGGATTCGGATCGATTCCGGTGACCTCGGCCCCTTCCTCGGCGAGAAGCCGCGCCAGTCCGCCTGAGCCGCAGCCGACGTCCAGAATCCTGATCCCCGCGAGGG
Organism: Rhodoplanes sp.; assembly: GCA_049284695.1. Taxonomy (GTDB): domain Bacteria; phylum Pseudomonadota; class Alphaproteobacteria; order Rhizobiales; family Xanthobacteraceae; genus Rhodoplanes. Next base: position 19,302 of record JBAPYK010000418.1, on the reverse strand, counting down.
ACGGAACGACGGATTTGAGCACGGCGAGGGGGTTGTCGAGTTTATTGGTCATCGGGCGAACCTAGCTCAATCTGGTTGACGGCGTCAGCGGACAAGACGCCCACCTGCCCAATGCCTATCCCAATTGTCGACTACGGCCCAAGCAGCAAAATTGGGCATATGCCGCTGATATCTTTGCAGGACATCGGGTCGTCCGGCACGGGCGTCGCGATCTGAACCAAGTTTCTGAGATCTCGCCGCGACAGCATCTTGCGAAGATAGCCGAGAACGACGGCGTCTTTGACGATCATGTTCAGACCGACGATCTTGCCCGGCAACAGCATGGCCTTGGGAAAGAACTCATCCCGCAGCTGCTGAGCCTCGCCTTCCGACATGTCGGCGAGTTCGGCATAACGCTGGAGAGCTGCGGGGTCCGAGTACATCCACTCGACGGCCTCTCGATACGCCTGAACGTAGCGCGTCAGAACGTCCCTGCGCTTCTCTAGAGTCTCGGTACTCGTGATCATCACGCTCGCGGTCTTGTCTCGAATCTTCGGCACATCGTTCGCGCGCGCGATGATTCGAATATCGCCTTGTGCGGTTCGATCGACGCCAAACGGGGGAGAGCCCCAGCCAATATCGATGATTCCCGCTTTAAGGTGGTTGAACGTCGAATTTGCCCCGCCGGTCAACGCCAGCTTGGCGTTCAGGCCGAACTTCCGCAGGAAGTCGATGGCGTCATATTGGCTGGACGACCCGTTGGTCTCATAGCCCACGATCTTGCCGGCGATGTCCCCGACGGAGTGGATCGGCGAGGACTTCAGCACGTACCAGTAATTGGCGCTGCCGGTCATATGTGCGCTAATAATTCGGACGTGCGCGCCGAACGAATAGGAGCGCATGACTTCCATGACGCTCACTGCCGAGCCGATGTCGGCGCTGCCCGATATGACGCGCTGCTCGGTCTCCGCGTTATCCCGGGTGAACATGAATTCGAGCACGAGGCCGTGCTTCTTGAAGATTCCGGCCTGCTGACCAAGCTCCGCAGCGGCCGACTCCCATGCGCCGTGGCGTGCACTCGCCACGATCAGCTTGTCCTCCGCCGACGCGCTCGGCATCGTCGCGAGGAGCATCGCAGTGCTCCAGGCGATATAGCATAGATTCCTGATCGCTATCATCGCTCGGCTCCTTCAGTCTTGCTCGGCAAGGCGCCGTGGTCGCTGACATTTCGGGTCGGAGGATCGGTCGAATATCGGTTGGCTTTAAATCACTTCTGATTCAGAACGATCTGTGAATCACTTCACACGTCGAGCTTGCTTCTGATGCGAGGTCCTTTTCGCCCGCTCGCGCGACTACGGTTTCGTTCCGCCGCAATCACCGCTGGTTCAATGCAGGTTAGAAATAAGCCTGCACCAGACGCAAAAACAGCTCGGCAATGACAAAGCAGATCATGAGCGCAATCAAAAAATAGGCGCTCCCGGCGCCGGCGCGGTTCCCAAAATCCGCCATTGCTCGGCGAAGATATGGGTTCGCACGCATTGGCTCCTCATCACGCGGCGCAGTCAAAGGGCGATCCATCGGATGCCGCCATTTCTCGCGTCTCCGAAACCGTCTTCGGAGATTCGCGCACCTGACGCTAGCTCGCTTGTTCGGCCAAATCGTGTGACCAACGTCACAGGTGAGTCTGAATCGCCGTGTCGTGTTTCTTGCTTCGCCGCGACTGAGCGTTGCGCCTTTTGGCGGCCTATCATCGCAGCTGGTGTGCGTCAGTGGGCTATCAGCGTGAATATCTTTGCTTTTTCGGCGCGAAGGCAACGTCAGATATTGCGCTGAGGCGAATCGCACCGCGCGCTTATTATTTGTACTCTAACATTCGTTCATTTATTTGTGATTGAACATGTGAAATCAGGAGACCAAGCCGTCCCCGCGTCCCTGCGCTCTCACTGATCGAGCGCATGACATGTTGTTTCGCGGCTAAATGCGATCCCGCTTGCAGCCCGATCATTACCCAACGGCGGGCGGCGGGGGAAACCGTGCGAGCGCGGCAATGACTTCGCTGTCGCTGGTCTGGCGAAAATCGGAGTAGAAGAAGCCGATTGCGCCGAAGTCGGCGTAATCTTCCAGACACACCACCTCGTCCGCCTCCTCGCGCATGGCGGCAAGCGTCTCGGTGGGCGCGACCGGCACCGCGAGGATGAGCTTCTTCGGACCGCGCAGCCGCAGCGCGCGCAGCGCCGCCCGCGTGGTCGCCCCCGTCGCAATGCCGTCGTCGACCACGATGGCGACGCGGCCGGCCGGGTCAACGCGCGCGCGCGTGCCAAGATAGCGTTGGCGCCGCCGTTCGATCTCGGCGAGTTCCTCCGCGCAGACGGCCTGCACCTCCTCTTCGCTCACGCCGGTGAGCCGGATCACGTCTTCGTTGCGCACGATGATCGGTGAACTGCCGTCGACGACGGCCCCCATCGCCAGCTCCGGCTGAACGGGGACGCCGAGCTTGCGCACCAGCACGAGGTCGAGGGGCGCGTTGAGAGCGGCGGCAATCTCGGCCGCCACCGGCACGCCGCCGCGCGGCAGCGCCAACACGACCGGCCGCTCGTTCTTGTAGCCTGCGAGCGCCGCAGCAAGCCTGCGTCCCGCATCCGCGCGATTTCTGAACGGCATCACACAGCCCCTGCCCCGCTGCCGACGGGCTTAACCTCGGAGACGGATTACACGGCGTCGACCAGCAGCACGTCGAGTTTCTTGAACGCGGCCCGCGTGTCGGCCACCGAATTGTTGACGTCGATGCCGCGGCAACCCTCCTCGATCACCACCACGTCGAAGCCTACTCGGCGCGCGTCTTCGGCCGAATAGCGCACGCAGAAATCGAAGGCGAGCCCGGCAACGAAGACGCGCGAAAAACCGCGTTCGCGCAGATAGCCGGCGAGCCCGGTCGGCGTCTTATGGTCGTTTTCATAGAAGGCGGAGTAGGAGTCGATTTCGCGCCGGAAGCCCTTGCGCACGATCAGCTCGGCATGGGGAATCGCGAGATCGGAGCGAAAGGCGGCTCCGGGAGTGGCTTGCACGCAGTGATCGGGCCAGAGGATCTGCGGCCCGTAGGGGGCGACGATCTCCTCAAAAGGCTTGCACCCGGGATGCGCCGAGGCGAACGACTCGTGGCCGGGCGGATGCCAGTCCTGGGTCAGCACGACGTCGCGGAAACGGGCGCCATAGCGGTTGATCACCGGCACCACCTCCTGGCCATGCGCGACAGGAAGCGCGCCGCCCGGACAGAAGTCGTTCTGGACATCGATGACGATAAGGATGTCTTTGTCGGTGATGGATATCGGCCTGATCATGGGCGCCGCTCCGATCTCGATCCGGTCTATACAATGCCGGGGGCGAGCGGGAGCCTTGAGCCAGATCAACGTTCAAGGCAAGCGCTTGGGCGAGCATTCGGCCAATTTGAGGGCCCCATCGATCTGAGAGTGGCGGCGGCCGCGGCATCTGGATGATCCATCGTGAACTCGCTTGCTCTTTTTGCGCTGAATGCGACGGCCGATCTCGGCGAGAAGATCGCGCGCGAGCTGTGGGTCTCGCTCGCGCCCCATGAGGAACGCGAGTTCGAGGACGGCGAACACAAGGCGCGCCCGCTCGATCCGGTCGAGGGAGCCGACGCCTATGTGATCCAAAGCCTGCATAGCGGGCCGTCCCAGAGCGCGGCTGACAAGCTCTGCCGCCTCCTTTTCTTCATCGGCGCGCTCAAGGACGCGGGCGCCGCGCGCGTGACGGCGGTGACGCCCTATCTCTGCTACGCGCGCAAGGACCGTCGCACCAAGGCGCGCGATCCGGTGACGACCCGCTATCTTGCACAGATGTTCGAAAGCGTCGGAACCGACAGAATCGTGACGCTCGACGTGCACAATCCGGCGGCGTTCGAGAATGCCTTTCGCTGCCCTACGATCACGGCGACGGCGGCGCCGCTGTTCGTCGACTACGCGAAAAAACTGGATGATCGGCCCCTCGCGGTCATCTCGCCCGACACGGGCGGAGCCAAGCGCGCGGACCTTTTTCGCGAGGCCCTGGAACAAGCGTGCGGCGAATCGATCGGCAAAGGCTTCGCCGAAAAGCGGCGCAGCTCAGGCGTCGTTTCCGGCGACCTGTTCGTCGGCGAGGTCGCGGGCGCGACCGCGCTCATCATCGACGATCTGATCAGCACCGGGACCACGCTGGTCCGCGCCGCGCGGGCGGCGCGCCAGGCCGGCGCCCGCCGTGTGCTGGCGATGGTGACGCACGGCCTGTTCATGCCGGGCGCCGAAAAGGCGATCGGCGACCCGGCGCTCGACGGATTGGTGGTGACCGACGCCGTTCCCCCCTTCCGGCTCGCCTCCAAAGCGGCGCAAGAAAAGATCGAGGTGTTGTCGGTTGCGCCGCTCCTGGCCGAGATCATTCGCCGCCTGCACGCCGGACGCCCGCTCCTCGACCTGTTTATCCTCTGAGCAGCGCAGAGAGGCGCGTCGCGTCGGCCAAGGCAAGACGCAGATAGGCGTGGGCCTGCGCCGGCCACTTGTCCGGCGTGCGCACGTTCTTTTCGAATAAATGGGCGACGGCAAGCCGCGCCCGCAATGTCGCGCGATGGCACCGATAGAAGGTGAACAGCGCGTCCGGCGGCGGGTTCGGCAATGCTCGGGTCAGACGGCGGCGCAGATAGCGGGCGACCCAGCCGCCGCCCAGCCGCTCGCATTCCAAAGTGAGGAAGGCGATCTCGTCGAACGGGTCGTTGGCGCGCAGCTTCGCGTTGAATTCGAGACAATCAATGATGCGCGGCTCCTTGCCCAGCCAAATGTGTTCCGGCCGCAAATCGCCATGCGCATCGACGATGTGCCCGCCCGACGCCCGCGCGGCCAGGAGCGCGCCGAAGCGGCTGAAAAAGCGTTCCTGGACGCCATCGATGAAGCGAACGCGACCCGTCGGCATTTGCGCGCGCGGATCGAGCAGGCCGCGGCGATTGTCGATGAGGCTTCTCCGCCAGTCGGCGAGGTGCGCCTCCCCCGTCATGCGCACGCGGACGGCGCGCCGGTAGAAACGCGCCAAGAGCGTCACCAGCCGGTCGAGCGCGCGTTCGTCGACCTGTTTCGTTGCGATGGCATGGTCGAGCATGCAGCGTTCGTCCAGCCGCCGCATGACGACCAGCCAATCGACCACGGTCCCGCTGCCGGCAAGCGCCAGACGATGCCCCGCCGCCGTCAATGGAAGCGCGTCCACGTACACATCCCCGGCAAGACGGCGGTTGAGCCTGATCTCGGCGCGACACGCGGCCTCGCGGCGCGCCAGCGTCGAGAAATCGAGATAGGGAAAACGCACCGGCTTTTTCAGCTTGTAGACGCGCGGCCCGGCGAGAAACACCCAGGACATATGCGTCTCGCGCACGGCGACGGCGTCGACGCGGTGCGGATAGGCGTCGGGACGGCGGAGGAACGCGACCTTCTCCCCCAAGCTCACGGCCGGAGGAGCGCATATGCCCGCGCCGCCACCGAGCGCTGCAACCGGGCGCTCCAAGATCATTCCCGGTCGAACGACAGCAGCGCGCCGTCAAGCTTGTCGAATACGGCTTCGTTGAGGCGATCCATGTATTCGCCCACGCTCGTCGCCCGCTCGAGCGCGTGCTGCTCTAAATCCTTCCAGATATCCGCACAGGCCGCGCCGAACGACTCAGAATCGACGACCTCGCGAACCTCGCGGCAGAGGGTTTCCCCCTTCTTTGTCAGGGTAAGCGTCAGCTTCATGGCCGCGGCCTCATGCGCGGCCGGGGGGATGCGTTGCGGAGAAGTGGCCCCGCTCGCCTCCGCCGCGAAGCGACGAGCGGGGCAGCCGGCCTTACCGGCCTATTTCGCAGCGATGGTAATCTTCTTTTCCGGCTTCTGAGCTTCGGTCCCTTTCGGCAGCTTGATCGTCAGCACGCCTTTCTCGAAATTCGCCTGGATTTTGTCCTCCTCGATTCCTTCCGGAAGCTGGAATGAACGCTGGAACGATCCGAATCGCCGCTCCGACAGATAGTAGTCCTTTTCCTTCTCCTCTTTTTCTTCCTTCTTCTCGCCCTTGATGGTGAGCACGCCATTGGCGAGCTTCACGTCGATGTTGCTCGTATCCATCCCCGGCAGCTCGGCGGTGATTTCGTACTCCTTCTCACGCTCGCAGACGTCGACGGCCGGCGCCTTGCCCCAGCCCTCCTCGAACGGCCACGACGGTTTAACGTCGAGCATCGAGCGGCCGGACGGACGCCACAGGCCGAATCCGCGGCCGAAATCCTCAAACATCCGGTCCACCTGCCGGCGCAGGCTCTCGAACGGCTCCCATTCCCGCGGCAGCCGCCGCTCGGGCGCCGGTTCTTCCTTTTTCATTGCGACGTTGCTTTTTGCTTCAACCATGGCACTTCTCCCTTTCACCTCCCCGCATTCAACCACGTATTGTTTTTACGTTAGGCCGGCATGACACCCGCCCCTTGAGGACGATCAAAAATCCGCCGCCTCCGCGCCGAGTTCCCGGCCGCGGGGAACGCCACCGGCGGCCTTTATGGTGGTCGATTCAGCCCTTGATGCAGATGATCGGTTTGACCAAGGCGACGCGCCGCGCAAGCCCCGCATGTTCGGCGGCCTCGACCACCGCGCCCACGTCCTTGTAGGCGCCGGGCGCCTCTTCGGCGACGCCGCGATTGGAGGGGCTGCGGATCAGGATGCCCTGCGCAGCCAACTCGTCGATGACTTTGCGCCCGCTCCATCGTTTGAGCGCCGCATGCCGGGACATCGCCCGCCCCGCCCCATGGCACGCCGAGGAGAACGCCTTCGCCTCGCTTGTGGCGGTTCCGACGAGCACATAGGAGGCCGTGCCCATGCTGCCGCCAATCAGGACCGGCTGCCCGACGGAGCAGAGCGGTTCCGGCAGGCTCGGGTGGCCGGGACCGAACGCGCGGGTCGCGCCCTTGCGATGGACGTACAGCTCCCGCGGGCGGCCATCGACGATATGGGTCTCCGCCTTGCAGGTGTTGTGGGACACATCGAACAACAGATCGAGCCGCGCCTGCGGGAAGAACCGCCGCACCGCCAGACGGGCGAAGTGGCCGAGAATCTCCCGGTTGGCGAGCGCGCAGTTGATGGCGGCCCGCATCGCGCCGAGATAGCGCTCGCCCAGCTCGGACCGGAGCGGGGCGCAGGCGAGATCGCGGTCGGGGAGATCGATGCCGAGCTCGCTGGCGGCGACCGCCATCTCCTTAAGGAACTCGCTGCCAATTTGGTGGCCCAGGCCGCGCGAGCCGCAATGGATGGTCAGGAGCACGTCATTAAGCGCAAGCCCGAACGCGTTCGCCGCGGCGGCGTCGAAAATCTCGGCGACGACCTGCAGTTCGAGATAGTGATTGCCGGAGCCGAGCGTGCCCATTTCGCGGGCTTGCCGGTGCTTGGCGCGATCCGACACGTAATCGGGGCGGGCGCCCGCCATCGACCCGCCTTCCTCGATGCGGGCGAGGTCGGCCGCCTCCCCGTACCCGCGCTCGATCGCCCAGGCGGCGCCGCCCGAGAGCATCCGATTCATCTCGATCGCATCGAGGGTGATCGCCCCTTCGCTGCCGACCCCCGCCGGAATATCGCGGTAGAGCTGATCAGCCAGGGCTTTCTGGACCGGCGCGATGTCGGACGCGGCGAGCCCGGTGAGCATCGTGCGTACGCCGCAGGAAATGTCGAAACCAACGCCGCCCGCCGAAACCACCCCGCCCTCGTCGGGGTCAAAAGCCGCTACCCCGCCAATGGGGAACCCATAGCCCCAATGGGCGTCCGGCATGGCATAGGAGCCCTTCACGATGCCGGGAAGCTTGGCGACATTAGCCGCCTGCTCGTAGACCTTGTCGTCCATCGCGCGGATGAGCTCTTCATCCGCGAATATGATAGCCGGCACCCGCATGCCGGCGACCGGCTCAATCCGCCATGCGGTCTCGTCAATCCGGGTGAACCGGGCCGGATCCATCACCCGCACGGAGGCTCAGACGTCGACGACACAACCGGCCGTCCACCGTCCGGCCGAATCGCGAAACACCTTGAGTTCGGTGAGCGTCGCCGCCTTCGGCTCGCAGGCCGGAGCATGGCGCGGCTGGACGCTCTCGCCCCACGCCGTCCCATAGAGCCGCCGTCCCCTGATGGTGACCGAGAACCGCCCAAACAGCATGCGGCGCGCCGCCATCTCGTAAATGATCGCGTCGAGCCACTCGACAAGAAGGAGTTCATTGTCGGGCGCTTCGCAGACGACCGTCACCGCGATCTTCGGCACGACCGGCGCTTCGGTCACGACGGCCGCGAGCGCGAGCGCCGCCTGTTCGAACGCCTCTTCGAGGCTGGGCCCATAACCGCGCACGCCGATATCGGCCCCATGTGCGAAATGCTCCCATCTAGGACCACCAACGGGGGCTTTTCGGACTAATTCCGCACCTTGCAAGCTTGCCAAATTCGACATTATCCCTCTCTCGCCAACAATGGCCTCCTGTGCTGAGCGGCCAATCTGCCCAGCACCGTTTCAATCCCATCTGCCATTCCACCGCGAGCTCAATCGGCTCCGCGGAATTCACTTGCGCCTCGCGTGTCATCGCCAGCGTCAATTTGCTCCGGGCTCATGCAAGACCTCCTGCGCCGAATTAATTCGGCGCCCGTCGGCACGGATCTCAGGCGTGCAGCCGCTTCAGAGCTTTGCGATTGGTCAGCACGATACGCCGGCACGTCGGCACTGAGATGGCGGCGGCGGTCTCGAGCTGCGTGAGCGTGCGCGAAATCGTTTCGATCGTGAGGCCGAGATAGTCGGCGATGTCCTGACGCGACATAGGCAGGTCGATCACGTCGGCCTCGGCCATGCGCTCCGCCATTTCAAGGAGAAAACAGGCGACGCGCTCCTGCGCGCTGCGGATCAGGAGCAGCATATGCTCTTGCACGCGCTGCAATTCCTGCGCGGTCAGCGTCCATAACAGGTGAGCGACTTTGTGGTCGGTGTCGGCCAGCGCGATCAGCGCGCTGCGTTTGACCACGAGAAGCGTCGACTTGCCGATGGCTTCCGCCGAATAGTGGTGGACGTCTCCCACCCCGAGGCCGAAGACTTCGCCAGGCAAATAGAACGCGCCGATCTGACGCCGCCCGTCGCTTAGAACCTTGTAAGTGCGCGCGGCTCCCGAAACGACCTGGTAGACGTAGTCGGCTGGCTCGCCATCTCCGAAAATCTCCTCGTTGCGCGTATAGGAGACCGGAACGCCCATGGCCTCAAATGCACTCAGACCCGTACGGTTCGGGTCGGGAGCGGTCCATTGGCGCAAGGGCTTGGCCAGATGGCTCAGGCTGATGGTTTGTGCATTTTGCATCAGCATGGCTTACGCTCCGCCGTTATTTCGTTGCGACCATAAGCCCAAGTTATGGACGCAGGGCCGCTACGAAAACTCGTGTTGTGTCCCTAAGTAAACCCCCGGAGGTGCAGGTCTTTTTGGCGACAGACTCGGGAGCATCAGGGATGTCAGGAATCGAGCTGCGCACGCCCCGAGAGGGCCTTGCGCGACTTGCTGGCCTTGCCGCGCCGGCTCACGGACGGACCCTCTGGTATGTCATCGCCGTTGTGCTCGCCATTGGCGGCTTCACGCTCCACCTGCTCGTCTCCCAGCTCACCACCGCACAAGCTGACTTGATCTTTATGGTGCCCGCCATCCTGGTGGCCGGATCGCTGGGCGGACTGGGGCCGGGGCTCTTGGCGACCGCCCTCTGCGTCGCCTTGGATTTGCTGTCGCCCATGGCGCCGACGGCCTATTTCGGGTCCCGTCTCGTTACCGCAAGCGCCTTCGCCGTGATCGGAATCGGCATGGCCCTGTTCGGCGAGCGGCTGCGCCTCGCCCGAGTGAACGCGGCCGCGCGGACCGAGGACCTGCTGGCGCGCGAAGCGCATCTGCAATCGCTACTGGCAACCGTTCCCGACGCGGTCATCATCATCGATGAAACGGGCGATATCCGGTCCTTCAGCAGCGCCGCCGAACGATTGTTCGGCTATTCCGCGGCCGAGGCGATCGGGCAGAATGTGCGGATCCTCATGCCCTCGCCCGACCGCGAGGCGCACGACGGCTATATCCGCCGCTACCTGGAGACGGGGCAGCCGCACATTATCGGCGTCGGACGGGTCGCCGTGGGCGAGCGCAAGGACGGCTCGACGTTTCCGATCGCCCTGTCGATCGCCGAATTGAATTCCAACGGCCGGCGATTCTTCACCGGCTATGTGCGCGACCTCACCGAGCGTCAGCAAACGCAGCAGAGGCTTGAGCAACTGCAGTCCGAGCTCGTCCATATTTCGCGACTGACCGCAATGGGGGAGATGGCCTCAGCGCTCGCCCATGAGCTGAACCAGCCGCTCTCGGCGATCGCCAACTATCTCACCGGATCGCGGCGGCTGATCGCGGACGCATCCGAAGAAAATCTGCGCCTCGTCCGTACCGCGATCGACGCGGCGGTGGAACAGTCGCTGCGCGCAGGCCAGATCATTCGTCGCCTGCGCGATTTCGTGGCCCATCACGAGCCGGAGAAGCGGATCGAGAGCTTGCGCAAGCTGATCGAGGAAGCGAGCGCGCTCGCGCTGGTCGGCGCCAAAGAACTCGGCATTCGCGTGCGTCTCAGATTCGATACGGCCGTCGACCGCGTCATCGTCGACAAGGTGCAGATCCAGCAGGTTCTGCTCAACCTGATGCGCAACGCCATCGAGGCGATGGAAGACTCAGAGCACCGCGAGCTGACTGTAACGACCATCGCTCGCGAACACGATGTCATGGTGGAAGTCCGCGACACGGGATGCGGCCTCGCGCCGGAAATGGCCAATCAGTTGTTCCAGCCGTTCGCAACCACCAAGCCGTATGGCATGGGAATCGGCCTTTCGATCTCGCGGACGATCATCGAAGGACACGAGGGTCGCATCTGGGCGGAACCCAACGCTGGCGGAGGCACGGCGTTTCGGTTTACATTACAGGCCTTGGTGGACGAGGATCTCGGCGATGTCGGCTGACCCGGTCGTTCATGTCATCGACGATGACGAGGCAGTCCGGCGGTCGCTCGATTTCCTGTTGCAGAGCGCGCGGTTCAAGACGCGGACCTACGAGACCGCCCTCGCCTTCCTCAACGCGCTGCCGGACATCGCCTCTGGCTGCATCGTCACCGACGTGAAGATGCCGGAGATGAGCGGCGTCGAGCTGCTGCGCCACTTGCGCGAGAAGAACCTGCGCATGCCGGTCATCATCATCACCGGACACGCCGATGTGCCGATGGCGGTCGAAGCGATGAAGAGCGGGGCCGCCGATTTCCTGGAGAAGCCGTTTGATGACGAGGTGTTGCTCACGGCGGTGAGGTCGGCGCTGGCCGCGGCCGAGGACGTATCGCGGCGTGATAGCGAGAGAGCGGAGCTGCAGCAGCGCTTCGCCACTTTGTCAAAACGCGAGCGCGAGGTGCTGGAAGGGCTGGTGGCAGGAAAACCGAATAAAACCATCGCATATGATCTCGGCATCAGCCCGCGCACGGTCGAGATTTACCGCGCCAATGTCATGACCAAGATGCGCGCGGTCAGCCTGTCCGAACTCGTGCGTATGACCTTGATCGCCGGCTTCCCGACGGAACAGGGGCCCGCGAAGCGGTCGGCAATCTAAGTTTTGCCCACGGTTTTTTGAGCGGCGTCAAGGTTTTTGCGCGGTCTTGGCGTTTCCTGGCGGGGAATAGCCGGGGCCGGCGGTCATAAGCATCGCTCCCCCATCACGTAATTGATTTCGTCCGGGCCCGAGTTATGGCCATGGCGTGCAGCGGGCAAAAAACAAATCTGACGCCGACCATCATCGTGGTCGAACATGACGCTAGCGTGCGCCAATCCCTGCGATTCGCGCTCGCCGTCGAAGGCTTCGAGGTCCGCACTTTTGCGCGTGGCGATGAAATGCTCGGGGCCGCCGAACTGCCCGATCGCGGCTGCCTGGTCGTCGACTATAACCTTCCCGACATGACCGGGCTTGACCTTCTGGCGCAGCTCCGCACCCGGCATGTCGCGCTGCCGGCGATCCTCATCACCACAAATCCCAGCATGATCGTGCGGCGGCGCGCGGAAGAAGCCGGAGTGCCGATGATCGAGAAGCCGCTGCTAGACGACAGCCTCATCAACGGCATTCTTGCGGCGCTGACGCGTTTGGCAGACCACCCCTCGCGTTGAGGTCCCCCGCCCGAGCATTCGCGATGGCCGGGAAGTCGCCGAGCGGTCCACTGGCGTTTCCCGCCGGCTCGCTCCATTAGCAGCATCATCAGATTTGCGCCGCGTTGGCGGCGCTCGAGGTGGTCGCATTTTCCGGCACTGGGCCGAGACAAGCCCGCCGCCGTTCAATCAGGGCGCGGATATGGGCAATCCGCGTGCTGGCATTGGAATAGACCTCCGCCGATATGTCGTCCGCGACGAATCTTTCCAAGAACCATTCCGACAGTCGTTCCAGCTCTTCCTCGGTCGCATTGAGCTGATCGACAGCGGCGCCGCGCGCGTCGCTGAGCAGTACCGGCAGTCGTTCGATGTGAGCTTGCAGATCTCGAAGTTTGTTGCGGTTGCGGAGTGCGGTCATCCACGCCGCGAGCGACCCGAGCACTCCGGTCAGGATCGTACCGAGATAAACGTAGTTGAGCGACTCATCGAGCAGGTCAGGCTGATCGCCGTTCAGGAAGGCGCTGGTTCCCGGATGGGCAGGCAGAATGGCGTCGCGGTCGGTCGATGGCGCGACAAGCTGGCCCGCCTCAGGCAAGGCCGACGCGACTTTCGATCTGGTGGCGAGCAGGAGCCTTGTCAGCTCGCCGGCGACATAGTTCGAAATCGATTCCCGGGCTACCAGAAAAATGCTGGTCGAAACCGTCGTTACATCGTCCGCGGGGATGGGCGGCGACGCATCGATGCTGCCATCGGAAATCTCGGCTTTCTCATAGACGGGATAGCGCTCAGCGATCGCCGCCGCTTCGGTCAGATCGATGAATTTTGGCGGCTTCTTGGTCGACTTGCGAAAGACCTCGACGGCATCCGCGATTGGGCCAGGTCCGATCGGCCCCACCACGACGAGCGCCTTGATGTGTTTGTCGCGCAATGCGGAGGCGAGCGCCTCCACTTTCACAGGCACGACATGCTTCTCGTCGAGGCGATAGAAATCGAGCACAGCTTTGGCCATCGGATCGATCCCACCCACGCCTTTCACAAGCACGCCGATCCTATCGCCCGTCAGGTCGGCCATGTTTTCGATGACAGTGTGGGCGGGGGTGAGGACCGCGACATAGAACTTCCGCAGAATGAAAATAGCGCGTCCCTCGGCGGCCGCGGGGTCGTCGCCCCGCACAATGGCAGCATCGACGTCCCCCCTCTGCAGGGCTGCCGCGCTCGCGCCGAGGTTTTCCGTCTCGACCACTTTCAGTTGGACGCGCGGGTGCTCATGCGCCAGTTCGCGTTTGAAGGCGGCGATGAGCTTGGCGTAACGTTCGTTCGTCGGGCCAACGGCGATCTGCAGCGTATACCTGCCGGAGAAGACCCACGGATAGGTCCTCCAGACAAAAAGGGTCGCCAGGCCGACGAGAACGATGATCGCAAACGCGATCGTTGCGGGGATGAACCTCCTCGGCATGCGGCACACCTGCGGATCGTTCCGACGAGGATCACACAAGATCGCGGGCAAGCGCGCAAGGGCCGATGACGCGGTCTTTTGACGAACTGACGTGAAATCGAGTTCAGATCAGGAAGGGCCAAACACCCCGCGCAGCCGGATGATCCCCCAGACGATCGGATTCCACTTCCGCCACACGCTTGCCGCCTCTTTGGACAGCACGCCGGTCACAACCTCCGGCGGCGGCCCGAATGCCTCCGGCATGCGCTTGGAGATGTGAGCGTCGCCAAGCACGTTCCAACGCGATGCGCCTCCCATCATCGGCGAGGAAATCGCGTAGACCACGCGGCTGATGCGCGTCTCGCGGATGGGAAACGAGCACATCGGGCACGGCTCGATCGTGGTGTAAAGCGTGCAACCTTGCAGATTCGTGTGCCCCAGCGCCCGCTGAGCTTGCGAAATGGCCATGATTTCCGCGTGCCGGGTCACATCGCGGTCGCGGGAAACCTGATTTGTCGTTTCGGCGATGACGTCTCCGTCCTTGCAGATCACCGCTGCGAACGGCAATTCACCCGCCCTTCCGGCCACTCGGGAGAGTTCGACGCATCTGCGCATCATCCGCACGTCGACGGTTTCGCTTGCGGCTTGATCGCTTTCCAAGGAATGCGCGTCAGCCGTCCGGCTCCGCATGGCGTCGCGCGCGAACAGGCTGCTCGCGCGCCCCCTGAACATTCGGAGCCAGGAGCGCATTCGCGGCCGGACCGTCCGGAAGTGGTCCAGCCCCTTAAATTGAGGCGCCCCCAAGGACGATCTGATACGATGTGTTAAAGGCAATAGACGGTCCACCTTCTCCTCGTGGCGGCTTTTCCCCCACTCGACCGACGATCGAGAAGGATTCTCGCTTTCTCGGCGAAGACCCAACTCCTCACCGCGGGGCATTGGCAATCGTGGCCCGCAACCCGGCACGTTGACGAAGTGGAACTATCAACTTAGTCACGCAGAAGTTCAGCTTACGGCGGCAGGTTCGACATCCCGCAGTCGCCATCATAGGAAAAACGACGATCATGGATCAATGGGCAGACAATGCCGCAGTTTTTTTAGTTAACGAAAGCGGCGCCCTCGACCGCCGTAGCGCGCCGCACGGCCCCTTTCGCCGCCTGCTGCGGGCGATAATCCACTTCTTGTCATACCACCTGATTCTCAGCCGGCAGTCGACCCAAGTGACGCGGGCTGCCGGCTTCCGACTAACCGTCCGTCCGACGGTCTTTCATCCGCGCTATTTCATCAGCAGCGAGTGCTTCGCCGAGTTCATCGATGGGCTCGATCTCAGGGGCAAGCGTGTGATCGACGTTGGAACGGGGTCGGGGATCCTGGCCTTGGCCGCGGCGCGAGCGGGCGCGGACTTCGTTGTAGCCGCCGACATCAACCCCAATGCCGCTCTCACCGCCGCCGATAACGCGCGCGCAAACGGCTTCCCCGCCGTCAAGGCCGTGTGCTCTAATCTGCTCGCAGCCTTTGCGGCGCGCCCACTGTTTGACGTCATCCTGTCGAGCCCGCCGAAACACGCAGGCGAACCGCGCGACCTCGCCGACCGCGGCTGGCATGCCGGGCCGGCCTATCGCGACATCGCGGCGCTGTTCAAGCAGGCGCAGGAACGGCTTAGGCCCGGTGGGCGGATTTACGTCATGGTCTCGTCGGACTCCGACCTCGACCTGTTCGGACGCTTGATCGATCAGGCCGGGCTGCGCGCGCGCCCCGCCCTCGAACGTTCGATCCTCATCGAGTCGTTCATCATCTATGAGCTGACCCCGCGCTGACTCCGCGGGCGTACGCGGCCTGCCAATTTCGGGTATTGCCTGTCAAAGATTTGAGCATAGGTACCGGGCAGCCGAGCGTCGGTGCGCAACCAATTGCCGATCCAAGAATTGAGAGTCGAATGACCCATCCGCCCGCCTCGCCTCCGCCCAATCCGATCGCCGCCGGGCTCGCGGGGCGCTGCCCGAGTTGCGGCGAGGGCCGGTTGTTCCGCGGGTTTCTCACCGTGGCCCCTCATTGCGAGGTCTGCGGCCTCGATTTCGGTTTTATTGACGCCGGCGACGGGCCCGCGTTTTTCGTGATGACATTTTCGGGCTTTATCGTGGTCGCCGCGGCGCTTATCGTCGAGGTGCTGTATCAGCCGCCTTTCTGGGTCCATGCAGCGCTCTGGCTACCGCTCATCCTGATAACGACGCTTCTCCCGATCCGCCCGCTCAAGGGCCTCCTGATCGCGTTGCAGTACCGCCACAAGGCGGCGGAGCAGCAGTTCCGCTCCGATCGCGGCGCATGAAGCCGGTCGCGCCGCCGCGCACCAGCCGCAGCGTCTTTCTCTTGCGCGGCTTGGCTGTGCTGGCCGCGTTCCTCGTATTGGTTGGACTTGGCACCTGGCAGCTTCAACGGAAGGCCTGGAAGGACGGCCTCATCGCCACGCTGACCGAGCGGCTCGCCGCCCCGCCCGTACCGCTGCCCGATCCCGAGCAATGGCCGCAGCTTTCGCGCGAGGATTTCGAATTTCGCCGCGTCGTCTTTCCGGCCGAATATCTGAACGACCGCGAGGCGCTGGTCTATTCCGTCGGTTCGAGTCTCCGCGCGGGCGAGCCGACCGGGCCGGGCTACAACGTATTCACGCCGGCGCGCCTATTGAATGGCGCGATCGTCATGGTGAATCGCGGCTTCGTCCCAGGGGCCCTGCGCGATCCTGCAACCCGCGCCGATGGCCAGATCGCGGGAACGGTCAACGTTATCGGCGTCATCCGCTGGCCGGATCCGCCATCGATGGTCACGCCCGCTGCAGACCCGGGCCGGAATCTGTGGTTCGCCCGCGATCCCACGGCGATCGCCGCCGCCAAGGGCCTTGAAGCGGCGCCGTTCTATATCGAGCAGGAGTCACCCCTCCCCGCCGGTGGCTGGCCGCTGCCGGCGCGCCTCCGGCCGAACCTGCCGAACAATCATCTGCAATATGTGATCACGTGGTACGGCCTCGCCGCAGCGCTCCTTCTCGTGTTCATCGCCTGGGCGGTTGGGCGGCGCCGCGGGGACAGGAGCGAAGCCGGTCTTATCGCCAACCCGCCTCCCAAAACCAGCGGAAGCTAGAGCATTTTCCGGCGAAGTGGGAACCGGTTCGCCGCAGAAAATGCGGCCACTAAATGAAAGCCAGAGCGAATTTCGACTCAATTGGAACGGAATTCGCTCTAGCCGCCGGCCGCTCCCTCGCGCCGTTGATGAGCCGGGCGGGATCCATTGTCGCGGTCAGATGCGCGCTCGGAGCGCGACAATATGCTGGTCGTGGAATGGCCGGGGACAACATCAACCAGCATCACCTCGCCGCCATTCGCCTCGACCACGTCGCGCCCGACCACTTGATCGAGGCGATAGTCGTTGCCTTTGACCAGAACCGTCGGGCGCAGCCGCGTGATGAGCTTAATCGGCGTGTCCTCCTCGAAGACGACGACAAGATCGACCGCCTCGAGCGCGGCAAGCACGTCGGCGCGCGCGTGGACATTCTGGATCGGACGGCCGTCGCCCTTGAGCCGCCGGACCGATCCATCGCTGTTGAGGCCGACGATCAGCCGATCGCAGGCCGCGCGCGCCTCGGTCAGAAGCTTCACGTGGCCGGGATGGAGGATGTCGAAGCAGCCATTGGTGAAACCGATGCGCAGCCCTTGCGCCCGCCATTCGCGCACCCGCTCGTCCAGCAGCGCTTGGTCGAACACGATCTTTTCCTCGGAGGCGAGCGCGGCGGCGGGAAGCACGCGGGAGCGCAGTTCGAGCGCGGAGACGGTCGCCGTCCCGCGCTTGCCGACCACGACGGAAGCGGCGGCGTTCGCTCCACGCATGGCGGTCTCGAACCCCGCCTTCATGGCAAGCAAGGTGGCGAGCACCGCCACCACCGTGTCGCCCGCTCCGGATACGTCGCGCACGCGCACCGGATAGGCCGGAACGTGCACCGACTCTGCGCCTGCGACCTTCAGCAACATGCCGTCCTCGCTCAGCGTGACGAGGACGGCGTCGCTCGCCACCATGCGCTGAAGCTCCTCGGCGGCGGCGTCGAGTTCGGCGAGGTCGCGGACGGGGCGGTGCGTCGCCTCGCCCAGTTCCTTGCGGTTGGGGGTGATCAGCGTCGCCCCCCGGTAGACGGAAAAATCTGCGCCCTTGGGGTCGACCACGACGACCTTGTCGAGCTTGCGCGCGCTCTCGATCGTCATGCGGATCAGGCGCGGCGTGAGCGTGCCCTTGGCGTAATCGGACAAAACGACCGCATCCGCGCGCGGCAGCGCCGCCTGCATGCGCTCGATCAACGCGCTTTCAATCTCGGCGGAGACCGGAGCGGCGTTCTCCCAATCGGCGCGCAAGAGATGGCTCGAATAGTGCTCCGACACGAAGCGCAGCTTGCGTACTGTCGGCCGGCGCGGATCGACGACGAGGTTCGATTCGATCAGCCCCGCATGGCGGGCGAAGGCCGCGCGCAAGGTTTGCCCCGCCTCGTCTTCGCCGACCACGCCGAGAAAAAGGCAGCGCGCGCCGAGGCTCGCGACATTGCAGGCGACATTGCCGGCCCCCCCGATCAGCTTTTCCTCGCGCTTGACCGCGATCACCGGCACCGGCGCTTCCGGCGAAATGCGCGAGACTTCGCCGTAGATGAAGTCGTCGAGCATCAGATCGCCGATGCAGAGCACGGTCTGCTCGGGAACGCGGGCGAGAAAGGTCGCGAAGTCGAACATCAGTCCTGCCTGGCGCAACGCGCGCCGAACTCACCGATAGCGGTCGGGCCGGTCGAGAAAGCCGGTCACGTAGCGTTTGACCGCCTCTTCGAGCGGAGTGAACGCGCGAGCATAGCCTGCCTTGCGCAACTTCTCGACCGAGCCTTGGGTGAAATACTGGTACTGATCGCGGATCGCGGCCGGCATATCGACATACTCGATGGCGGGCTTGCGGCCGAGCGCATAAAACATCGCCGATATCAAGTCGCGGAAGCTGCGCGCCTCTCCCGTCCCGACATTGAAAAGGCCGCAGACGCGCGAACTTTCCAGAAACCAGCATAGCACCGCGACGGCGTCGCCTACATAGATGAAATCGCGGCGCTGGTCGCCGTCCTCGACGCCCGGCCGGTGCGACTTGAACAGGCGCACCGTGCGGCCGGCGCGCGCCTCGTCGAAACGCTTGGCGATGAGGCTCATCATCTCGCCCTTGTGGTACTCGTTCGGCCCGAACACGTTGAAGAACTTGAGCCCCACCCATTGCGGCGGCATCGGCGCGCCGCGGCGCGCCCGCGACACGACGGCAAGATCGAACAGATGCTTGCTCCAGCCGTAGAGGTTGAGCGGGCGCAGGCGGCACAGCGCCGGCAAGGCCTCGTCATCGTCAAAGCCTTCGGCGCCGGCGCCATAGGTCGCGGCGGACGATGCATAGATGAGCGGCGTTTGCGTCTCGGTGCACCAGTCGAGCAGGCGCAGCGACAAGCGGAAATTGGTGTCAAGGACGAGATCGCCGTCACGCGCGGTGGTGTCGGAGATCGCTCCAAGATGAATGACCGCGTCGAGCTTGCGCCCCGAGAGCCAGCGCAGCAGATCATCCGGCGGAATGAAATCGGCCAATTGGCGCTTGGCGAGGTTCCGCCATTTTTCATCGCAGCCGAGCAGATCGTTCACGAC
>JBAPYK010000417.1:0-2499 GCA_049284695.1 Rhodoplanes sp. | reverse complement strand
GCCGAAGGCACGATCCGCAAGCGCTACGCGCAATCGATCGGCGAGAATTCGGTGCATGGCTCTGACGCGCCGGACACCGCGGTCAAGGAGATCGCGCAGTTCTTTTCGGGCAACGAGA
This sequence comes from Rhodoplanes sp., assembly GCA_049284695.1. GTDB lineage: Bacteria > Pseudomonadota > Alphaproteobacteria > Rhizobiales > Xanthobacteraceae > Rhodoplanes. The sequence continues at coordinate 2,381 of JBAPYK010000417.1, read as the reverse complement.
TCGTCGGCTAGCGATCCGCAGGCGCGGCGCGCGACCTGCCAGAGTCCAAATTCGGGAGCGCAATAGGAGTGTGACTGTGGCATTGTGAGCCATCATCGCGGAACGGCGAAAGCGGATTACGCGCCGGCCGCGGGGGAGGCGACCCATGGAATGCCAGCATCTTGGCTCCTGGATGCTGCAATTGCAGTGTGAGATCGGGTTGCTCTCGCACGTCGCTTTCTGGATCGCGCTCGGCAAGATTATTTGGATCAATATTCTTCTGTCCGGCGACAATGCCGTCGTCATCGCGATGGCGTGCCGTGGGCTGCCGCCGCGACAGCGGCTGTGGGGCATGACTCTCGGCGCCGGCGTCGCTGTGGTCCTGCGCATCATATTCACCGTCATCATCGCGACGCTGATGCTGATGCCCTACCTGAAGCTGGTCGGTGGATTCGCGCTATTCTACATCGCCATGAATCTGCTGGTTCCGGAACACGACAGCGACGGCGGTGTCGAGGCGGTCGCACATCTGTGGCGGGCGGTGCGCATCGTCGCCGTCGCCGACATTGTCATGAGCCTCGACAATGTCATCGCCATCGCGGCCGCGGCGCAGGGAAATATCGTGTTGCTGATTCTTGGCCTCGCCATCAGCGTTCCCCTGATCGTCGCCGGCGCCGCCTTGATCATGAGTCTGCTTGACCGTTTTCCCATACTCGTGTGGGCAGGCGCGGCGCTGCTCGGTTGGATTGTCGGCGAAGTGATCGCCACCGATCCCGCCATCGAACCCTTACTCGTCGCGCGGGTCGGTCCAGAAACGGCGCATGTAATCGATCTCATTTCCGCCGGCGTCAGCGCCGTGCTCGTGCTTATCGTCGGCGGATTGCGGCGACGCTGGAAGCAGCGCGCGCTGCATGCCTCCCATGATTGAGCCAATGACGAGCCTTGGGTGCGTCATGCACTTGCCATCTTTTGCAGGGCGATGCGGCCGCGCCGCTCGATACGCAGCTTGAACTTGACGACCTCCAAGACGGCGAGCAGCGTTGCTCCAACGCCCGCCGTGACAAGCCAGTCACCGGTCGAAAGGGCCACGGTGTGGAACGCCGTCTGCAGCACCGGGACATAGATCACGGCAATATGCGCGACGAGCGACAGCAGCACGGCGCCGATCAGCCACCAATTCGTAAACAGGCCGCTGAAGGCGGTTCGCCAGGTCGAGCGGCAATTGAACACGTTGAAGAGCTGGAACGTCATCAGCGTGGTGAAGGCCATTGTCCGCGCATAGGCCTCGTCGAACGCATTCGGGCTAGCGCTGTGCGCGAACAGCGTGAACACGCCGCCGGGATAATAGGCGTCGAGCACAGCCAGCGTGCCAACCATCATCACTATGCCGACGCCGCCGATGCGCAGCCAGTCGGCGGTTCCAATCACGCCGGCTCCTTGCCGACGCGGCGCCCGCTCCATGACGTCCGGTTCCTTCGGCTCGATGCCGAGCGCGAGTGCTGGCGGGCCGTCGGTGATCAGGTTGATCCACAAAAGCTGAGCCGCGAGCAATGGCAGGAACAGGCCGTGTTGCGCCGAGACGAGGCCGAGCAGGCCCGCGAGCATCACGCCCGCGAACATGGTCAGGAGTTCGCCTGCGTTCGACGACAAGAGATAGATCAGGTATTTGCGGATATTGTCGAAAATTCCTCGACCCTCTTCGACCGCCCGCACGATGCTGGCGAAATTGTCGTCGGTCAGCACCATGTCGGCGGCTTCTTTGGAAACGTCGGTGCCGGTGATGCCCATCGCGACGCCGATATTGGCGGCCTTGAGCGCAGGCGCGTCATTGATCCCGTCGCCGGTCATCGCCACGATGTGGCCTTTCCGCTGCAGCGCCCCGACGATGCGCAGCTTGTGCTCTGGATCGACTCGGGCGAACACGCGCACCTCCTCGACAATGGCGTCGAGCGCCGCGTCATCCATTTGGCGCAGTTCGTTGCCGGTCACCAGCTGGGCGCCCGGCTCGAAGATTTCGAGCTCGCGCGCGATCGCCAAGGCGGTCGCCGGATGGTCGCCGGTGATCATCACCGTTCGGATATGCGCGCGCTTAGCCACCGCCACTGCGGCTTTCGCTTCTGGCCGCGGCGGATCGATCATTCCGACAAAACCGAGCAAGACCAGCTCATCTTCGATGCTGGCCGGCAGCTCGGCCTCCGATATGCGATCGATGCTTGACTGCAGGTCGAGGCCGAGCATCTCGGCAGGCACGGTGCGGGTCGCGATCGCCAAAGTACGCAGCGCCTGAGCGGCGAGCGCGTCGTTTTGTCGAGCCAGCTCGGCGCGACGGTCGTCCGCCAGCGGCACGGGTTTGCCGTTTTCCCAGACATAGCGACACTTGCCGAGCAGGATGTCGGGCGCTC
>JBAPYK010000416.1:0-1629 GCA_049284695.1 Rhodoplanes sp. | reverse complement strand
GCCGAAGGCACGATCCGCAAGCGCTACGCGCAATCGATCGGCGAGAATTCGGTGCATGGCTCTGACGCGCCGGACACCGCGGTCAAGGAGATCGCGCAGTTCTTTTCGGGCAACGAGATCGTCGGCTGATCATCGACGCGTTAGCGGAAAGCTTAGTCGCTACAGATGCCGGCACGAGCATTCACGCCGCTGCCGGTGCATCGCGGCGCAGGCGATCGGCCTTGCGCAGCACGATCTTGGCGATTTCCATCGCCAACAGCAGGGTCGCACCGACGCCCGTCGAGATGGCCCAGTCCGCGGCCGTCAGCGGAACGGTTTCGAACGCCGTCTGCATGACCGGCAGGTAGATCACGAGGATATGGGTTCCGAGTGACAGCGCGACCGCGCCCAATAGCCATTTGTTCTCTAAGAGGCCCTTGAAGGCGCTGCGCCGGCGCGATCGGCAATTGAACACGTCGAAGAGCTGGAACATCATCAGCGTCGTGAACGCCATCGTGCGGGTATGCATTTCGTCGGCATGGTTCGGCTGCGTACTCGTCGCAAACAACGTGAACATCCCACCGGGGTAATAGGCATCGAGTACCGCGATGGTTCCAACCATCATGAGCACCCCGACGCACGCAAGGCGGATCCAATCCTCGGTAATAAGAACACCGGAGCCGCGCGGGCGCGGCGGCCGGTTCATCACATCGCGGTCCTTGGGATCGATGCCGAGGGCAAGCGCCGGCGGGCCGTCGGTGATGAGATTGATCCACAGGAGCTGAACAGCGAGCAGCGGCAAGAACAGCCCGATATCGGCTGACACAAGTCCGAGCGCACCGGCGAACATCACGCCTGCGAACATCGTGAGCAATTCGCCGGAATTAGTTGATAAGAGATAGATGAGATACTTTTGAATGTTGTCGTAGACGCCGCGGCCTTCCTCGACGGCCCTGACGATGCTGGCGAAATTATCGTCGGTCAGCACCATGTCGGCAGCCTCCTTGGAGACATCGGTGCCGGTGATCCCCATGGCGACGCCGATATTCGCAGCCTTCAGCGCGGGCGCATCGTTGATGCCATCGCCGGTCATGGCGACGATATGGCCCTTGCGCTGCAACGCCTCGACGATGCGCAACTTGTGTTCGGGATCGACGCGGGCGAAGACGCGCACCTCGTCAACGATCGCATCGAGTGCGGCGTCGTCCATTGCGCGCAGTTCTGCACCGGTGACCAAAAGGGTACCGGCCTCCAATATGTCGAGTTCACGCGCGATGGCTGCAGCCGTCGCGGGATGGTCTCCGGTAATCATGACGGTGCGAATATGCGCGTGGCGGGCCGTGGCGACCGCCTCCTTCACTTCCGCTCGGGGCGGATCGATCATGCCGACAAGACCGAGCAGCACCAGATCGTCGGCGGTGCTTTCCGGAAGTTCGATGCCGAGGCCATGGTCGACGGCCACTGCTGCGGGATCAATGCCAAGGTCGGCGGCCGGCACGACGCGCGAGGCGACCGCAAGCGTGCGCAGCGCCTGAGCGGCGAGCGCGTCGTTTTGTCGAGCCAGCTCGGCGCGACGGTCGTCCGCCAGCGGCACGGGTTTGCCGTTTTCCCAGACATAGCGACACTTGCCGAGCAGGATGTCGGGCGCTC
>JBAPYK010000415.1:0-1742 GCA_049284695.1 Rhodoplanes sp. | reverse complement strand
CCAAGCCATGCGAACGTCGCTTCAGCCCCGCGGCGCCGAGCAAATGCTCGCCTCGATCCTCAATGCCTATCGAGGTCTGCAGCGGGCCCGCGCCGTGGAGTTGCAAGACGGGTGCGCGTCATAAATGCCTAATCAGGGTCCTCGCACGCGCGCCCGGTGCGGCGGTCAAGGCTGCCGCAGGCACCCGCAGGGCTGTCGGTCATGCAGGAACTGGTGGGTCGACGGTCACAGCTTCGCCGCCGCCTATGCCGATTTCCAATCCCGCCTGTTGAACCCGGCGGGGGCGTTTTAAAGATAAAACACGCCAAGCTTGCGTTCGGGTGCTTCGTGCCGTCCGGGGCACTATGCGGGAATCTGGGTGACGACGATTGATTGAAGGCGGCGTATCGAGGCTAAATGCTGAGATGCGGCGTTTAGCCGATAACCCAAAAGCATTAGAGGGTATATTGGATCGTTTAGAGGATAGCCTTGAAGAGGAACTGCCGGAAATACTCCGCCCCTCAAAGCCCAAGAACTAAACGCACCTGACGCGGCATTTACAACGACGCCGAGAGTCTGTTATTGGCACTCCTCGCCAATTCGCCGCGCTGCAACGGCGCGTCCGCAGCTGAGGGCAGACCGTCCGTGCCGGCTGTGAACTCGGTGTCGCTCACAAAAGCGGTCACGGACTTCAAACGGCCGCCGACAACTTCCGAAGATTAGAGGTCAAACGGCACAAAAGGCGCTTGCGTCAGCCGAGCGGCAAGCTCAGGTCATTGCTCGCGCCAAGGAAATGGCGCTAATCGGTCGGCAGTCTTATCTGCCGACGGAGTGCGACGGCTGGGCCTCTTCGCCACCCCAGGAGTAAAGGCGCGGAATGAAGTAGTTCAGCAACGAAGCCGCCGCCACAGCGATCACTATGCCGACCACGAATTGTGTCCAGTCACTCGGGCGCAGCGCGCCGAGAGAGACGATCACCAATAAGATCGGGATGTCCAGGAAGTGCGTGAACGAGGCCAGCTGCTCCGCGCGGGCGCGGGAAAGTTCTGGAGTGACCCGCTCCTCTACGAGCGCCGCTCGTGCCAGACGTCGCAGCCTCATGAAGTAGAGACGGGTAATCGTGTTGCCCTCGATGAACTCGAGGGCAAACAGGATCACCATGCCGACGAGCCACGGGACCTTCAGGAATTCCCAGCCTCCATAATACGAGATGATGAGCCAGGTCCCGCTCGCGAGCAGCAACAGGGCGCCAGGCACGACAAGGCCGTCGTAGAATACGGCAATGAAGGTGACTGCCTGACCGAAGAGCTTCACATCGCGGACTTGACGGGAGCGCATGTCGGCCACGAATACGCCAATGAGGCCAGCCGACATGAGCATGAGCCCGAGCAGGTGTGCGAACCGCAGGAGCAGAAACTGGTCCATCCACATCCCTTGTCCAAGCGCGGGTTTCAGCGCGGCGAGCGCGAGCCTGCCCGAAGGTTATTCGCTTCGCCCGACAGCGGGTATCGCCCGGGTTCACTTGCGCGCACTCACTCAACGCGTCGAAGTGGACGCGAAAGAAGTTCGCATTATGGGGTCCAAGAGCGAGCTGCTTCGCACGCTCGTCGCCGCTTCAAGCGCGAAAACGGCGGGTTTTGGCGTGCCCAGTTTTGTACCGAAGTGGCGCTCCCTAGGGGAGAACCCCTGTTTTCGCCGTGAGAGGGCTTGTCCATACCTGATCGCTTATTCCTTGTTTTTGTTGCTCTTATGCCCATATGTAT
>JBAPYK010000414.1:0-1645 GCA_049284695.1 Rhodoplanes sp. | reverse complement strand
GATGCGTCCGCCTCACCAATTGGGACGCGCAGACTCTCGGGAAAATGGCCCACAAGGGCACCAAGGTCGAATTCATCGATTGAATGCGAAACGCATACGCGACCGCATCGCAGGCGCGACCGCCAGGACGATGTGCGCGCCCGAGCCGGCTCGGGTTCGTCGCCATATGACGCACCTGCAGATGTGTCTTCGCTGGCTTCCCGCGACGCCGACAAGTCGCGATTCTCCGCGCCGGTTCGAGCTTCATCCGCGGAATCTCGAATCAATCATCCTGATCGTCGTCGGACTGGGCTTCTATCAACGCCTGAGCGCCAACGTGGAAGAACATGTCGAGGAAAGGGATATCGCCGCAAGCAGCGATCGGCCCTCGCCTGAGCAGTCAGATCGATAGGACGCGCGGCCTCGGGTCGAGATGGCAGCGCGTTGGCGCCACGCCTTGGCCCGCTTGCCGCGCGAGCAGCAAGAGACCGTGGGCAAATGCATCACCGTGGGAAAGGCAAAGGAGCTGTTCTTGATGAACTCGGTCTTTCGAAGGGTGCTGGCGTGGGCGATGGTTCTGGCGCTTGGCGCCACTCTGATGCCGTCCGGAGCTCAGGCCAAGGACAAGCTCCTCGATGAGGTCATCGAATTTACCGGCGCGCTCCTCTTTCTGGAGACGAAAGTTCCGGGACTGGTCATTGGCGCGGTGCGAAACGGCGAAACCTCGGTCGCCGGATTTGGCCGAGTGAGCGAGCAGGAAAACCGAAAGCCGGATGGAAAGACGCTATTGCGGGTTGGTTCGATCACCAAAGTCTTCACCGGCGCGGCGCTGGCGAGCCTCGTCGCCGCCGGCGCGGTCAAATTCACCGATCCGCTGCAGAAGCATCTCAATTGGGGCGTGGACATCCCGTCCAAGGACGGCAAGCATATTCGGCTGATCGATCTCGTCACCCACACCAGCGGGCTGCCGCGCGAGATCGAACGCCCGCCGTCGCCGCCGGACAATCCTTTTCAAACGATCACCAAGGAAGCGTTCATCGCCAATCTGCGCGGCGACCCGTTGCTGTTTCCGCCCGGCACCGGCGCGTTGTACTCGAATTTCGCCTTTGATCTTCTGGCTCAGGCCCTCGGGAATGCGGCGCGGAAATCCTACGCCGATCTGCTGAGCGAACGGATTTTGCAACCGCTCGGCCTCGGCTCCACCGCGTTTACGCACGATGCGCAGCAAAAGAATCTGATGCAGGGTCACGATTTCGATGGCAAGCCGCTTCCTGATGCGCCGACGAGTCCGATGATCGTCGGTTCGGGTGGCCTCTACTCCACGGCCGACGACATCCTGCGGTGGACCGCCTGGCATCTTGATCGATTCTCGACCGCCGACGCCGAGACGCGTCTTCTCGATCATTCGGCCTATGTCTATCGCGACGGGCTCAGCCCGGTCTTTGGGCTCGACGAATCCGGCAGAATGGACGCGATGGGGCTGGGGTGGATCATCATGATGCCGAAGAACGGGAAACCGCTCATTCTGCAGAAGGCGGGCGGCCTTCAAGGCGTATTCTGTTACATGGCCTTTGCCCCGGCGCACGGCATCGGTGTTTTCGTCGCAATCAATCAATTCAATCTGGGCGCGGCGCTCAACATGGCGGAGGTCGTAAACGGACTGATC
>JBAPYK010000413.1:0-8694 GCA_049284695.1 Rhodoplanes sp. | reverse complement strand
AATTCGCGGCTATATTCCATTGACCCACAATTGTTCATCCTCCAAGACGACCGGCCGGCGCCGATGCGTCTGATTGCCAATGACTTTCGAGATTTCGGCTGCGCTTCGCCGGCAGGCTCGCTCTAGCCTTTATCACCCGAGCGACATCAGCTCGTCGAGCGTGCCGACATGCTTGTGGGCGAGCGCGGCGCGGATCTTGCGATCAAGATCGTGCTCAAGAAACGGCTTGCGCAATATGTGCTCGTGCCGGATGCCGGACAATACGGGTGACTCGGCAAGCCCGGTGATGAAGACAATCGGCAAGGTGGGCAAGCGCACGCGCGCCTCGCGCGCAAGTTCGAGGCCGCTCATTCCGGGCATGGCGAAGTCGATCAGCGCAACGTCGATCTTGTGCTTGCCGGAGAGCGCTTCGAGCGCCGCCCCGCCGCTCCCCACTTCGATCGGGACGTGGCCCAGTCCTTCGAGCATAGACGCCGTGACATGCCGCACATGGTCGTCGTCGTCCACCACGAGGACGACGACAGAGGCGGGCAACGCGGCGGCCAAACTTTCGGCCGACAGCGGCGCCTGATCAGCGGCCGCCGTCGTCGATCGCGGGAAATAAACCCGCAGGGTCGTCCCCTTCCCGAGCTGCGTCTCGATCTGCACCCCACCGCCCGACTGTTTGGCAAACCCCAGCACTTGGCTGAGGCCGAGCCCAGACCCTTTGCCGACCCGCTTGGTGGTGAAGAACGGCTCGAACGCCTTGGCGAGAACGTCGTCGGACATGCCCGTGCCGGTGTCGCTCACCGTAACCACCACGTACTCGCCCGCCGGCGGGTCTTCCGCCCGGGTCGGCGCACCCAGCGTAGCGTTTCCGGTCGCGACGATGAGCCGGCCGCCGAGCGGCATGGCGTCACGCGCATTGATGGCGAGATTGAGCACGACGAGTTCAAGCTGGGTCGGGTCGACCAGCGCCGGCCAGGTGTCGGGGCTGAGCGCAGTCTCGATCTCGACGCTGCCGCCCATCGTGCTTTGCAACAGATCGCGCATGCGCCCGACCGTGTCCTTGAGGTCGATCGTGCGCGGCTCGAGGCGCTGGCGGCGCGAGAAGGCAAGCAGTTGGGCGATCAGCTTGGCCCCCCGCTCGGCCGCCAGGCGCGTATGCGACAGCCGGCGCAAGAGTTTGGAATCGTCCGACTGCGCCCAGGATTTTTCCAGATAGCTTATGTTTCCGAGGATGACGGTCAGCAGATTGTTGAAGTCATGGGCGACGCCGGAGGTGAGTTGCCCGATGGCGTCGAGCCGCTGCATCTGCCGCAGCGTGGACTCCACGTTCTCGCGTTCCTCGATCTGCGCGAGCAGCTGGCGGTTGGCCGCGGCAAGGTCTTTGGTACGTTCAGCGACGCGAAGCTCCAACGTTTCATTAAGCCGGAGCAGCTCCTCCCGACTGCGGCGCAGCGCCGCCTCCCACCGCCGCGCGTCAGTGACATCGACGCAGGAGCCGATGAAGCCGATGAAGGTGCCGTCGGCGGCGTAATGCGGCACGCCGGTATTGTCGACATGCCGCCACTCGCCGTCATGCCGGCGGAGGCGAAAGCCGAGACGGAATGGCTCGTGGCGCTCAAAGGCCGAGCGGTAGGTGTTGCGGCAGCGGGCGCAATCCTCCGGATGCACGTTCTCGATCCATCCGTCGCCCAACTCATCCTCCATCCCGCGCCCGGTGAAAGCGAGCCAAGGACGGTTGAACCAGGTGCATTTGGTGCTGGCGTCCGCGACCCAGATCATCACCGGGGCGGAGTCGGCGAAATCGCGAAAACGCGCTTCGCTCAGGCGCAGCGCATTCAGGCTCTCGGTATAGGCGCGCGCATTGGAGATGGCGGTGGCGAGATGGCCGGCGACCAGGTCGAAGAAGCCGCGATAATCGTCGTCGAGCGCGCGCCGGGGATTGACGCCAAGCACCAGCGCGCCGGCCGAAGCCGCAGTTCCGAGCTTGGCGACCGGAAGCACCAGTGCGCGATTGGTGGGCTCGGGCCAAGTGCCGCCGGGAAGCACGCCGAACCGGCTTGCGAGGTCATACAGAAGAACCGGCTCGCCCGAGCGCACGACGCGGCTGATGTTCCATGGATCATCGCCGTGCAGCGGGATCTCGGCGGAGTATTTGTCGTAAGGAAGGCCGCTCGATCCGACGGCGCGAATGTGCCCGCTGTCCTCGTCAAGGAGGTAAAGGAGGGCGAAGGGAATGTCGGGATTGTACGCGCCGAGCACGTGGATCGCGGCTTGGCAGGCGCTTTCAACGCCGCGCGTCTCCACGTTCTGCGACGCCAATTCGCGCAATATGCGCAGCCGGCGTTCGCTCAGTACCCGGTCGGTCGTCTCGGTGACTGCGGTGAACACGCCGCCAATTCGGCCGTCCTCATGTTTTATCGGGCTGTAGGAATAGGTGAAATACGCTTCTTCGAGGTAATTGTTGCGATCGACGGGAAGCAGCAGGTCGTGTGACCAGGTCGCCTCCCCGCGCCAGATGCTCGCAAGCTGCGGACCGATGATAGTCCAGATTTCCGGCCAGATATCGCGCCCGCGGGAGCCGAGGCTCGCCGGATGCTTGGTCATCCCGAGGATCGGCCGATAGGCGTCGTTGTAAAGCATCACGAATTCTGGGCCCCACCATAAGAGCATGGGGAACCGGGAGTTGAGGCAGATGCTGACCGCCATTTTCAGCGCGTCAGGCCACTGCTCCGGCGCGCCAAGCGGCGAACGGCTCCAGTCATGGGCGCGCATCAACGCACCCATCTCGCCGCCGCCGGCGAGAAACTCACAACTCGGTGCAGCGGTTCGGCCTTTCGCAGCTTTGATGTCGGCGAACTGCTCTTTCATGATGTTCGAACTCGCGAACAGTGCATCAAGCAGCTTGCGGACAAGATCGCATCAGCAACACCACCTCATTTTGTCGTGTAACCCCCGCCCGAGAGCCAGCCTCGCGGTGAGCGCGTCGCCCATGCCTAAATGGGTCCGGCGTCCGACCCGTCTCGTATCAGTCAAAGCGCGATGGCCCGGCAGCTTTACTGATCACATCGAAAAGTGGCCGAATGTGAGGCCGCAGCGCAAATTTGTGGCTATCATAACAGTTTAGCCCGCAAGCGTCGATTCAACCGCCCCCTCAGGGAAACGGCAGCGACTTGGGTCCCAACTTGTGCGCGACCATGCTTCCTCTGTACTGATCCTTTCGACGCACGACCGTGCCGGACAAAGGAGCTTCAATGATGGATGCCGCCGCATTGCGCGCCCTGCAAGCGCCGATCAAGGAGCGCTACAAGGCTGATCCGGGAACCGCCTTGATCACGTTGCGCGCAAAGGGACGGCTCGATGAGGCCAATATTGCGTGTAAAGTCGATACTGGACGCGCCCTCGCCGTCGCTGGCCTGCATCCGGCGACCGGCGGAACGGGACTGGAACTCTGCTCGGGGGACATGTTGCTCGAAGCGCTGGTCGCCTGCGCCGGCGTGACGCTCAAAGCGGTGTCGACCGCGCTCGGCATCCCGCTGCGGTCGGGCGCCGTGAACGCCGAAGGCGATCTCGACTTTCGCGGCACCCTCGGAGTCGCCAAGGATGCGCCGGTCGGATTTTCGCAAATAAGGTTAACGTTCGAGGTCGATACCGACGCCCCGCAGGAGCAACTCGACCAACTCCTGAAGCTGACCGAGCGCTATTGCGTCGTCTATCAGACGATACGGAACGGGCCGCCGGTCGCGCTCCGGCTACTCCGCGCCTGAAGAGCGACTAAAGCCTGGCTAGGCCAAGCGGGCTATTCCCTTCGCTGACCGCCCGCATCGCGGTCGCGCTCACATCCCGACCGCGATGCGCCGCAACGCAAATCGCTGCAGCTTGCCGGTCAAAGTCTTCGGCAGTTCGTTCACATAGATAATGCGGCGCGGATATTTATAGGGCGCGATTGCCGCCTTGACGTGCTCTTGCAGTTCCTTGGTCAGCGCCGCCGCCTCGTCTGGCTCGGCGAAGCCTTTTGCGGCTGCTCCGGGTTGCAGCACCACGTAGGCGGTGACGATCTGCCCGCGTTCCTCATCGGGGGCGCCGACAACGCCGCATTCGGCGACCGCCGGATGCGTGAGCAATGCCGCTTCCACTTCCGGCCCGGCAATATTGTATCCGGCGGACACGATCATGTCGTCGGAGCGGGCCTGGAACCAGAAATAGCTGTAGGCGTCCATGAGATAGGCGTCGCCGGTCAGGTTCCAGCCGTTCTGCACGTAGCTTTGCTGGCGCGGATCGGCGAGATAACGGCAGCCGGTCGGTCCACGCACCGCGAGCCGGCCAATGGTCCCGGGCGGGAGTTCCCGACCCTCCTCATCGACAACACGCGCTTCGTAACCGGGAACCGGGCGGCCGGTTGAACCCGGGCGACTGGCGTCCTCGGGCGACCCGATGAAAATATGCAGCATTTCGGTCGCGCCGATGCCATCCATGATTTTGATGCCGGTCGCGTCGCGCCAAGCTTCATAGGTCGCTTTGGACAGGGTCTCGCCAGCGGAGACGCATTTGCGCAGCGACGATATGTCGTGCTTGGCGACCAGCGGGAGCATGGCCCGATAGGCGGTCGGCGCGGTGAAACAGACCGTCGCCTTGTATTGTTGGATCGCCGAAATCAGATCCGCCGGCGTCGTCCTTTCGATGAGGATCGAGGACGCGCCGACGCGCATCGGGAAAAGCGCGATCCCGCCGAGCCCGAAGGTGAAGGCGATCGGCGCGGTGCTGACGAAGCGATCGTCGGCCGTCGCGCGCAGCACGTAGCGCCCATAGGTATCGCCGACCACGAGCATGTCGCGATGGAAATGCACCGTCCCCTTCGGCTCACCAGTCGTGCCGGAGGTAAACGCAATCAGACAGACGTCGTCGCTTGCGGTATTGCAGGCCGTAAAGTCGGCATAGCCCGGCTGGTTCATGAGGCGGTCGAGCGAGCTTTCGGCGCCGTCGCCCCAGTAAACGACGCGTTCAAGCTCGGGCGACGCCGCTTTCGCCTTCTCCATCTCCTCGGCAAATCGGGCGTCGCACAGCGCGAACTTGATCTGCGCCTTGATGACCGGGAAGACGATTTCCTTCGCGCGCAATAGCGGCATCGTCGCCACCACGACGCCGCCCGCCTTGAGCACCGCGAAATAGGCGGCAACCATTGTCGGGTTGTTCGGCCCGCGCAGCAGCACCCGGTTGCCGGGCACAAAGCCAAGGTCGCGCGTGAGCACATTGGCGATGCGGTTCACGCGCTCGGCGAAGGCGGCATAAGTCAGCGATTCGGTCGCGGAGATGAGGCAAGGCCGGTTCCCCTGCCCTTTCGCGATCCAGCGGTCGACCAGTTCGACCGCGCAATTGAGGCGCGCGGGATATTGCAGCTCGGGGAAGCGAAAGATGAAATCCGGCCATTGGGCGCGGGGCGGCAAGTTGTCGCGCGCGAACGTATCGACATGCGCGGAAGGCTGGAGCGGCGGGTACGCGTCGTCGTCTATCGCGGTCACGGACGAAACACTCCGATGGGCGAATCTTCTTGCCGAGCCCGATCGCTGGTTTTCACATACTATATCTCAACTGCGGCCGGACGGTACCAAAACCGCGGCGACCGCAGTTCCAGTCGGGGTCGGGCCAGGAGGCGCGCATGAAGGTCGATGTCATCGGCGGCGGTCCCGCCGGGCTCTATTTCGCGATCCTGATGAAAAAGGACCGCCCGGACGCCGACATCACCGTCTTCGAGCGTAACCGCCCGGACGACACGTTCGGCTTTGGCGTGGTTTTTTCCGACGAGACCCTTGCCGCCTTCGAGGCCTATGACCGCGAGAGCTACCGGGCGATCGTCGACAATTTCGCCTACTGGGACGACATCGAAATCCACTTCAAGGGGACGGTGCGCCGGATCGGCGGCAACGGCTTCTGCGGCTGTTCGCGCGTGACCTTGCTGCGCCTGCTGCAGGAGCGCGCCCGCGCGCTCGGGGTCACGCTCAGGTTCGAGACCATCGTCGACGCGAGCCTTGCGGCGCATGTTAGAGCCGACCTGATTGTCGCCGCCGACGGCATCAACAGCGCGATCCGCGAGGCGCGGCGCGACCATTTCGGCACCAAGATCGATCTGCGGCCCAACAAATTCGCCTGGATGGGCTCGACGCGGGCCTTCGACGCCTTCACCTTCTTTTTCCGCGAAACCGAGCACGGCATTTTCATCGCCCACTGCTACCAATACGAGCCGGGACGCTCGACCTGGGTGATGGAGGCGCAGCCCGAGACGTTTGCGCGCGCCGGCCTCGACAGGCTCGACGAGGCGCAATCGGCGGCCTTTCTCGAAGGCGTATTCCGCGACGAATTGCGCGGTCACCGCCTGCTTATCAATCGGTCGATGTGGCGCAATTTCCCGCGCGTCTCCAACGCCCACTGGGTCAAGGATAACATCGTCCTGATCGGCGACGCCAAAGCGACTGCGCATTTCTCGATCGGATCGGGAACCAAGCTCGCCATGGAGGACGCGATCGCGCTCTACGACGCGTTCCGCGCAACCGGCGGGCGCGATGTCGGCGCTGCATTGCAGCATTTCGAAACGGCCCGCCGCGATGAAGTCGAAAAGACCCAGCACGCGGCCGACGTGTCCCTCGTCTGGTTCGAGCATGTCGACCGCTTCTGGTCGATGGACCCGCAGCGCTTCACCTTCGGCCTGATGACGCGCGCGAAGGCCATCACCTATGACAATCTGCGGCTGCGGGCGCCCGCATTCGTCGACGAAATCGACCGGGCTGTCGCCGAAGACGTGCGCAGGCAAGGGTTTGCGGTCGACACCCTTCGCCCCGCCGCCCCGATGTTCCAGCCGTTTCGCTTGCGTGGGTTCACGCTTGCCAACCGCGTCGTCGTCTCGCCCATGTGCCAGTATTCGGCGTTGGATGGCGTGCCCGGCGACTGGCATCTCGTGCATTACGGCGCGCGTGCAATCGGCGGCGCGGGCCTGATGTTCACCGAGATGACCAACGTCTCAGCCGAGGCGCGCATCACCTATGGCTGCACCGGCATGTATAGCGACGCCCAGGAGGCGGCGTGGAAGCGCATCGTCGATTTCGTGCATGCGAACTCGGCGGCGAAATTCTGCCTCCAGCTCGGGCATGCCGGCCGCAAGGGAGCGACCAAGCTGATGTGGGAAGGGATCGACGAGCCCTTGGAACAGGGCGCGTGGCCGATCATCTCCGCCTCACCCCTCCCCTACTTCCCGCATAGCCAGGTTCCGCGCGAGATGACGCGGGCCGACATGGACAAGGTGATCGCCGACTATGTCGCGGCGGCGAAGCGCGCGATCCGCGCCGGCTTCGACATGCTGGAGGTGCACGCCGCCCACGGCTATCTGCTCGCGAGCTTCATCTCGCCGCTCACCAATATCCGCCGCGATGAATACGGCGGCGCGCTGGAAAACCGCATGCGCTTTCCGCTCGAAGTGTTCCGCGCCGTTCGTGCGGTGTGGCCGGACGAGAAGCCGATGTCGGTGCGCATTTCGGCGACCGACTGGGAGGACGGCGGACTCACCGGTGAGGACGCCGTTACGGTTGCGCGCCTGTTCGCGGAATCAGGCTGCGACCTCATCGACGTGTCCACCGGCCAGACCACGCCGGACGCGCAGCCGATCTATGGGCGCATGTTCCAGACCCCGTACGCCGACCAGATTCGCAACGAGGCGGGGCTCGCCACCATGTGCGTCGGCGCGATCACCACCGCCGACCAAGTCAACACCATCGTAGCCGCCGGACGCGCCGATCTCGTCGCGCTTGCGCGTCCGCACCTGACGGACCCGTCTTTCGCCATGAAAGCGGCGGCCTGGTATGGCGCGGCCGACATTTACTGCCCACCGCAATATTATGCCGGGCGCGACCAGATCTTCCGCAACAGCGAGCGCGACCGCGCCGAACTGACCGAACTGCGCCTGAAGGCCAAGCCCAAGTCGCATGACACGACGTTCAAGCAGGCGGCGGAGTAAGAGACCACTCAGTCATTCCGGGGCGCCGGCGTGAGCCGGCGAACCCGGAAACCATTCCAGGGATAGTGATTATGAATTCCGGACAGCCGAGCTCTGCTCGGCTTCCGGAATGACGGCTCGCGCGCGCGGAGCGATCCAACCTGCGATGACCGCCGCACCCGCGGTGAGCGCCGCGGGCACGGCCCAATAGGCGTAGCGAAAATCGGCGGCGACGCCGACGAGCGCATAGGTCAGCACGTAGACGACCGCGGAGCCGGCGACGGCGAGCGCGAAAGCCCCGGCCGGCGTTTCGCGCCGTCGCCACGCAAGAATGCAGATCGCCCCGCAGAGCAAAAGCCACAGGGCGACGCGGAACAGCGGGGTCGGCTTGAGCACGTCGCTCACGGCCACAAGCGCGACAAAGCCGCGATTGTCCGGCAGCGCGAGCTTGTTCGGATCGCTGATGTCCTGCGTCCAGATGGTGAAATTGCTGCCCAGCAGAAACGTCCCCATGAAGGTTGCGCGGTGCTGCAGGTACGCGGCGGGATGCGACAGAAGCGCTCGCCGCCACGCGGCGCTCAATACGGGCGTGCCGAAAATATGCTGCTCGTTCTCGATCCGGCCCATGACGAAGCTGCACGGCCGGCCGTGCCAATACGCATCCCACAAGTAGGGATCGTAGCAATCGGTCACGAGGCGTTGCTGCTCGGCCGGCGACCACGTCGTCG
>JBAPYK010000412.1:0-1855 GCA_049284695.1 Rhodoplanes sp. | reverse complement strand
CTATCGCTCGCCGATAGGCTATCCCTTGCCATGGGACCGGTAGGCTATCGCTTGCCATGGGAGTAGTGGATGCGTTGGCAACGTCATCATGCGCCACGGGCCTCTGGGGCAGCGTGGGCCGCCACCTAAACGCACCGGCGGACTTTCCAGTGGCGCGGAGGGTTCATAGGCCGCCACGATATCACTGCAAAGGACAAAGTGGGTAACTGCTCACCCCTTTTCCAGCCAATGATCAGCAGGTGGCGGGCTCGGAGCGGATCGTCAGAGCGGCGCGAATGGCGGCGAGGGGGCTTTGGGCTTTGAGGCGGCCGGTTGCGACAATGGAGCAGAGATCGGCGTAGACTTTGGCGCCCCAGTTGGACCTGAAGCCGTTGGTCACCTTGCGGAAGATGACGGAAGGCCGTAAGGCCCGCTCGCTGACGTTGTTGGTCGGCTCGACGTCGCGGCGCGTCAGGAAGACGAGCAGCTTGTCGCTGGCATCGACGAAGACGGCGTCTCGAAGATGGCGCCCTTCGGGGTTGGTCGGCTTGAGCTTGAGCAGACGGTCGAGTTCACGCGCGAGTGTACGCGCATACGCCTTGATGGTGGCATCGGCGAGATCGCGCCGCCGGCGGCCGATGTCGCAGGCGCGCTGCAGGAACGCCTTGAACGCCGGGGCGAACACGGTGTCGCCGGCGTCGATGGCGTACTGCGCATCTCGGATCAGATGGGCTAGGCAGAACTGGTGCGCCTCGGCGTGATTGCATTGCGCGAGGAGGCGGTCGGAGAGCCATACCTTGGGTCTCGCGCCGTCGAGGAACTCGGTCGGCACGATCTTGCCGCGCGTCGGTGCAATCAGGTGAGCCACGGCCGTGGCGGCGACGAACGTCCACTGCCAGTGCGTCTTGCCCTTGACGCGCGCCGACGTCTCGTCGCTGGCGATCACCGGGCTGTTGCGCACGGTCTCATGGATGGTTTTCGCGCACTCGGCAAACGGCTCGGCCGCGCGTGCGAGCATGTTGGCGATCGCGCCTTCGGAAATCTTCAGGCCGAACAGGCCCTCCAGCATCTCCGCCAGGCGCGCGTAGCTGACCATCTGGCAGCCGTGAAGATAGGTGACGAGCGCGACGATGCCGGGGCCGAACGGGGAGCCGGGCGGCATGTCGGCGGGCGGCTCGGCGGTGATGGTATTGCCGCAGCAGCGACAATCGGCGCGGTGCAGGTTGATCCGCGTCGTCACCGGCTTGATCGGCGGCAGTTCCACGTGGTCATAGGCGCGCGCGAGCACCTGGTCGGCGGCGCCCGGTTTCGCGCCGCAGGCGCAGCGCTCGGCGTAGATATCGCGCGTCGCGTCGGGGTTGGTGCAGAGCTCGCGTGCTGCGCCGGGGCGTCCTTTGCGGCTTCTCTTCGTGGCCGCCGCGTCCGCGACGTTGGGCTTCTGTCCGCTCGATGGCGGCAGCGACGAGTTCGTCGGCGTCTTCGGCGGCTTGCCGGCTCGGCCCTCGAGTTCGGCAATGCGCGCCAGCAGCGCCTTGTTCTGCTCGACGAGATCGTCGATCTTCGCCAGCAGGGACAGAACCAGCCTCTTCAGACTGTCGGCGTCGAGCGAATCGATCCCCTCAGGCGGCATCCCGAGCTTGAATCAAACGGCTCCGACGCGTTCAATACCGCATTGCTGAGTCACAGCGCCGCAGGGGGTGAGTAGTTACGAAAATTTACATTGCGTTACAATGGCGACTTTGCCAGGGGTGAAATTGGCAAACCCATTGATAGCAAAAGCTTGTTACTCATCCCTAGGGAGCGCCATAACTATTTAAAATCAATCACTTTTTGCGCGGTTCGCCAGCGAGGTTAGCCATGGTTCGCCGGATACAAC
>JBAPYK010000411.1:0-16393 GCA_049284695.1 Rhodoplanes sp. | reverse complement strand
AAAACTCACAGAAGATCCGCGGCGGACAAGTTCGCAGGCTCGAAGGCCGGAAGCGGACGTCAGCGGCGCACGCGCCCACGGCAAGCCAACGGTTCATCCGGCGGCAGGCCGGAGGCGCGCAAGCCCGCGGCGGAAGCCGAAGGCGGAAGGCTTGCGGCGGTACTAACCGGAGAAGTTTCTATGGCGCTGCCTGACTATTCCATGCGCCAGCTGCTCGAGGCTGGCGTGCATTTCGGCCATCAATCCCATCGCTGGAACCCGAAGATGCGCGAGTTCATCTTCGGCGTGCGCAACAACATCCACATCATCGATCTCGCCCAGACCGTGCCGCTGATGCATCGGGCGCTGCAGGCGGTGAGCGACACCGTCGCCAACGGCGGGCGCATCCTGTTCGTCGGCACCAAGCGCCAGGCGCAGGACGCCGTCGCCGACGCCGCCAAGCGCGCGGCGCAGTATTACGTGAATTCGCGCTGGCTCGGCGGCACGCTGACCAACTGGAAGACCATTTCCGAATCGATCAAGCGCTTGCGCAAGCTCGACGAGATGCTCAATTCCGGCGAAGCGCAGGCCTACACGAAAAAGGAGCGGCTGACGCTCACGCGCGAGCGCGACAAGCTCGAACGCGCCCTCGGCGGCATCAAGGACATGGGCGGCTTGCCCGACCTGTTGTTCGTCATCGACACCAATAAAGAGGACATCGCGATCAAGGAGGCGCAGCGCCTCCATATCCCGGTCGCCGCCGTGGTCGACACCAACTGCGATCCGGACGGCATCACCTATGTCGTCCCCGGCAATGATGATGCCGGCCGCGCGATCAGCCTCTATTGCGACCTGATTTCCAAGGCGGCGATCGACGGCATTTCGCGCGCCCATGGCGAGGCCGGCATCGATGTCGGCGCGGCGGAAACGCCGATCGTCGAAGAGCTTCCGGCCGCGCCGGCGGCCGCCGGCGAACTCAGCTTCGAGGCGCTTGCGGGCCCGCGTGGGGTCGCCGACGATCTCAAGAAGCTGCCCGCCGTATCCCCCGCGATCGAGCAGAAGCTCAACGATCTCGGCATTTTCCATTTCTGGCAGATCGCGGCCTTCGGCCCCGAGGCGGCCGACCAGGTGGGCGAGGCGGTCGGCCTGCCGGGGCGGGTCGAGCGCTGGATCGCCAAAGCGAAGGAACTCAGCGCCGAAGCGGAATGAGGGCGATACCGCGGCCCGGTCGTGTCATCGCCGGGGAGTTTTTTCCTTTGTCATTATCCGCGCAAGCGGATGATCCAGTAAACGCTCAGGGTCCTACCGGTTACGGCGGGTCTGCCGAGTACTGGATGCTCCGCCTTCGCGGCGCATGACGACAATTCGAAACGGCAAAACGGTCAAGCCGAGATGCGAAATTCTCGATAAACGAAACCGAGGCACCCTATGGCGAATATCAGCGCTTCGTTGGTCAAGGAACTGCGCGACAAGACCGGCGCCGGCATGATGGACTGCAAGGCCGCGCTCGCCGACACCAGCGGCGACATCGAGGCGGCGGTCGATTGGCTGCGCAAGAAGGGGCTCGCCAAGGCCGCCAAGAAGGCCGGCCGGATCGCGGCGGAAGGGCTGATCGGCGTCGCGCTGGCGCCGAAAAAGGGCGCGGTGGTCGAGGTCAATTCCGAGACCGACTTTGTCGCCCGCAACGACCTGTTCCAGGGCTTGGTGCGGATGATCGCCCAGGTCGCCCTCGATGTCGGCGCCGACGTCGAACGCATCAAGGCGGCCAAGGTCGGCGATGCGACGGTCGCCGACGCTCTTTCCTCGGCGATCGCCACGATCGGCGAGAACATGACGCTGCGCCGGGCCGCCGAGCTTTCCGTCGCTCAGGGCGTGGTCGCAAGCTACATGCACAACAGCGTCACCGAGGGGCTAGGCAAGATCGGCGTGCTCGTCGCGCTCAAGTCGACCGGCAAAGACGATGAACTGATGGCGCTCGGCCGGCTGGTCGCGATGCAGGTCGCCGCCTCCAATCCGCAGGCGATCGATGCGTCGGGCCTCGACCCCGTCGTGATCGCGCGCGAGCGCGAAGTCATCGCCGACAAGGCGCGCGCGCAGGGCAAGGCGGAAAAGGTGATCGACAAGATCGTCGAATCCGGGCTCAAGACCTATTACAAGGAGGTCTGTCTGCTCGATCAGCCCTACATCCACGACCCGAGCAAGAGCGTTTCCCAGGCCTTGAAGGAAGCGGAGAAGAAGGTGGGCGCCGCGGTCGAGGTGACGGGCTTCAAGCGCTACGCGCTCGGCGAAGGCATCGACCGCAAGGACTCGGATTTCGCGGCCGAGGTCGCGGCGGCCGCCGGGCAGGGTTGAGCAGAACGGTTCGGCTAATTGTCATGGGCCTCGGCGACGCATCCCGCCAGATCACCTCTCTCCGCTTGCGGGGAGAGGTCGGATTGCGTGCGACGCACGAAATCCGGGTGAGGGGGACTTGTGAAGCTGACAGAAACGCCGCCTCTCACCCGGCGCGCCTCTCGCGTTGCTCGCTCCGCGCCGACCTCTCCCCGCAAGCGGGGAGAGGTGACGAGCGGTTGCTCCGGAGGCAATGATGACAGCTCCCGCCTATCGGCGCGTGATCGTCAAGCTCTCGGGCGAGGCGCTGGGCGGGCCGGAGCCGTTCGGCATCGACGCTCCGACGCTCGACCGCTTCGCCGCCGATCTTGTCGCCGCCCGGGCGCTCGGCGCGACGATCGGCGTCGTGGTCGGGGGCGGCAATATCTTGCGCGGGGCAGCCGCGGCGGCCGATGGGGTCGACCGCACCACCGCGGACGTGATGGGCATGCTCGCGACCGTCATGAATGCGCTCGCGATCGAAGCGGCGATCGAGCGCCGCGGCGCCCCGGCGCGGACCATGTCGGCGCTGGTGATGCCCCAGGTCTGCGAGCCCTATGAGCGGCGGCAGGCGCGCCGGCATCTCGCCGAGAACCGCATTCTCGTGCTTGCCGGCGGCACCGGTAACCCGTTTTTTACGACCGACACCACGGCGGTCCTGCGGGCGGCGGAAATGGGCTGCGACGCGGTGTTGAAAGCGACCAATGTCGACGGCGTCTACAGCGCCGATCCCAAGCGCGATCCCAAAGCGGTGCGCTACGACCGGCTCACCCACGCCGAAGCGATCGACCGCCAGCTCGGCGTGATGGATCTGACGGCCTTTGCGCTTGCCCGCGAACACCGTATACCTATCATCGTTTTTTCGATCCGAGAGCCGGGGGCGGTCGAATCCGTCTTGCGCGGGAACGCGCGGGCGACGATCGTCGGCGGCTGACAGGCGACCCACGGCGTGGCAGCTCGTGTTGTCGGCGAGCCGATCGTCCTTTCAGCCGGACCCGGGCCCATAATGCCGTTCCGGGAGAAACGTTCATGCCAGCCGCGACCTATGATCTCAACGAACTCAAGCGCCGCATGCAGGGCGCCTTGCAGGCGCTCAAGCAAGAATTGGGCGGATTGCGCACCGGGCGCGCCTCAACCGGGCTACTTGACCATATTCAGGCCGAAGTCTACGGCGCTCATATGCCGCTTAATCAACTCGCCTCGATCAGCGTGCCCGAACCGCGCTTGCTCACGGTTCAAGTATGGGACAAAGGAGCGCTTCATGCGGTGGAGAAAGCGATTGTCGCCGCCAATATCGGGCTCACCCCCAATACCGAGGGCCAGCTCATCCGCCTGCGCGTGCCGGAGCTCAATCAGGAGCGGCGCAAGGAATTGGTGAAGGTCGCGCATAAATACGCGGAAACCGCGCGCGTCGCCGTGCGCCATGTCCGGCGCGACGGCATGGAAGCGCTCAAGAAGATGGAAAAGGACGGGAAAATGAGCCGCGACGATCATGACCGGATGAGCGACGAAGTGCAGAAGGCGACGGATCACGCCATCGCCGACATCGATCAGGCGCTCGCGGCCAAGGAAAAAGAGATCATGACCGTCTGAACGGGCGGTTGGAGATCCCCGATGTCTCAGATCGAGGCGGTGCGCAACGTTTGCGGCGAAAGCTTCGCTCCGCCCCGTCACGTCGCCATCATCATGGACGGCAATGGCCGCTGGGCGGCTCAACGCGGACTGCCGCGCGGCGAGGGCCATCGGCGCGGCGTCGAGGCGCTCCGCCGCACCGTCCGCGCGGCCGGCGATCTTGGCATCGGAATTCTCACCCTTTTTTCCTTCAGTTCGGAGAACTGGTCGCGGCCATTGGCGGAGGTCCGCGACCTGATGGGGCTGCTGCGGCGCTTCATCCGCAACGATCTTGCCGAGCTTCATCACAATAATGTGCGGGTGCGCATCATCGGCGAGCGGGGCCATCTCGACCCCGAGATCGGACGTCTCCTGCAGGAGGCCGAGGATTTGACGCGCGGCAATACCGGCCTGATCCTCGTCGTCGCCTTCAATTACGGCGCGCGGCAGGAAGTCGCCCGCGCGGCGCGCCGGCTCGCCTGCGAAGTCGCCGCGGGCCGCCTTGCGCCGGAGGCGATTACCGCCGAGTCGATCGCCGCGCATCTCGATGCGCCGGACCTTCCCGATCCCGACCTCATCATCCGCACCAGCGGCGAGCAGCGCCTGTCGAACTTCCTGCTGTGGCAGGCGGCCTATTCCGAACTCGTGTTCGTTCCCACTTACTGGCCCGATTTCGACCGGGCGGCGCTTGAAAGCGCGATCGCCGAATATCGCCGGCGCGAGCGGCGCTTCGGCGGCCTCGTCGCACGCACGGGGACCGGATCCTGATCACGGCGAGCGAGCCTCCGCCTTCCGCGTCGCCGCCGACGGAAAAGGAACGCGCGGACGGCGCATTCGCTCGCATCGCTTCCGCGCTCGTCCTCGCCCCGCTCGCGATCCTCGTCGTCTTCGTCGGCGGGTGGCCCTTCGTGCTGTTCTGGTGCCTCGCCGCGATCGGCGTCTACTGGGAGTGGACTGTGGAAATCGTAAAGGCGCCGCTCTCGGCCGAAATCGTCGGCGTTGGCGCGCTGGCAATCGCCGGCGTGCTCGGGGCGGCGGGATTCCCGGGCGCAGCGCTTCTCGTGATCACGGCGGGGGCAGTCGGGCTCGCTGCGTTTGCCCCGAGGAGCAAGCTGTGGAGCGGGGCGGGCGTGCTCTACGCCGGCCTCGTCCTGGTCGGGCCGATGCTGCTGCGCCGCGATGCGAACTTCGGCGTGCTCGCGATGCTTTACCTATTTGCGGTAGTATGGGCGACCGATGTTTTCGCCCTTTGGGCCGGCCGGTTGATCGGAGGACCAAAACTTGCGCCGCCGATCAGCCCGAAGAAGACCTGGTCCGGCGCTGTCGCGGGAACGCTCGGCGCCATCGCCGCCGGCGCGGCCGTCGCCGCGATCGGTTCGCGCCTGCTGCAATTGCCGCAGGCAAATCTGCTCGCCGCGATCGGACTTGCCTTGCTACTGTCGATCGTCGCGCAGGCCGGCGACCTCGTCGAGTCGGCCGTCAAGCGTCGCTTCGGCGTCAAGGATTCAAGCCGGATCATTCCGGGGCATGGGGGACTGATGGATCGTCTCGACGGATTTCTCGCGGCGGCAGGCGCCGCCGCCCTGTTGGGGGTGGCGCGCGGCGGGCTTGATGGCGCGGGCAACGGACTGCTCGCGTGGTGATGATGAGCGCGGTTCCTCTCCAGCGGGCGGCCGAGATTGCCGATGACTCTGAGCGCCGCGTGACGCTGCTCGGAGCGACCGGCTCGATCGGCGCGAGCGCAATCGACCTCCTCAAGCGGCAGCCTGACCGCTACCGCATCGAGGCAGTCACGGCTGGCCGCAATGCCGAGGCGCTCGCGAAGCTGGCGCGCGAGCTTGGCGCGCGGTTCGCTGCGGTCGCCGATCCAACTTGCTACGGCACGCTCAAGGAAGCGCTCGCGGGCTCCGGCATCGAGACCGGAGCCGGTGAGGCCGCGGTGATCGAAGCTGCGCGCCGGCCGGCCGATTGGGTGATCGCCGCCATTACGGGAGCCGCCGGACTCAAGCCGACGCTCGCCGCCGCCGAGCGCGGCGCCATCGTCGCGCTGGCGAACAAGGAATGCCTGGTTTGCGCCGGAACCGCCTTCATGCGGCGGGCGGCAGCGGCGGGCGCGACCGTGCTGCCGGTCGATTCCGAACACAACGCCATATTCCAGGCGCTCGGCGCGGGTCCGCGCGAGGCCGTGCTGCGCATTATCCTCACCGCGTCCGGCGGTCCGTTTCGTGATTGGCCGATCGAGGCCATTCGCAACGCGACCCTCGAGGAAGCGCTCAAGCACCCCAATTGGTCGATGGGTCCGAAGATCACCATCGACTCGGCGACGATGATGAACAAGGGACTCGAAATCATCGAAGCCCACCACCTGTTCGATCTCGCCGCGGATCAGATCGATGTGCTCGTGCACCCGCAGTCGATCGTGCATGGCATGGTTGAGTTTACGGACGGCTCGGTGGTCGCTCAGCTCGGACCGCCGGACATGCGCGTGCCGATCGCCCATTGTCTTGCTTGGCCGGCTCGGATCGCGGGCGCAAACCGGCTGCGGCTCGACCAGATGACGAGCCTCACTTTTGCGGAGCCTGATCTCGCCCGGTTTCCCGCCCTGCGGCTTGCTTGCGAGGCGCTTCGCGCCGGCGCGGGCGCGCCGACGGTGCTCAACGCGGCGAACGAAGTGGCGGTCGCGGAATTTCTCGACGGTCGGCTCCGCTTCTGCGGCATCGCGGCGTTGGTCGAAGCAACCCTGGGAGCGAGCGCAACCCGCGGCCTGCTGCAGGAGCCGGCGGATATGGAGGAAGCGCTTGCGATCGATCACGATGCGCGGCGTCTTGCCCGCGACCTCTTGCCAGAAATAGCCGCAAAGACAATTTAACCAAATCATGCGCTATTTCGGCGTTGAGGCGGGCTGGGCCGAGAAACGAGGCTGTGATGGGTTCGAGCATCGCTTCAAGCATCAACGACTGGGGCTTCGGTTTCTTGGGTTATCTCATTCCATTCTTGTTCGTCCTTACGATCGTCGTGTTCTTCCATGAGCTCGGCCATTTCCTGGTTGCGCGGCTATATCGCATCCGGGTCCTGGTGTTTTCGCTCGGCTTCGGTCCGGAGCTGTTGGGCTATAACGATCGAACCGGCACGCGCTGGAAAATCTCGGCGATTCCGCTCGGCGGCTATGTCAAGTTCTTCGGCGACGACAATGCAGCGAGCACGCCCGACCAGGACGCCCTGTCGCAGATGTCGGAGGAGGAGCGCCGGCAGACCTTTCCGGCCCAGCCGGTGGCGGCGCGCGCGGCCGTTGTCGTCGCGGGTCCGCTTGCCAATTTCCTTTTAGCTATAGTGATTTTTGCCGGTATTTTCATGTTTTATGGCAAGCAGTCGACGAGTGCGCGCGTCGATGCGGTCCAACCCGGAAGCGCCGCTGAGGCGGCGGGTTTCGTTCCGGGCGACCTCGTGCTTTCGATCGATGGCCGGCGGATCGACAGCTTCGCCGACATGCAGCGGATCATCAGCACCAGCGCGAGCCAGGCGTTGCAGGTCACGGTTGATCGCAGCGGTCGAGTCGTCACGCTGACGGCGACGCCGGCGCTGAAGGAGATCAAGGACAATTTCGGCAACGTCCATCGCATCGGCGTGCTCGGAATTACGCGGTCGATGGCGCCGGGCGATGTTCGATACGAGAAGTCCGGGCCGATCACGGCGCTGCGGTTGGGCGTCGAGGAGACTTGGTTTGTGATCGAACGAACCTTGTCCTATATCGGCGGGGTGATTGTCGGACGCGAAGCGACCGATCAGCTCGGCGGTCCGATTCGTATCGCGCAAGTATCGGGACAGGTGGCGAGCGCAGGCTTTATCGCGCTGATGCACCTTGCGGCTGTGCTCTCGGTGTCGATCGGACTTCTCAACCTGTTTCCGGTGCCGCTGCTCGATGGCGGACACCTCTTGTTCTATGGGATCGAGGCGGCGCGCGGGAAGCCGTTATCGGAGCGTGCGCAGGAGCTCGGGTTCCGGATCGGATTCGCGATAGTAGTGATGCTGATGATCTTCGCCACCTTTAACGATATCTTGCACCTCGCTTCGTCATAATGTGCCCACAGGTCTGCCATAGTGTGTGTCGGTATCGCAACTCGCTGACGACAAAACGGAATAAGTCAGCGCTCGGGGTTTGCAAAGCAAGGGATCGAAGTCGATAAAAGCGGAGGCGGAAACGGAAGCGACGGGCATAGGGTATGGGGAATTTTTGGGGGCCCATGCGCATGGTTTGGGGGGTAAGGGTTTTTCACAGGTGCAGCGTCGTCGGCCTTATCGTTGCGCAGATATGCGCAGCGGTTGTGGTCGTTGGCGGCACCGGCGCTGCGACTGCTCAGTCCGCGTCTCAGATCGTGGTTCAAGGCAATCGCAGGGTCGAGGCCGAGACGATCCGGTCGTACTTCGCGCTTGCTCCCGGAGAGCGCCTGGACGCAGCGAGGATTGATGCTGCGCTGAAGGCGCTTTACGCGACCGGCCTGTTCCAGGATGTGCGGATCACGCCGTCCGGCGGGCGGATCGTCGTCGTCGTGGTTGAGAATGCGGTGATCAATCGCGTCGCCCTCGAAGGCAATCGCAGACTCAAGGACGAACAGCTCCTGGCGGAAATTCAGTCGCGTCCGCGCGGCACGCTCTCGCGTCCGATCGTGCAGGCGGACGTGCAACGCATCATTGAAATTTATCAGCGCAGCGGCCGTTACGACGTCCGCGTCGAGCCGAAAATCATCGAACTGCCGAACGGCCGCGTTGATCTCGTTTTCGAAATCAGCGAGGGCGGCAAGACCGGCGTCGCCAAGATCAACTTTGTTGGTAATCGCGCCTATTCCGATTGGCGCCTGAAAGACGTGATCAAGACCGGCGAGAGCAGCATTCTGAGTTTCCTCAAATCGAACGATATTTTCGATCCCGACCGGATGGAGGTCGACCGCGACCTCCTGCGCCGATTCTATCTCAAAAACGGGTTTGCCGACGTGCGCATCGTTTCGGCCACGGGCGAGTACGATCCGTTGCGCCGCGGTTTTGTCATCACCTTCGTCATCGACGAGGGCCCGCGCTACACCTTCGGCGCCGTCGATATCGTAACGACGGTGAGCGGGCTCGATCCCAACTGGCTGCGCTCGCGGCTGCGCACCAAGCCGGGGGCGATCTACAACGCCGACGCGGTGGAAAAGACGGTTGAAGATCTGACTGTCGAGGTCGCCAAGCTCGGCTATCCGTTTGCCTCGATAAGGCCGCGCGGCGAACGCGACTATGCGGCAAGGACCGTCAATCTCGTCTACACGCTGGAGCAGGGACCGCGCGCCTACATCGAGCGCATCAATATCCGCGGGAACACGCGCACGCGCGACTATGTCATCCGGCGCGAGTTCGACATTGTCGAAGGCGACGCCTACAACCGCGCCCTCATCGATCGGGCCGAGCGGCGCATTAAGAATCTCAACTACTTCAAGATAGTTCGCATCACCACCGAGCCGGGCTCGGCGCCGGACCGGATCATTATCAACGTCGATGTCGAGGAGCAGCCCACCGGCGAGTTCTCGGTGTCGGGCGGTTACTCCACCGCCGACGGGTTCGTCGGCGAAGCAAGCGTAGGCGAGCGCAATCTGCTCGGCCGCGGTCACCTCGTGCGCGCGGCGGTGCAATACGGTTCGCGGGCGCGCGGTTTCGAGTTGTCTTTCGTCGAGCCGTATCTGTTGGGGCAGCGGCTCGCGCTCGGTCTCGATGGGTTTGCCAAGCAGCAGACGTCGTCGCAATATACGTCGTACACATCGACCACCATTGGCGGCAATATCAAGCTCGGTTTCCCGATCACCGATGCAGTTGTCGGGCAGCTTCGCTACACGGCCTATCAGCAGACGCTCAAACTGCCGCAACAGTTGGAAAACTGTAACAATCTCAACCCGGCGAGCCCGTGGTTCTATCCGACTACGCTGACCGGACTTAACGGCCAGCCCATCATTGATCCGACCACCGGCGCGCCGTTCACCGCGACCTGCTACTACGATGGCGAGGCGTCGTTGGCGGTCAAGCGCGAGCTCGCGCAGGGCCCGGTTCTGGTTTCGTTGCTCGGCTATACGACGAGCTACAACACGCTCGACAACAACAAAAACCCGACCAACGGCCTGCTGATTTCGCTCAACCAGGACTTCGCGGGCGTCGGCGGCGACGTAAACTTCTTCAAGACCACGGCCGATTCCCGCCTCTACAACGAACTCCTGCCGGATATCGTCAGCGTGTTCAGGGTGCAGGGCGGTTATGTCACGGGATGGGGTGATCGCGAGCTGCGCATGCTCGATCATTTCCAGGGCGGACCGAACATGGTGCGCGGCTTTGCGCCGGCCGGGTTCGGCCCACGCGATATAACGCCGGGTTCCACTCAAGACGCCCTCGGCGGAACGATGTTCTGGGCGGCGAGCTTCGAGGTGCAGACCCCGCTGTTCTTCGCCCCCAAGGACTTCGGCATGCGACTCGCGGCTTATGCGGATGCCGGTCAGTTGTGGAACTATGAGGGGCCGACGACTTGGCCTGAACGCGGCCTCATCATGACTTGTCCCAACCAACCCCAGAACGTGCCGTGTATCGCCGACTCCGATCTCATTCGTTCGTCGGTCGGCGTCGGCCTGATCTGGGATTCGCCGTTCGGACCGCTGCGGTTCGATGTGGCCTATCCGATCACCAAGGACACCTACGACAAGACGCAGATTTTCCGGTTCGGCGGCGGGCGGCAGTTCTAGAGAGCATTTTCCGGCGAAGTGGAAACCGGTTCGCCGCAGAAAATACGACCGCCTAGAACGACTAGAGCAAATTCCGCTTCTATCGGAACGGAATTCGCTCTAAGGCGGCGTCCGAAGACGCGCGGTTGGGGTTGCGTTGCGGCGCGTTTGCCGCACTATGCGCCAACCTCACGACTATCGGCGCATATCCGATGACCGAGCCGTTCTTTTTCGAACGCACCGAAGCCCTGACTATCGGCCAAATTGCTGAGCTGACGGGGGCCGAGCCTTTGGCCGGGACCCCCGTCGACCGGCTCATTCGCGACGTTGCGACGCTTGACGGGGCGGGTCCAAGCGACCTCGCTTTTCTCGACAATCCGAATTATGCGCCCGCGCTCGCGACCACACGGGCGGGAGCATGCCTGATCGCCCCGCGCTTTGAGGCGCGCGCCCCGGCGGGGCTCGCGCTTCTGCGTTCGCGCGAGCCTTACCGCGCCTTTGTCAAAGTCGCCCGCACGCTTTTTCCCGCCGCGCTACGACCTTCGTCGCTGTTCGCCACGGACGGCGTCTCGCCCAGCGCGTTTGTCCATCCGTCGGCTCGCATCGAGGCGGGGGCCTCCATCGACCCGGCGGCGGTCGTCGGCCCCGGCGCCGAAATCGGCGCCGGCACGGTGATCGGCCCGACCGCGGTCGTCGGTCCGAAGGTGCGGATCGGGCGCGATTGCGCCATCGGCGCCGGCGTCTCGCTCATCCACGCTCTGGTGGGCGACCGCGTGATCATTCACCCCGGGTGCCGGATCGGGCAAGACGGGTTCGGCTTCGTGATGGGTGGGGGAGGGCATCAGAAAGTGCCGCAGCTCCGTCGCGTCATCATCCAGGACGATGTGGAGATCGGGGCCGGCACGACCATCGACCGCGGCGGCACCCGCGACACGGTCATCGGCGAGGGCACCAAGATCGACAATTTGGTCCAAATCGGCCACAACGTGTCGATCGGCCGCCATTGCGTGATCGTGGCGCAAACGGGAATATCCGGCAGCGTGACGCTGCAGGATTTCGTCGTGCTGGGCGCGCGTGTCGGCGTCAACAACCACCTCACGATCGGGGAGGGCGCTCAGATCGCCGCCGTCAGCGTCGTCCACGGCGACGTGCCGCCCGGCGCCAAATGGGGCGGCACCCCGGCCAAGCCTGCACGGATATGGTTCCGCGAAATGAAACTGATCGAACGCCTCGCGACGCGATCGGGCGGCGGCAAGACGGGCGACGGCGATTCGGAGAACGAGTGACGGGGAAAGGTCTATGGAGGCTCGCACCAGCATCGAGGCAGCCGACATTTCGGTGATATTGAATTCGCTGCCGCACCGCTATCCGTTCCTCATGGTCGATCGCGTGATCGACATCCGAGGCGACGACCATGGCATCGGTATAAAGAATGTGACCGCGAACGAGCCGCAGTTTCTCGGCCACTTCCCCAATCGTCCGGTGTTCCCCGGCGTGCTGATGATCGAGGGCATGGCGCAGACCGCGGGCGTCCTGTGCGTTCTCGCGGGCACCGGCAAGCAGGCGGGCGAAGTCTATTTCATGACGATCGACAAGGCGAAGTTTCGCAAGCCGGTGGTGCCGGGCGACACGGTCGAATACCACATGAACAAGATCGCGCAGCGCCGGAACATGTGGTGGTTCCGCGGCGAGGCTCTGGTCGCGGGGCAGATGGTCGCCGAAGCCGAGGTCGGCGCCATGCTGTCCTGGGCCTGAACCGATGGGCAAAATCGATGCGACGGCCAGGGTGGCCGACGGCGCGACGATCGCCGAGGATGTCGAGATCGGCCCTTACTGCATCGTCGGACCGCATGTCGAACTTGGCCCGGGCGTACGGCTTTTGTCGCATGTCAGCGTGACCGGTCACACCAGCATCGGGGCGCGCACGGTCGTCTATCCGTTCGCCTCGCTCGGAACCCCGCCGCAGTCGGTCCATTATCGCGGCGGGGACACGCGTCTCGTCATCGGCGCCGATTGTCAAATCCGCGAAGGTTGCACGGCCAATACCGGAACCGAGGATGGCCGGGGCGTTACCCGGATAGGCGACGGATGCTTCATGATGGTCGGTTCGCATATCGCCCACGATTGCGACGTCGGCAATCACGTCACCTTCGCCAACAATGCGGTGCTCGCCGGCCATGTCAGCGTCGGCGATAACGTCGTCTTCGGCGGGCAGGCGGCGGTTCGCCAGTTCGTGCGGATCGGAGCAGGCGTGATGATTGCGGGCCTGACCGGAATTCGGGCCGACATCATCCCATGGAGCATGGTCGAGGGTCGCATCGGTCATCTGGCCGGGCTGAACATTGTCGGCCTGCGCCGGCGCGGATTCTGCAAAGCGGACATCCAACGATTGCGCCAGACCTATCAGCGCCTGTTCTTCGGCCCGGGGACCTTTCGCTCGCGGGTCGAAGCGGTCGCGGCGGATAAAGGCGATCCGCCGGTTGCCGACGTGATCGACTTCATCATTGCGAGCGGGGATCGCCCGATCACCATGGGCGTGCGCCGCGCGCAGGCCAACGCTGAACCATGACGCTCGATGCGACGCCCGCCGCCGCCTCGCCGCTCGCGATCATTTGCGGGGGCGGGAGCCTGCCGCGGGCCGTTGCCGAGGCCGTCGATCGCACTGGACGGCGGTGCGTGCTGTTCGCGATTCGCGGCTGGGCCGAGCCGGCCGCCGTAACCGCTTTCCCGCATCATTGGATCGATCTCGGGCGCTACGGCCGCTTTCGACGGCTGATGCAGGCGGAAGGATGCCGCGACGTCGTGTTTATCGGCACGGTCCTGCGCCCGTCGGTCTCGCATATTCGACTGGACTGGGAGACGATCAGAGTGCTGCCGGATGTTTGGCGCGCCTTTCATGGCGGCGACAATCATTTGCTGTCCGGCGTTGGCCGCATCCTGGGCGGGCACGGCTACCGGTTGATCGGTGCGCACGAAGTCGCGCCCGATATTCTGGTGCCGGAAGGGCCGCTGGGCCGGCTCGCCCCGTCACCGCGTGACCGCGCCGACATCGCGTTGGCGCTCGGCCTGTTGCGGGCGACCAGCCCGTTCGATGTCGGACAGGGGGCCGTGGTCGCCGATCGCCATGTGCTTGCACTCGAAGCGGCGGAGGGCACGGACCGAATGCTCGACCGTATTGCAGACCTGCGGCGGCAAGGGCGCATTCAGACCAAGTCTGGCGTCGGCGTTTTGGTGAAGGCCGCCAAGGTCGGCCAAGACCGTCGTTTCGACCTTCCGACCATCGGCCCGAAGACGGTGGAAGGCGTGGCGCGCGCCGGGCTTGCCGGGCTGGCGGTGGTTGCGGGCGCGACCATCATGGCCGAGCCGCAGGAGATCATTCGGCAGGCGAATGCGACGGGCGTGTTCGCCGTGGGCGTGCGATCCCCGCAACCGCAATGACCGACAACAATCAAACGGCCGGACCCGCCGCCGATCTGACCATTGCGCTGGTCGCGACCGAAGCTTCCGGCGACCGGCTGGGCGGCGGGCTCATGCAAGCGATCGCGCGCCGCGTCCCCGGCGCGCGTTTCGTCGGCGTCGGCGGTCCGGACATGGCGGCGCATGGCCTCGTCAGCCTGTTTCCGATCGACGAGCTGGCGATCATTGGCATTGTCCCCATTCTTTCGCGCTTGCCGTCGATTTTCCGTCATATCCGCGAAGCGGCCGACGCCGTGATCGCCGCGCAGCCGGATGTGCTCGTGATCATCGACAGCCCGGAATTCACCCATCGCGTCGCACGCCGCGTGCGCGCCGCTGCGCCCGCCATTCCGATCATCGATTACGTGTCGCCATCGGTCTGGGCCTGGCGGCCGTCGCGAGCGCGCGCGATGCGCGCCTATGTCGATCATGTGCTTGCGCTGCTCCCGTTCGAGCCGGCCGCGCATGCCAAGCTCGGCGGGCCGCCTTGCGACTTCGTCGGCCACCCGCTGGCGAGCGAGGTTGAACGTCTGCGCCCGAGCGCCCGCGATGCCGAGCGGCGGGCCGCAACTCCGCCGCTGGTCCTGGTTCTGCCGGGCAGCCGCACCGGGGAGATCAGGCGCCATCTTTCGGTATTCGGCGAGGCGACGGCGCTGCTGTCCCAGCGCTGCGGCCCGATCGAGGCGGTATTGCCGACCACTCCGCATCTGGAAAAGCGGGTGCGCGCGGCAACCGCCGATTGGCCCGCTCCCCCGCGCGTGGTGGTCGAAGCGGAGGACAAATGGGCGGCGTTCCGGCAGGCGCGCGCAGCGCTTGCGGCGTCCGGGACGGTGACGCTCGAACTTGCATTGGCTGGCGTGCCGACGGTCGTCGCCTATCGCGTTCCGTTGGTCGAGGAGGCGATCGCGCGGCTGCTGATCAAGGTGCCGAGCATCGTGCTCGCCAATCTGGTGCTCGGCGAGAACGTCATGCCGGAATTGCTGCAGCGGCAGGTGGCGCCCGAGCCGCTCGTCGCCGCGCTTGCGCCGCTGCTCGCCGACACGCCGGAACGACGGCGCCAACTCGACGCGTTCGCGCGCCTCGATCAGGTGATGAAGATCGGCGCGGCAAACCCCAGCGAGGCCGCGGCCCAAATCGTGCTCGTTCACGCGGGCAGACGCCGCCGCGGGTGAGCGGGCGCGCGCGGCCGGTCGCCTACTTGCGCTTTCCGATCGGCACGTAATCCCGGTGCGTCTCTCCGGTGTAGAGCTGGCGCGGCCGGCCAATCTTCTGGCTCGGATCCTCGATCATCTCTTTCCACTGGGCGATCCAGCCGACCGTGCGCGCGAGCGCGAATAGCACGGTGAACATGGTGGTGGGGAAGCCCATCGCCTTGAGCGTGATGCCCGAGTAGAAGTCGATATTGGGATAGAGCTTCTTCTCGATGAAGTACTCGTCGTGCAGCGCGATCCGCTCGAGCTCCTTCGCCACTTCGAAGAGGTCGTCCTTCACGCCGGTTTCTGCGAGCACCCTGTGGCAGGTCGTCTGCATGATCTTGGCGCGCGGATCGTAGCTCTTGTAGACGCGGTGGCCAAAGCCCATCAGGCGGAAGGGATCGTTCTTGTCCTTCGCGCGGCGAATATATTCCGGGATGCGCTCGGGCTTGCCGATTTCGGTCAACATGTTCAGCGCCGCCTCATTGGCGCCGCCATGCGCGGGTCCCCACAGGCAGGCGATGCCGGCTGCGATGCAGGCGAAAGGATTGGCCGCCGATGAGCCGGCGAGCCGGACCGTCGAGGTCGAGGCGTTCTGCTCGTGGTCCGCGTGCAGGATGAAGATGCGGTCCATCGCGCGCGCGAGCAGCGGGTTGACCTCGTATTCCTCGCACGGCACCGCAAAGCACATGCGCAGGAAGTTCGATGCGTAATCGAGATCGTTCTTCGGATAAATGAAAGGCTGGCCGATCACGTATTTATAGGCCATGGCCGCAATGGTCGGCATCTTCGCGATCAAGCGGTAGGAGGCGATCATCCGCTGGTGCGGATCGGAGATATCGGTCGAGTCGTGATAGAACGCCGACAACGCGCCGACGCAGCCGACCATGACCGCCATCGGATGCGCGTCCCGGCGGAAACCCTGGTAGAACCGCGCCATCTGCTCGTGGATCATGGTGTGGCGGGTGACCGTGCGGTCGAATTCCGCCTTTTGCGCCGCGGTCGGCAGCTCGCCATAGAGCAGGAGATAGCAGGTCTCGAGGAAGTCGCCGT
>JBAPYK010000410.1:0-2352 GCA_049284695.1 Rhodoplanes sp. | reverse complement strand
GGCTCACCTATGGAATCGCTCCTTATCAAGGTCTTCGCGACCGCGCTTGCGCTCAGTCAAGTGACGACAGCGCCCGAGGCGGTACGGACGCAGTTCGACCGCACGCGAGACCAGGAGCAGGTGGTGGGGCTTTTGCGCGCGGGCTGCACCCATATAAAGAAAGTCTTCGATATCGAGCGCATTAATCTCGACGATCTGATCGCGACCGCGCTCGACGATCCGCAGGCGATTGCTGACGAGAACAAGGTGTTTCGCGGGATCAACTTCGTCGACCTGCAAGCGGCCTACCGGCAATTTTGCACGGACCAGGAGGTTCGCGGAGCGGCGGTTGATCTTGGCGCTGTGATTGCCTTCTACAACAAGGCGGCCGCCGAGCTGCCCGATCACAGCAGGCTCAAGGGCTTGAATCTCCCCGGCACGAGCGTCGTGCTCGACGGCGCGGGTGAGCCTTTTGCGGAGGTATTCGAGGAGAACCAGCGGCGCACCTGGGTCGCTCTCGCCGACATCCCGACGCATGTGCAGTTGGCTTTCATTGTGGCCGAAGACCGGCGCTTCTATCAGCACAGGGGGATCGACGAGCGGGGACTGATCCGCGCCTTCGTCAGCAACCTCGCCCCGGCTGGGCGGTCGCAGGGCGGCTCGACAATAACCCAGCAGATCGTGAAGAACCTCCTGGTGGGCGACGATCTCACCTATGAGCGCAAGATCCGTGAGATCATTGTCGCGGCGCGGGTCGAGCGGACACTGAGCAAGGCGGAGATTCTCGAACTCTACCTCAACGCAGTTTATTTCGGCCGCGGCGCCTGGGGCATCGAAATGGCGGCGCGCGCCTATTTCGGCAAGCCGGCGAACGAGCTGACGCTCGCGGAAGGGGCGCTCCTTGCCGGCCTGGTAAAGGGACCGAACTATTTCAGCCCCGATCGGCACCCC
Organism: Rhodoplanes sp.; assembly: GCA_049284695.1. Classification (GTDB taxonomy): domain Bacteria; phylum Pseudomonadota; class Alphaproteobacteria; order Rhizobiales; family Xanthobacteraceae; genus Rhodoplanes. The sequence goes on along the minus strand of JBAPYK010000410.1, from coordinate 1,422 downwards.
CGGCGGGCGCAGGAACGGCTTGCCTATGTTTTGAACCGTTTGCAGGAAGATGGTCTGCTCTCAATCGCACGGTCCGCTCGAGGACTGCCGGTATTGCCGAAACTCGTGACTTATGAACGGCCGCGGCGCGACATCGGCTTTTACTTCGTCGATCAGGTTGCCCGCGAGGCCAAGTCAGTAGCGGGCATCGAAGCGTTGACCGCGGACACCTACACAGTGCGTTCGACGATAAATCAGAAACTGCAACGGGCGGCGGAAGAGGCCCTGCAGGAGGGGCTTTCGCGCTACGAGCGCAATACCGGGCGCGTGCAGTTCGAGGCCCCTGAGGCCAATTTGGCGAAGGCGATTGAGCGTGCCGAAGCGGATCAGAAAACCGGCGACGGACGGCCGGCGTGGCAGCGGGTGCTCAGGAATGCGCGGCTGCCGCTATATGACGTGCATTGGGAACCCGCCATCATTGTGGAGAAACCCGCCGGCACGCACAGCGGGGCTTGGCGCGTCGGGCTGACCGATGGTCGCGTCCTGCCGCTTGGCATCGACGCCGCCATGGGGCGCAAGCTCGCGCCCTATGACGTGGTGCTGGTACGGGTCTCCGAGGGCAAGGGTAAGGAAGGTGTACGCGCCGGGTTACGCGTACGTCCTACGGTGCAAGGAGCGGCAATTGTTGTGGAGAACAAGACCGGTCGCATCCTCGCGATGACCGGCGGCTTCTCCTATCCGCTGAGCCAGCTCAATCGTGCGACGCAGGCTGTGCGTCAGCCGGGCTCCGCCCTCAAGCCGCTGAGCTATCTCGCGGCTCTTGGCAAGGGTGTGCAGCCCAATACGCTGGTGAAAGATGAACCACTGACGATGCCGCCCATCAATACGAGGCGCGCCAGCGGGCAGGATTATTGGACGCCGAAGAATTATGGCGGTGACTCGGGCGGTGTTCTGACCTTGCGCCGCGCGCTGGAAAATTCGCGCAATCTTGCGACGGTTCGTCTGCTCACTGGCGGCATCGAAAAAAAGCCCGAGGACAGTCTCAATCGTCTTTGTGATTTGGCGGTGGAAGCGCAGATCTACGGGGAATGCGTGCGGTACTATCCATTCGTGCTCGGCGCGCAGCCGGTACGGCCGATCGATCTCGCGGCGTTCTATGCGGCGATTGCCAATGAAGGGCTGCGACCGGCGCCCTACGTCGTGGACACGATTGAGCGCAACGGCCAGATAATCTATCGCCATCAGCAAACGGCATCACCGATCGATTCGGTTGACCGCGCCGCTTTCTATCAACTCAAGACCATGTTGCAGGGCGTCCTGGCCCGAGGGACGGCGCGAGCGATCGCGGGCTTGGCCCCCTATGTCGCGGGCAAGACCGGCACCTCGGATGATGAGAATGACGCTTGGTTCGTGGGGTTCACCAACGAGGTGACCGTCGCAGTC
>JBAPYK010000409.1:0-3035 GCA_049284695.1 Rhodoplanes sp. | reverse complement strand
TTACATCGCCTCCGCAATGTGTTCGCCGTCACGCGCGTCGTTTCTCACCGGCCAACCGCCCCAGGTCCATCATGTCTTCGATCAGATGGAACTAGGCTGAACGGATCAAATCATTCTGGGCTTGATTGACCAATGCGAGCGACGCGCGGCCCCCTCGTTCCCGGCGGTGGTGCTGCCAAAAAATTCCCGTGAGCCCCATGTTTTAAAGCTTACCGAATACTTATCTATTGGCGAAGGCGTGGTACCGCGTCCATTCGGTCAACGGATGCTTCGGCGTCACCGTTGAAGCGAGGAGGAGGTCATGAAAGACGATATCGTGAGGGATAATAAGGAGCGCTACGACGAGCTGAACCCATATTTGACCCCCAAGGCCAAAGTCTTGTGGGTGGTTCTTGCCGTTGTCATTGGGGTCGCCGTCGTCGCTGCGGCCGTCTGGGCCTGAAGCGCTGTTCGGCGAGGCGGAACCGTTCGAATAGCGTCACGCAAAAGAGCGGATTCCATTCAATCGCCGGAATTCGCAGCATGGCCCGCGAAATAGCCGGTTAGAGTAACGGCGCATACGGTAAGGCCCGCGGCTATTGCATTAGCGCCGGCTCCCGTTTTGTTGGAGCGGCGCAAAAAGAACACGTCGTTCCGATAACCGCCGCTGCAGAATACCGCGGCGAGGATGGACGAGGGCTGGTAGACTTTCCCGGAACAAAACGGGTGATCCGGCGGTTATTGCTTGATCGCCAGCGATCGGCCTGCCCAGCGGGAGTATCCCAATGCGTTCCAACCGACTTTTTCCTCGGGAACTCGCCCGCCTGCGGCCGCGCCAGCTCGCCCGCGCGCCGTCCCAAGAAATGACCCGCCTGAAGCCGCAAGAGAGCGCGTCGACGCGCTCGGCGGCGCTACGTGACGTGAGCGTCGCCGCGGCCGGCATCGGCGCATTGGCGGTCGGCGCTTTTGCCATCGGCGCGCTCGCCATCGGCGCCTTCGCCATCGGCCGTCTGTCGGTGCGCAAGGCGCGCTTCCGATCGCTCGAAATCGACGACCTGACCGTGCGCCGATTGCATATCCTCGACCCAAATGCGCTGCAACAGCTTGCAACGCGCAGTGCGCCCGAGTTGACCGTCGCAAGCCCGCCGCTCAGCGACCAAAAGCAGCCCGCCGACTAACGGTCCCCCGCCCCCCTTGCGGCGCTTGCACGCCGCGCGCGTCCGCGGCCTCTTAAACGACGCCGCTAGCGCACCGGAATCACGTCCTGCGCGCCCTGCGCGCCCAAGTAGACGGCGAGCAGCCGCATGGTCTGCTTTCCGCTGTTGACGCCGAAATGGGCGACGTCCATCCCCTCCATGAACGCTTCACCCGCGTGGAACGTGCGCTTCGTGTAGCCGGCGTAATCCACCGTCAGCTCGCCCTCCAGAATGTAGGCGAACAGCGGCACGCCGTGCTTGTGGACGCTCGTCTTCTGACCCGGTGCAAGGGTGACGATGGCGGCTGTGATGCGTGCCGGACCCGTGGTCGGATAGCGGATCGGCTCGCCGAGGATACTGGCGCCAGTCGACAATATGGTGACCGCCGGATAGGACTGCGGCTGAACCTGGGGCTCGGCCGCATCGCGGCCCAGAGAGACCCCGCCGAAAAGAAAAACGAAACCGAGGGCAAGCAGACGGCGACGCATCGTTTCTTCCTTAAGCTGAGGGATCAACGCGGGTCGTAGGTTAGATTCGATTCGCGATCAATGTTGCGGATCGCCTACCCCGGACAAGCGAGGTGGGCTTGCTCAACGACTCGCGCTCTCGCCGCGCTTCATGCGCTTCATGGAAGACTCAATCCCACTGCGCGAGCTCGACTGTAATGTCTTCGGGTCCGTGCAGGAAAACGAGCTTCCGGCTCAGGAAATCCATCACCCTGTTGCGGAGCTTGACGCCGGCTGCGGTCAGCCGCGCGACCTCGGCATCAAGGTCGTCGACGGCGAAGCAGATGTGATTGAAGCCGAGCTTGTTAAGCTTCGAGATGTTGGCATCGACGACCGCATCCGGGTGTCGGTAGCGCAGAAGCTGCACTTCGCTATGTGGGTTCTCGATTGCGAGCGTGACGTGGTCGGCCTCGATGCCTTCGATGCCCATGTAGTCTTCCATCACTTTGCCCGAGATGACGGCGGAGTGCGTCTCGCGGAAGCCGAGCAAGCCGAAAAAGTGCTTGGCCGCTTCGACATCGCGCACGACGATGGTCACGTGATCGAAGTTCCTCACCATGTCGTTCCTCCCACGGTTGAACCACAGACGCCGTGACGTGCGGCAACGATGGAATTAGTATGCGCCGCCTCGCTTCCGAAAGCAGCTGGGCGGTTCTCGGGTTCCAAGCAGCAGACGGCAGAGCGCTCCATGGCCGCAACCGATTTCCATCTCGTCACCGAGTGGGCGCTGACCGCACCGGCAGCCGCCGTGTGGGAGGCGCTGACGAAGCCCGAGGATTGGCCCCGCTGGTGGCGCGCGGTCGAACGCGTCGACCTGATCGAACCGGGCGACGCCAACGGGGTCGGCGGCTATCGCCGCTTTACCTGGCGGACGGCGCTGCCCTATCGCATGCGGTTTGGCATGCGGGTGATCCGCGTCGAGCCGATGTCGGTCATCGAAGGCTGGGCCGATGGCGAACTGTCCGGAGTCGGCCGCTGGACCGTCACCCCGCACGGCGCCGGCACGCACGTGCGCTATGACTGGTACGTCAAGCTCAACAGCAGGTGGATGCGCGCGCTTGCGCCGCTCCTGCGGCCGGCCTTCACGTGGAACCATGACCGCGTCATGGCCTGGGGCTATGAAGGCCTCGCGCGAAAACTGGCGGCGCACGATGCGCGTCCAGACTAGGGAACGTTGCGCAGAGGAGCCGCGGCCAGCACGCGAATACCTAGTAATCGCCCGTGAGTCGCGACCGTTCAAACGAACGGCGCAGCAGCGACCAGAGCGAGCCGCCCGTCGCCATGCCCAACAGGTAGATGACGATCGCCTGCAGCGCCAGCGGCAAGCTCACGCTGAAGCCGAGAAAGGCGATGG
>JBAPYK010000408.1:0-6850 GCA_049284695.1 Rhodoplanes sp. | reverse complement strand
GGCCTCGCGCGCCGCGGCGATCAACGCTCTGAGGGCGTCAATGTCGTCGGGCAGCGCTGACGGCGCGTTCGTCATGGCGCGCACGATGACTGATTCGGCCGCGCCCGGCAGCAACGTTCCGTCGGCTGAGTCGTCCTGCCGCAGCGCGGGCTGACGCGCATTGGCAAAGCGGCACGACGTGATCGCGGCGAACGCCGTCAGAACACTCATGACGCCGCCCTCGGGCGCTCGATCTCGCGCGCCGCAATGCGGGCCCACTCGGTCCCTTCCAATAGAGCGGCAAGCTGCGCCGGCGTCAGCCGCATCACGCCGTCCTCGATCGGCGGCCAGCAAAACGCGCCGCCTTCGAGCCGCTTGTAACTCAGCTCGGAACGCAGACCTTACCGCTGCAACGCCGCAGCTTGTCCGCATAACCCATCCCTTCCATCCGTTCTCCGGCCGCTCTCTCATGTGCATCGGCGAACGCTGGAACCGCTTCGGCAAGCGATTGCTGCTGCGCGTCGACGATGACGTTGTCTGCTCCGTGCCGCCGCAATGGACCGACATGGTGGCGCCGCCCCTTCACGTCGCCATGGGGCAAGGCCGCGCCCTGTTTCTCGTCGAGGACCTGCTGGCGCTCGCCGGCTTGGTGACGCGCCTGTCCGGGGAGCGGCCAGGGGCGTCCGATCCGTGTAATGAAAATGATGCCGCTAGTGTAAGGAAAAAGATGCCGCAAAAAGACTGAGATAGGCCTCAGAAGCACCCTTTTATAAGGGAATAAGCGGCGTACAAGCGCGACCGCCTGAGCTTGACAGAGAGATCATATGCGGCATATTAATGATTACGATTGGTGCATTCGATGTCGCGGAGCTCTCGGTGCCGGCACGCAACGACAGCAGGCGCTCGAAGGTCGACGCCCTCCGCGAAGAGGGCGCGTTGAACCCGACGCCCGAGAAGGTTCGCGACCCGAAGTTCCGGGAAAGCGATTTCTTCGATCCCTGCGACGCCGTGCAGGTCAAATACGAGATGCTGCGTCGGGTCTCGGTGGAGAAGGCGTCGGTGACCGATGCGTCCGACGAATACGGCGTGTCGCGGCCGACCTTCTATCAAGCCAAGGCCGACTTCGAGGACGCGGGGATCGCGGGGCTGGTGGCCAAAAAGCGCGGCCCCCGCGGTCCGCACAAGATCCAGAGCGAGGTGCTGGCGTTTGTCACGGCGCAGCTCGTTCCCGGCGAACCGATCCGCGCGCGCGAGTTGGCAAAATCGATACACGAGCGGTTCGGCCTCGACGTGCATCCAAGGACGATCGAGCGCGCCGTCCGTGGAAAAAAAACACCGCGATGACGCCGAGGGCGGGCGAGCCGCTCTCGACGGCAGTCTCCAGCGTCGTCGCCCAGTACGAGACCTTGCGCGCGGCCGCGCTCGGCGACGTCCTGCCTTTGGAGGGCCGCAGCGGGCTGATGGTGTTCCTGCGTCGTGGCATGTTTGGCTGGGCGCGCCGTCTGTCTGATGCCACCACCCAGCGGCAGCCGGCTGCGGCGTCGCGCTCCGATCCAAGAAAGCCCGGCGAGCAGAACGCCATCGTTTACGTGTTCGCGTCACTGGCAACCAAGGTCGATGACCGGAGAACGCCATGAGCGATTCCCTCAAAGTCCAACCCCGTCACCTCTCGCGCGGCGCCTATTTGTACGTTCGACAGTCGTCGATGCGACAGGTGATTGAGAATGTCGAGAGCACGAAGCGGCAATACGCTCTTCGTAGTCGCGCGATCGCTCTGGGCTGGCGGGACGAGCAGATCATCGTCATCGACAGCGATCAAGGCGAGTCCGGCGCTTCGGCATCGTGGCGCGGCGGCGTCCAGCACCTGGTGAGCGATGTCGGCATGGGACACGCCGGCATCGTCATGGGTCTTGAGGTCTCGCGCCTGGCCCGGAACAATGCCGACTGGCATCGCCTGCTGGAGATCTGCGCCCTCGCCGACACGCTGATCCTCGACGAGGATGGCGTGTACGATCCCGCGAGCTTCAATGACCGGCTGCTGCTCGGTCTCAAAGGAACTATGAGCGAAGCCGAGCTCCACGTCATCAAAGCCCGGTTGCGCGGCGGGATTCTGAACAAGGTCCGACGCGGCGAGTATCGCTGCGTGCTTCCGACCGGCTTCGTCTATGACGCCGCCGGCGAGGTGGCGCTCGATCCGGACGCGCAGATCAGGGAGACGATCGCTCACTTCTTCGAGACGTTCTCGCGGGTCGGGTCCGCATCGCAGATCGTCAAGGCGTTCCGACAAGAGGGGATTCTCTTCCCGTCCCGGCTCCGCAACAGCACGACGACGATCTTCCGGCCGCTGACGACATCGACGGCGATCCGCACCTTGCACAACCCGCGCTATGCGGGCGCCTACGCTTATGGCCGCCGGCATTATCGGCGGGGCGCCGACGGAAAGAAAATCCTGCGAAACCGGGAGCGCGACGATTGGCTCGCCTGTATCCCGAACGCGCATCCCGGCTACATCACCTGGGAGAAATTCCAGGGCAATCTTCAGGTTCTGAAGTCCAATGACGGCAGATACGAACTGGCGCGCGCGTCGCCGCCGCGCGAGGGGACGGCGCTGCTGCAGGGACGTGCGGTGTGTGGGCGATGCGGCCGACACCTCAGGAGCCGATATGCTGCGCGGCGTGGAAGGCTGGAGACTTGGTACGTCTGCGATCGCGGCCACAACTATGCCGGTGAGCCAAACTGCCAATCGATTGCCGGCGGGCCCATCGATGACGTGATCGGCGCGCTGGTCGCCGAGAAAATGACCCCGGCCGCGATCGAGTTGGCGCTCGAGATCCGACGCGAGATCGAGGCTCGGCACGAAGAGGCCGATCGGCTGCACCTTCGCGCCGTCGAACGTGCCCAAATCGAAGCCGAACTCGCGCAGCGTCGCTATATGTTGGTCGATCCGAACAATCGTCTTGTCGCAGACACGCTCGAGGGAGAATGGAACGACAAGCTGCGCGCATTGGCCAACGCCCAGGAGGAACGAGAACGCGCTCGAAAGGCGAACCAGATCGTCCTCGACGACGCCATCCAAGATCGGCTCGTCGCCATGACGACCGACTTCAGCATCCTCTGGAAGGATCCGAGCCTGCCGAACCGCGAGCGCAAGAGACTGCTCGCTTACCTCATCGAGGACGTCACGCTCGTCAAGGTTCCGGTCGAAGGCATCACCAGGATCCACGTCCGCTTCAAGGGTGGTCAGACCGAGACGTTGACGACGCAGAACCCCAAGTCCTCCGCACAGCAGATCAAAACCAGGCCGGAAGTGGTCGAACTCGTCGATGCGCTGCTCGACGATCACACCTATCCCGAGATCGCCGACATCTTGAACGACCGCGGGCTACGTCCGGGCGGCTCGGCACGTCGAGGACAGGCCGGCGCGCGGTTCACCGCGTTGCGCGTCGCCTATCTTGCCCACGAATATGAGCTCCGGTCCCGTTACGATCGTCTCCGGGCTCAAGGAAGCTGACCAAGCCGGAGATTGCAGCGCGTCTCGGAATTTGTGAGAGTACGCTACTCAGGTGGGTCGAGCACGGCCTCATCGTGAGGCATGCCTACAACGCCCACGCTTACTTGTATGAGGCGCCTGGGCCAACCCCGCCGATCAAGCACAGCAGTCGATGGGACCGGCTCGCCGACCGTGCTGCGGGCGCCCAAAGGGCCTCGAATCAAAATTGCTCCATCGCATCGGAGGAGGTGCAGTATGAAGCCAGGTAGTTCCAAAACAGAACCAGCCCTGATCCATCCCAGGCCACAATTTTTAAACGGTCGGCTCGTTTGCTGCGGAAGACAAAGATGGTTTCCGAGAATGGGTCCTCACCCAGCGCCTCGCGAACGAGCGCAATTAATCCGTCCGCCCCTTTACGGAAGTCGACCGGCTTTGTAGCGATCAGAACTCGGACCCCGGCCGAAACCACGATCATGTCGCCGCCTTCACGGTCCGCAGCACATCCCGCAGCCAGCCGAGATCAACACCTCTTTCCGCGCGAACGACCGCCCCCGCAATCTCGATCACGATCGATCCAGGCCGATTCGCCAACGCGCCCGCCGCCCCCACCTCGCGGGTCGTCGTCACGACCGGTACGAACATGGGAGCTTCCTCGACCGGCAGAGTCAGCCGCCCAGCGCGGGCCGCCTTGCGCCAGGCGAACAGATGTTGCGGCGTGATCTCGTGCCGACGCGCGACTTCCGATGCCACCGCTCCGGGCGCGTAGGATTCCGCGACGATCCGGCCCTTGTCCTCCGCGCACCAGCGACGGCGGCGCCCAACCCCGACCCGGATATCGATACGACCGCGCCGCTCCGAACCGTCGACTATATGGTCAACCATATATGTGAACCGATCTCCCCAAACCGGTTCGCATCTTGCCGCTCACCTCGCGCGGTGCAAGCTGGGGCGAAAGGACCGCTTACGATGCAGCTGAGGATGGGCGAGGTGGTCGTTCGCCTTCAGATATGCGAAATCGAATTGATCGCTCGCCTGGTCAAACCCGAGCAAGGCAATGCCGCCGGCGTTTCCGCTGAGAGTCGAAGACGCGTTGTTGGCCGAGATTGCGCCGGGTAATGGAGCCGCCTTCCGCTCCAAGCTCAATGATGACTTCGCTTTCGTTCACGGAGAGACTGTCACGCTCCCCAAGAGGATTGCCTTTCTTTAACAGCTTCCATTTCTCCTGTGAACGCCAATGCCTCGTTACCCGTCAACGGCGGAATTCCGCTTGTTAGTCGCGTTACCCCCGTTCCGGGGACTTGTTACTTTGCGCCAAACATTTGTTCATGGCGGCCGTCGCCGCCAGAGTTGGGCGTGGGCTGCAGCCATCATGCAGCGAGCGCGACCGGCTCGGCTTCGGCCAGTTCGGCAATCACTTAAAGCGCCGGTGATGGACTAGACCGTCCGCAGGCTCCTATTCCTGTTTCTGCGTTTCGAGTTGCTTGACGAGTGCAGCGAGATGCGGGGCAATGGGAGTCGCGAGGCCGTCGTACTGGTCCTCACGACATTGTCCAATTGCTGGCAGCCCAACGCGTCTATCTCGACCGGGATCCAACTTGAGTTGAGAGGGATGGGTTTCGTCCCAGTACTCAATCACATGCCGACGGATCCAATAGTCGATCCGGTCGGCTGTTTGGGCCGCGGCGGCCAATGTCGACAACATGCGGGAGAGGATGGTCGGCATCACTTTGATGTCTCCGCGTGTCGGTCTTTCAAGACCAACTTTGTTCCAGCGCGCTCTTTACAGCGACGCATTCGGGTTCCAACTGCTTCCGGCAACCAAGTTGGCCATGGTGATGGCCGTGCACGTTGCCGGTGCATGACCAAACCAAGGCAAAGAACCATGGCGCACCAAGCATCAGCGCCGGAAGCGTTCCAACGGTCAGTGTGCCGACAACGCACCGCTTGTTGGTCGCTTTTGCCCCCGTGCGTCTTGTTACTTCGCGCCAAACATTTGTTCATTGCTGCCATCTTGGCTGGATCGCCAGCGAGCCGTCCCATTTCTCAATTCGGCGGAGGCCTGACCGCCGCCCGGTCGCCTGTAGGATGCTCTGGCTGCCCTCAGGAAGCCCGCTGGTGCGTCTTTTGCGGCAGAATCGACCACGCTGACGTCGGTGGCCGGATTCGGGTCGCCTTCCCAGCGCATCCGCCGCCGCTCGACCGCGGCCAGGATCAACGATGGGCCGCGAACGGGCGACGAACATCGCCCATTCCGAAGGGTGGCGACTGTGTTCCTTTTCGTGCTCCCGCTAGACGGCTTTCAGTGCGGTTCCTGCGCTCGCGCCGATGCAAAAAGCCCTTGTTTCTTGGGCTTTGATGGTGCCGGGTGAGAGATTTGAACTCCCGACCACCGGTTTACCGTGTGGCCGGCGGCTCGCAAACCCTCACCTGGGCAGAACCCCCACAGTTACCCCGACTACGAGCGCCCCTGTGTGACCCAGTTCACAGACCGAACACCTCGGGCCGGATATCCCGAGCACTGTTGCACAAATGCAGCATTCTCGAAGCCGGAGAACGTCTGATGATAACCCCGCGGAAAATAATGCCGACGAACGGCGAGGGGGCGGCAGCAACTGTGGAATGGGGGCGGCTGATTGAGGCGGTCGCGACCCGCCGAGATCGCGCGGCCTTTGTCAGATTGTTTGAGCATTTTGCGCCTCGGGTGAAGACATTCATGCTGCGCTCGGGGGCGAGCGGGGCGACGGCGGAAGAAATCGCCCAGGAAACCATGCTGACCGTGTGGCGCAAAGCCGACTCGTTCGTACCCGGCAGCACCGGCGCGGCCGCCTGGATATTTACCATCTCGCGTAACCTGCGGATCGATGCGCTCCGGCGCGAACGGCGCAACGGTTACGAGATCGACCTCGATAAGGACATCGGCCTTGAAGCTCACCTCGATGAGCGGACGCCGGAATCGCAGGTCGCAGCGGTCCAGTTGGAACAATGCGTGCACAAGGCGATGAGGCGGCTGTCGAACGAGCAGTTGCGCGTCATCGAACTGTCCTTCTTCGAGGAGAAGGCGCATGGCGAGATCGCGGAACAGCTGCAGATCCCACTCGGCACCGTCAAATCGCATTCGCGGCTGGCGATAACCCGGCTGCGCGCCCTTCTAGGGACATGTCATGGCGATATGGAGGCCAACACCGGTCTGCGACAGCCCACGCTCGACCCGCAGCGCGCGAATACGATGGCCGATCGCTTTGTCTGTCGGGGTGATACGCGTCATTCGTAAGCGGTCCTTTCGCCCCAGCTTGCACCGCGCGAGGTGAGCGGCAAGATGCGAACCGGTTTGGGGAGATCGGTTCACATATATGGTTGACCATATAGTCGACGGTTCGGAGC